>JBBREC010000006.1:0-48360 GCA_038203295.1 Caulobacterales bacterium
CCCTCACCGGCGTCGTAGAGGCCGCCGTCAATCGCATGGTCGATCTCGGCGCCGACAGAGGCCGCCTGCGCGCCGCTATTGGCCCCTGCATCGGCCCCGGCTCGTACGAAGTCGGCGTGGAATTCCTGGAGCGTTTCGCGCAGGCCAACCCCAACTACGCGCGGTTCTTCATGCCGGGCGCCGCCGACGACAAACGCATGTTCGACCTGCCGGGCTTCGTGCTCGCCCGCCTGAAGGCCGCCGGCGTCGAGACCTGCGAGTGGGTCGGCCGCGATACCTGCGCTGAGCCGGAGCTGTTCTTCTCCAACCGCCGCGCCTTCAAGCAGGGCGAACCCGACTATGGCCGCCTGCTGAGCGCGATCATGCTGGAACCCTAGCGCGGCGCCTTGCCGACTCTCCGGCGCCTGCTACAAGGCCCGCCCATAGCGAAGACCTGTGGGGCGCCTATGAAGCTGCTGGCCGGCAACTCCAATCGTACGCTGGCGGAAGCTGTCGCCTCGCACCTCGACCTGCCCCTGACCAAGGCGCAAGTGAAGCGCTTCGCTGACAACGAGGTCTGGGTGACCATCGACGAAAACGTCCGCGGCGAGGACGTCTTCGTGATCCAGTCCACCAGCTACCCGGCCAACGACAACCTGATGGAACTCTTGATCTGCATCGACGCGCTGAAACGCGCCTCGGCCAAGCGGATCACGGCGGTCATGCCCTACTTCGGCTACGCCCGGCAGGACCGCAAGACCGGCGGGCGCACGCCGATTTCGGCCAAGCTGGTCGCCAACCTGATCACCCGCGCCGGCGCCGATCGGGTCCTGACAATGGATCTGCACTCCGGCCAGATTCAGGGGTTCTTCGACATCCCTACCGACAACCTGTTGTCCGCGCCGCTGCTGGCCGCGGACATCAAGTCGAACCACAAGAAGACCAACGAGCTGATGATCGTCTCGCCGGACGTCGGCGGTGTGGTCCGCGCCCTGGCCGTCGCCACCCGGCTAAACGCCGAACTCGCCATCGTCGACAAGCGCCGTTCGGGGCCTGGCATGAGCGAGGTAGCCAACATCATCGGCGACGTCGCAGGGCGCCGCTGCATTCTGTTCGACGACATGATCGACGGGGGCGGCACGCTCACCAACGCCGCTCAGGCCCTGGTCGACAACGGCGCCTCCGAGGTCTCGGCCTATGTCACACACGGCGTGCTCTCCGGCGCTGCGGTCGAGCGGGTGAACAACTCGATCCTGAAAGAGCTGGTGATGACCGACTCTATCTCCCCGCCTGACCGCGCTATGGACGGCGGAAAGATCCGATATGTGAGCTGCGACCGGCTGCTCGGCGAGGCGATCCGGCGCATCGCCAACGAAGAGAGCGTCTCCAAGCTCTTCGACTAGGCTGCCAAAAAGAGGTGGCCGATGCCTATGGCCACGCTTGCTCAGCGGCGGTTTACCGTGCGAGCCATAATCTTGTCGGGGGACGTACGCTAACTTGTGTCCAGACGACCAAGGGGAAAGCTTCCTGATGATCTTTGCTACATCGCTTCGCCGGGCCGCGGTGCTGAGCGCCCTCGTGCTGGGCGCCTCCCTAGCCGGCTGCGCCCAACCGGCGCCGCCGCAGATAATCACCCCTCCGCCGCCGGCGCCGCCCTCGGTCAGCCTCTCGCCGCGGGTCATCGAACAGGCCAGCGCCTACCGCGCCTACATCGCCCGAACCGCCTACATCAGCCCGGCCTTCGTCGACGGTGATTCGGTCGCCCAGGGGCTGAGGACAGGCGTGGCCTATGAGCCCGGGCAGCTGCTGCGCGGCGCCATCGCCTATGGCGCGGTGGTGGCACTGCAGGATCCTGCGTTCGTGGCCGGCGTGCGCAAATACGCCGCCGACTCCGATCAGCGCCGCACCATTGCCTATGAGATCATGAAGGACCCGGCCTATGCGGTCGGCTTCTCGGGCTCCGCCGGCGCGGCGGGCCTGGTGATGACCGCGCTTGGCGACGACGGCCGTCGCCTGCTCGAACTGGGCAAGTCGGTGAAACAGGCCGCCTACGACGTGCAGCACGCCCCATGGTCCAAGGCTGATGTCGCCGGGCGTGACAGCCGCCTGGCGCTCGCCAAGCAACTCTCCACGACGCCGCTGATGGGCGAGACTGCCGAGACCGCCCGCCTGCAGCTGGCGGTCACCGGCTCCACCCCCATGGGCCTTAACGGCATGAGCGCCGCGCCGCCCTACACCCCGCTGGTGATCCGCAGTCTTGCCGTCGCCGCCCTGGCCGCCCTGGGCTACGCCGACGACGCCTCGATGGCCCAGGTAAATCCCATCCTCGCCGACCTGCGCGGGGCCACCTGCCTCAACCTGTCCAAGCTCAACCTCTATCAGTGCCTAGCGGTGTCGCGGCCGCACTATGAGGACGTCTTCTGTCTCGGCCAGCACGTGCTGATGGATACCGGCTCGTGCCTGATGCAGGGCGCGGGCGTTCCCGGCAGCCCGGCCGACGTGAAGCTGGCCAACATTCCGGAGTCCGAGCTCGTTCCCGTCAAGGCGAAGGCCAGCAAGGCCAAGCCGAAGAAGCGCTGAGGATTAAAGCCCCCGCCCCGTTGCGCGGGGCGGGGCTTTTGTGTATCTACGCGCACCCTTTCGACCAATAGCGGTCGCAACTACCGTCGCCGCGCGGCTCGCGCGGCGGTTTCGTTTTGAGGCATGGCCATGGCCGATATCGTTTTGAACGTTGAAGTCCGCGAGAAGACCGGCACCGGCGGCGCCCGTGTCGCCCGGCGTGCGGGCCTGGTCCCCGGCGTTCTGTATGGCGGCGAGCAGGGTCCCGTGGCCATTTCGGTGAAGGCCAACGAATTCCGCAAGGCGCTGTTCACCGGCAAGCTCCTGGGCCACCTGGTGACCCTGAAGCATGGCTCTGAGACCCAATCGGTCATCGCCAAGGCCGTCGACATGCATCCGGTGACGGACGAGCCGACGCACTTCGACCTCTACCGCGTCGCTGCCAACCAGATGATCAAGATCGGCGTGCCCGTCCACTTCGCGAATCAGGACACTTCGGTGGGCCTGAAGCGTGGCGGCACCCTCAACGTCGTGTTCCACGATGTGCTGGTCTCCTGCCCGGCCAACCAGATCCCCGAAGAGCTGATCGTCGACCTCGTTGCCATCGATATTGGCGGCGCGGTCCACGTTTCGGACCTGACCTTCCCGAAGGGCGTTGAAGCCGCCATCGATCCGGCCACCGTGATCGTCACCATCTCCGGCGCCTCGTCGCAGTCGGATAGCGACGATGCCGCTGACGCCGCCGTCGCCGAGGGCGCAGCTGCCGAATCGGCCGCGGAAGCGGAAGCCGAAAAGAGCGGCGAGGCCTAGTCTCGCAGCTCCGGGGCTTTTCCCGGATCCGCTTTGAAGGCGGAGAACCGGTTCCCACTTCGCCTGAAGACGCGGCCGGAGCGAGACGATGCTGCTCATCGCGGGCCTCGGGAATCCCGGGGCCGACTACGCAAAGAACCGCCACAACATCGGCTTCATGGCCGTGGACGAGATTGCGCGGCGATGGAACTTCTCCGCCCCGCGCGTCAAGTTCCGCAGCTTCGTGCGCGAAGGCTCGATCGACACTCCCGCGGGTCCGGTCAAGGCGCTGATCCTGAAGCCGCAGACCTTCTACAACGAAGCCGGCCGCGCGGTCGGCGAAGCGCTCCACTTCTTCAAGCTTGATCCCGCCGAGCTGGTGGTCTTCTACGACGAGATCGACCTGGCCCCCGGCCGCTTCCGGATGAAGGCCGGCGGCGGCGCGGCCGGCAACAACGGCGTGCGCTCGATCGCCGCCCAGGTCGGCCCCTACTTCCGTCGCGCGCGCCTCGGCACGGGTCACCCCGGCGACAAGGCCCTTGTGCACGGCCACGTGCTGTCGGACTTCCACAAGGCGGACCTGAAGTGGGTTGAACCGCTGATCCAGGCGGTGGCCGACGCCGCCCCAATGCTCGCCGCCGGCGAGGACGAGAAGTACCAGACCGAGGTCATGCGCCTCGCACCCGCTGAAAAAGCCGACCCGCGCAAAGCCGCGCGGGGCGAGTGATCAAAGGAATCGATAAGACCCCATGGCCCTCAAAGTCGCCATCGTCGGCCTGCCCAATGTCGGCAAATCGACCCTTTTCAACGCGCTGACCCAGACGGCGGCGGCCCAGGCCGCCAACTATCCGTTCTGTACAATCGAGCCCAACACCGGCGACGTGGCGGTGCCGGAACCGCGCCTCGAGGCGCTGGCCCAGATCATTCCGTCGAAGGAGATCATTCCCTCGCGGATCAATTTCGTGGACATCGCAGGCTTGGTGCGCGGCGCCTCGAAAGGCGAGGGTCTTGGCAACCAGTTCCTGGCCAACATCCGCGACTGCGACGCCGTGGCCTTCGTGGCCCGCTGCTTCATCGACGACGACATCACCCACGTTGAAGGGAAAGTAGACCCGCTCTCCGATCTGGAAACCATCGAGACCGAGCTGATGCTGGCCGACCTTGAGAGCCTGGAAAAGCGCGTCAGCAACCTCGAGAAGCGCGCCAAGACCGGCGACAAGGACTCGATCCAGACGCTGAGCCTGGTTCACCTGGCGCTGACCGAACTCAACGCCGGCCGCCCGGCCCGCAAGGCCAAGGTCGCCGCCGAGGACGACAAGGCCTGGCGCATGCTCCAGCTGCTGACCTCCAAGCCGGCCCTCTATGTCTCCAACGTCGATGAGGCCTCCGCGGCCGACGGCAACGACATGTCCCGGTTGGTCGCCGAGCGCGCGGCCCGCGACGGCGCAGACCACGTGGCCATCTCAGCCCAGATCGAGAGCGAGATCGCCATGCTGGACGCGGCCGAGCGCGGGGAGTTTCTGGAAACCCTCGGCCTTGCCGAGCCGGGCCTGAACAAACTTATCCGCGAGGCTTACCACCTGCTCGGGCTGCAGACCTATTTCACGGTCGGCCCCAAGGAGGCCCGCGCCTGGACCATCCACAAGGGCGACACCGCCCCGCAGGCGGCCGGCGTGATCCACACCGACTTCGAAAAGGGTTTCATCCGCGCCGAGACCATCGCCTACGACGACTACGTCCGCCTGAAGGGCGAGGCTGGCGCGCGAGAGGCCGGGAAATTCCGCCAGGAGGGCAAGGAGTATGTCGTCCAGGACGGAGACGTGCTGAACTTCCGCTTCAACGTCTAGGGAGGGTCCGAAGATGGCCGAGACGATCAAACTGGCCGGCGCCGACGGCTTTGAATTCGCCGCCTATCACGAGCCAGCCTTCACGCCGCGCAAGGGCGGGGTGATCGTGATCCAGGAGATCTTTGGCATCGACAGGCACGTCCGCGCCGACGTCGAACGCTGGGCCAAGATGGGCTACGAGGCCATTGCGCCCTCACTCTACGACCGACGCGAGCCCGGCTTCACCGCCGGCCACGATCCGGACGGCCTGAAGGCCGGCATCGCGCACGCCATGGGCACCCCGATGGAGCAGGCCCTTGGCGACCTGGCCGCAGCCCGCGACTTCCTGAAGACCCGAGGCGATAAGGTCTGCGTTGTCGGGTACTGCTACGGCGGCTCGCTCGCCTGGCTGGCGGCCGGCAAGCTCGAGGGCATCGCGGCCTCGTCCAGCTATTACGGCAGCCTGGTGAAGGCCAACGCGGGCCTGCAGCCGCTCTGCCCGGTGATCATCCATCTCGGCCGCACCGACCCCGGCATCCCCGCCGACGAGGTCGCCGAGGCCGTGGCCGCCGCGAACCCCGCCGTCCCGGTCTACATCTACGAAGGCGCCGGCCACGGGTTCAACAACCAGAGCCCTGAACGTTACAACGCCGAGGCCGCCGACCTCGCCCGCCACCGCACCCTCGAGTTGTTCGACAGGGCCTGACCGGCATGGGCGGGACCGTCCAGCTGAACAGCGTCCGGGACGGCTTCACGTACGCCGCCTACCACGCTGGCGTCAGCGACGCCCGCCGCGGGGGACTGGTCATCCTGCACGCGATCTGGGGGGTAACGCCGCACCTGCGCGAGCTTGCCGACAGCTACGCGGACCTTGGCTACGAGACCCTGGTCCCGAGCCTGTTCGACCGTTTCCAGACCGGCTTCGCCGAGCGGGACTCCGACCCCGCTCTGATGGCCCGCCAGATGGGGTTCGGGGAACGCACCGGCTGGGGCGCCGAGGTGATGGACGCCGTGCAGGCGGCGATCGACGCGCTGAAGCCGCCGGTCTTCACCCTGGGCTTCTGCTTTGGTGGCACGACTGCCTGGCTGGCGGCGGCCCGCTGCGACGGCCTCGCGGCGGCGGCGGCCTACTATGGCGGCAACATCATCGACTATCTGGCCGAGACGCCCAAGGTCCCGACCATCCTGCACATGGGCAAGATCGATGAGTTGATCCCGCCCGCCGACGTGGAGGCCATCCGCGCGGCGCACCCGGACATGCCAGTGTTCATGTACGAGGCCGGCCACGCCTTCGTGGCGCCCAACGGGCATCACCCCGACAGCGCCCGCCTGTCGTCGCTCCGCACCCTCGCGCACTTCGCCCGCAACGGCGGCGGCCGCAGCGAGATCTAGGCGGCTTTGTCTTCAATGTGGACCCGAACTTCCGGCAGCGACTCCAGCGCCCGCGCCAACACCGCCTGGGCGGCCAGGACGCCAATGCCGGCGGCGTAGGCGGAAAACACGTTCGCCCCCGATTGGCCCAGAGCCGCCCGGTCCACCTGCCAGTAGATGAAGGCGCCCGCGCCCAGCAGCAGCGCCACGCCGCCAAGGATCGAGCCCGGGGTCTGGCCGAAACCGGCCTGGAAACTCATCCACACCCACCGCGCCATGCCACGCTTCAGGACCGGCGTCAGGATGGAGATCAGGTAGACTCCGACCAGCCAGACCGCCGGCCAGCCCAGGGTCCAGCCCAGCACCGCGGCGCGCCCGCCCGGCAGGACGCTCAACGCATGCACCGCCGCGGCCGCATAGATCAGGCTGGCGACCGCCACCGTCATATCCTGCATTCGTTTGAAGTTCCGCCAGGCGCGCGTGTAGGTCATGCCACAGACCCTACCGAAGGTTTCAGCGGGCGGAAGGGGCCGTCGCGGATCGCCACGGGCTTGGTTATGCTGCGCCCGTGACCGCGCCGTGAATCGCCCAGCCCTCATCCTCTCCGCCCTTCTGGCGCTGGCCGCCCGGCCGGCGCACGCGGGCGAGGCCGCCTGCTGGTTCGAAAACGGCGTGGTGGTGGTTCCGGCCTCAGTGATGGGCGTTGCTGGCGACTTCATCCTCGACACCGCCACTCCCCACACCCTGTTGGCCGAGACCCAGGCCCAGACGGCGGGCTTCGCGGAGACCGCGCTCACCGGCGAGGTGCGGTTGGCAGGCCTGCGGATCGCCAGACGCCCCGTGGCGGTGCTCGCCCTGGACATGCGCACCGGCGCCCTGCCCACACCCATCGCCGGCGTGATCGGGGCCGACGTGCTCCGGCCCTATGTGCTCGATGTGAGCTTCGCGCCCTGCCGGGTGGCCCTGAGCCTGCCGGGTCATGCGGCGCGGTTCCGGGCGAGGCGGACCCTGTCGATGGCCTGGGTCGCCGACCGTCCGGTGGTCAAGGCGACGGTCTCCGATGGCGAGCGGACCCTGGCCGGCGGCTTCGCGCCCGGTACAGGCGCGGACCGGGCGATCCGGCTGAGCGATGTCACCGCGGCCGCGCCGGGCGCGGCGAAGCTGCGCGAGATCTATCCGTATGGCGTCCTCAGGCCCCGTCTGGCCAGCCTCTCCTTTGCGGGGGAAGTGATCCAGGACCTGGATTCCGGCCTGATCGGGGCGGAGGACCCGGCGCTGGCCGGCCAGCTCGGCGCGCCGCTCCTGTCGCGCTACCGCCTGCGCTTCGACTTCCCCGCGGGTCGTCTGCGGCTCGCCCCCGCGCCCTAGTTCGCCCAGGTCCGCACGAACTCAGCGAGGTTGGGCAGGACGTCGACGCTGGCGTGCAGCAGGACGACCAGCAGCAGCGACCGGGTCCGCGCCCAGAGCGTCCCGAACAGCAGCGCCAGCGGCGACAGGCTGGCGATGGTGTAGGCGGCGACCTGCACCGGGTTGGTCGACCATCCATCCACCTCGATGTTGCCCCGCAGATAGAGGCCGGGCGCATGGGCCAGCGCGAAAAGCAGCGAGCCGATGGCTACGGCGCCCACCTCGGTCCTCAGGAAGGCCGTCAGCCGCGACTGCAGTACGGCGCGGAACAGGAACTCCTCGCAAAGCCCGGCCTCGATGGCCAGCCACAGGAAGGCGGCGGGCGCGGCCCAGGCGAGGGTCGCGGTGGAGGCGTGCAGGCCCGCAATCTGCTTCAGGCTGGGGCTCACCACGCAGAGCAGGGCCAGGATGATCGCGCCCAGCACGATCAGCGGGGGCCAGAAACCCGGCTGAGTGACTCCGGCCCGGAACAGCGGTCTGACCTGCGCGCCGAGCGCCGCCAGCAGCACCGCTGGCGCTACGACATGGACCAGAAGTTTCACCGCCATCACCAGCAGTTCGTGCTCGCGGCCAGGCGGCAGCGCCGCCTTCACCAAGCCCATGCCCCAGCCGAGGAATCCCACGGCGTAGATCGTCAGAAAGGCCAGGACCGCAATCAATTCGAGGCCGGGACGGCGCACCGGGACCGGCCTCGGCCGAGCCTTGCGGGTCAGAACGAAAGCTAGGCCCGACAGCGCAATACCGAAGATGCCAAGCGAGACTATCGGGAAAGTCCAGTCAGCGCCGCGCGCGGCCAGATAGGCGGTGCTGGCGCCCCAGAGCGCGAGGTAGAGGCCGCCAAGGGCCATGGCCCGCCCGTTCAGGCGTGAAGCTATAGGCACTGGCGTCCCCCCGTAATCATTCGTGGCTGGGCCGTATGACGGCCAGGGGGCTGGGCGGCAACTTAGGGATTGTTCATGAAAAAGGCCCCGGATCGCTCCGGGGCCCTGTTCGAACGTGGCTGAGCCGTCCGGCCTAGTGGCCGATGTTCTTCCAGATCTTGCGGTAGCTGAACCACAGCAGGATCGAGAAGATCAGCAGATAGATCATCGCGCCCAGGCCGAACTGCTTGCGCTCCTCCATCTTCGGGTCCGAGGCCCAGGCGAGGAACGCGACCACATCCCTGGCCTGCTGTTCGACCGTCGAGGGCTTGCCGTCGTCGAAGGTCACCTTGCCGGGCGCAAGCGGCGGCGGCATGGCAATGAAGCCGCCCACCGGCACCTTGTCCTTGGGGCCCGACCAGAACGAGCTCATGTCCCCAGCCATGTAGGGGTTGTAGTGCTTGCCAGTGGGCACACTCATGCCGGCGGGCGCGTCATGGTACCCGGTCAGGATCGAGTAGATGTACCGGGCGCCGCCTTCGCGGGCCTTGACGATCACTGAAAGGTCCGGCGGCAACGCCCCGCCGTTCGAGGCGCGCGCGGCGGGCTCGTTCGGGAACGGGCGGGCGAACCTGTCCGCCGAGCCCGCCGGACGCCGGATCACGTCGCCGGTCTCGGCGTCGATGTCCGGAACCTGGATGTCCTTGGCCAACGACTTCACGAAGGGGTTGTCGTTGGGATTCTTGTACTTCGGATCATAGAAGGGACCGCCCTTCTGACCGAGGTTGCGATAGGACATCAGGTCCATGGCGTGGCAGGCCGAGCAGACCTCCCGATAGACCTTGTAGCCCCGTTGCAACTGGGCCTTGTCGAACTTGCCGAACGGCCCCTCGAACGACCAGGCAGCCGCCTTGGGTTCTTCTTCCGACGTGGCGGCCAGAACGGGCCCCGCGAAGAGGGCGAGCCCGAGCGCCGCGAGCGCCAAACCTTTGCGCAGCATCTAGGCTCAACCCCTCTTTTCAGGCGACGCCACGGCGCCCACGGGCGTGATGGCGGGATGCGACAGGACGGGCGAGGAGATCGACTCCGGCACCGCCAGCGGGGTCTCGGTGAGCCCCATCAGCGGCGTGATCACCCAGAAGTAGGCGAAGTAGTAGAGGGCGCAGATCCGCGACAGCCAGACGATGCTGTTGATGTCCGCGTCCAGCAGGATCAGGCCCGAAGGCGAGTGACCCAGCACGGGGTTATCCGGCGGCTTGGCGCCGCAGAAGCCCAGCACAATGCAGACAAACACGAAGATGAAGAAGTACAGCCGAACGGTCGGGCGGTAGCGCATAGAGCGCACCTTGGACGTATCCAGCCAGGGCAGGACGAACAGCGACGCGATGGCGCCGAACATCAGGATCACGCCCATCAGCTTGTCCGGAACGGCTCGCAGGATCGCGTAGAACGGCAACAGGTACCATTCGGGCACGATGTGCGGCGGCGTCACCAGCGGATTGGCCGGCACATAGTTCACCGCGTCGCCCAGCGCGTCGGGCATGTAGAAGACGAACACGGCGAACATCAGCAGGAAGATCGAAATCGCGAAGCCGTCCTTCACCGTGTAGTACGGATGGAAGGGGACGGTGTCCTCGGCGGACTTTACGTCCACACCGGTCGGGTTGTTGTTCCCCGGCACGTGCAGCGCCCAGATGTGCAGGCCGACGACGCCCGCGATCATGAACGGCAGCAGGTAGTGCAGCGAGAAGAAGCGGTTCAGCGTCGGGTCATCGACCGCGAAGCCGCCCCACAGCCAGGTGGTGATCGACGGCCCGACAATCGGGATCGCCCCGATCAGGTTGGTGATGACCACCGCGCCGTGGAAGCTCATCTGGCCCCAGGGCAGGACGTAGCCCATGAACGCCGTGATGATCATCAGCAGGTAGATCACGCAGCCCAGTATCCACAGCACCTCGCGCGGCGCCTTGTAGGAGCCGTAGTAGAGGCCGCGGAACATGTGGACGTAGACCGCCAGGAAGAACATCGACGCGCCGTTGGCGTGGATGTTGCGGATCAGCCAACCGTAGTTGACGTCGCGCATGATCCGCTGGACCGAGTTAAAGGCGAAATCGACGTGCGGCACGTAGTGCATGGCGAGCACGATGCCGGTGACGATCTGGATGCCCAGCATCAGCGCCAGGATCCCGCCGAAGGTGTACCAGTAGTTGAGGTTCTTCGGGGTCGGGAAGGTGACGACAGTGTCGTAGGCCAGGCGGATCACGGGCAACCGCGTATCCATCCAGCGCTCGAAGCCGGTTTTCGGCTCGTATGTGGAATGTCCGCTCATCTATGTCAGCCGATCTTGACCTTGGTGTCCGAGAGGAAGGCGTAGTCCGGAACCATCAGGTTCTTCGGAGCAGGGCCTTTGCGGATGCGTCCGGAGGTGTCGTACACCGAGCCGTGGCAGGGGCAGAACCAGCCGCCGTACTCACCGCCGCCGAACGTCGGCACGCAGCCGAGGTGCGTGCAGGTGCCGATCAGGATCAGCCAGTTGGCCTTGCCGGGCTTGTGACGCTCTTCGTCGGTCTGCGGATCGCGCAGGTCGGCGTGGTCGGCCTTGATGGCCTCTTCGATTTCCTTCGGGGTGCGGTTGCGGACGAAGAGCGGCTTGCCGCGCCACTTCACCACGACCTGCTGACCGGCGGCGACCTTGCCGAGGTCAAACTCGATCGAGGCCATGGCCAGGGTGTCGCCGGCCGGGTTCATCTGGTCGAGGAACGGCCAGGCCAGCCCTCCGACCAGACCGACGGCGGCGACGCCCGCGGCGATATGAATGAAATCGCGACGATTCGGGTCATCGCCCGGTACGTGCGGATCGGGACTCGCGCCCACGACGGTGTCAGCCACCTAAAGCTACCCTTCATTTCAGTCCCCCGATGAGAAGGGAGACACCCAGCCTTTGGACCCTTCCAGACGCTCTGGTAAGGGCTTTAAAGTCACGGCAGGTGAGCACGGGACGCAACTACCGGAAGCGACTGCGGGACTTCGCGCGTGCGCTTTCGTGAGTCGTCTATCAGAGCCCAGCCTAACCCGTCGCGGATCGCTTAGAATGCGTTTGGCCCTTTTTCAACCGGACATTCCGCAAAACCTCGGCGCGGCTCTGAGACTCGGGGCCTGTCTTGGGGTCCCGATCGACGTCATTGAGCCCTGCGGCTTCCCGCTTTCCGACCGCGCGATCGCCCGTGCGGCCCTCGACTACGGCCAGAAAGCCGAGGTGACGCGGCACGCGAGCTGGACGCATTTTCTTGTGGGCGCACGGCAGACGAACGCCCGTCTGCTGCTTTTCACCACACGCGGCGCGCAGCCGTTCCACCGGTTTGCCTACCAGCTCGGCGACATACTGCTTTTCGGCCGCGAGAGCGCGGGGTCGCCTGAAGAGGTCCATGGGGCCGCCGACGCACGCCTGTTCATTCCGCTGGCGCCCGGCGCGCGGTCGCTGAACCTGGCCACCTCGGCGGCCATGGCCTTAGGCGAGGCGTTGCGCCAGACAGAGGGATTTCCTAAGCCAGCCCCATGACCAGCCTGCCGCAAGAAATCCTCGATCGCCGCGCACGCGCGAAGGAATGGTTCGAGTCACTGCAGCAGCGGATCGTCGCCGTGCTTGAACAGCTCGAGGACGAGGCGCCCGAGGAACTCTATCCCGAAGAGCCGGGCCGCTTCGACCTGCGCCCCTGGACCCGCGAGACCGGTGTCGGCGGCGGGATCGGCGGCCACTTCAAGGGCCGGCTGTTCGAAAAGGCCGGGGTCCACACCTCCGCCGCCGTCGCCCGATTCTCTCCGGAGATGGCCGTCCAGATGCCGGGCGCCGACAAGGACCCGTCCTACGTCTCGGCCAGCATCAGCCTGATCATCCACCCGCGATCCCCGCGCGTCCCCACCGTCCATATGAACACCCGCTTCCTGTCGACCGCCGAGAGCTGGTTCGGCGGCGGCGCGGACCTGACGCCCATGCTGGACGAGCAGCGCAGCCAGGAGGCTGACGACGCCGTGCTCTTCCATGCCGAGCTGAAGGCCGCCTGCGACGCCTTCGATCCGGAGTGGCACCCGAAATACAAGGCCTGGTGCGACGAGTACTTCTTCCTGCCCCACCGCAATGAGACGCGCGGCGTCGGCGGAATTTTCTACGACCGGCACAACAGCGGCGACTTCGAGCGCGACTTCGCCTTCACCCGCGCGATCGGCGAGGCCTTCCTCGACGTCTATCCGAAGATCGTGCGTCACCGGATGAGCGAGCCCTGGACCGAGTCCGACCGCGAGGAGCAGCTCGTCCGCCGCGGCCGCTACGTTGAATTTAACCTGCTCTACGACCGCGGCACCATGTTCGGGCTCAAGGCCGGCGGCAACATCGAGACGATCCTGTCCTCCATGCCGCCCATGGTCATGTGGCGCTAGGACCGATGGTCCAGATCCGAGCCTTCCATCCTGACGACCTCGACGCGCTGCACGCCATCTGCCTGCAGACGGGCGACCACGGCGAGGACGCTACCGCCCACTATACCGACCCCCGAATCATCGGCGAGATCTATGCCGCGCCCTACGCGCTGCTGGAGCCGGAACTGGCCTATGTCGTCCAGGACGCTGACGGGGTCGCGGGCTATATCGTCGGCTCCAGGGACACCCGTGCGTTCGAGGCCCGGTGCGAGGCCGACTGGTGGCCCCGCCTGCGCGAAGTCCACGCAAAGCCCAGCGGCGTCCCGCCGGAGTCCTGGACTCCCGACCAGCTGCGCGCCTTCCAGATCCATCGGCCCTCCCGCATTCCCGATCCCGTGGTCGCCGCCGCGCCGGCCCACCTCCACGTCAACCTGCTGCCGCGCCTGCAGGGCCAGGGCCTGGGCCAGGCCCTGCTCGACACCTGGCTGTGGGCCGCAGGCGGGCGGGCGCACCTAGGCTGCGACGTCGAGAACCTCCGCGCCCAGCGCTTCTACGACGCCTACGGGTTCAGCCGCCTGGCGCTCGAGGGCTCGCCCGGCACGGTCTGGATGACGATCGGGGCGTAGGCCGGCCTAGTTGATCGCGATGTTGGCGCCCAGGGGATCGGCCATGGCGGTGACCAGCTCCAGCAGCGTGGTCGGTTCCGGCCGCGCCTGCGCGCCGAGGCCAACCGCGAGGGCGGAGGCGGCGCTCGCGATTACGATCAGCAGTCTCCAGCGGGACATGGCGGCTCCGGGGTCCGCTCGGTAAAACTCGCGAGCGACCGCCTATGTTGCGGACTTCAGAAAATTCTTCAACCAGCCGCCCACCCGTACCCGGTCGTCAGGCTGGCCGTAGCTGCCGATCGCCCGGTCGGCCTCGTCCTCGGCGTAGAGACTGCCGCGCCGACTCTCGATGAGGGCGCAAGCATAGGCAGGGTCGAATTCCGGGTGCAGCTGGATCGAGATCGCCCGCTCGCCCGGCCAGGCCAGCGCGCCCATCGGCGTGAAGTCGCTGGCCGCCATCACCACCGCGCCGGGCGGCAGCTCGACCACTTGGTCCTGGTGCGACGCCGGCAGGCGGAACGTCGCGGCTCCATCCATCCAGGACTGGGGGCGGGTCACCCGGTACTCGTGCTCGCCAAGGCCCCATCCCTTTGGCGATTTGATCACCTTGCCGCCGAACGCCTCGGCCAGGACCTGGTGGCCGAAACAGACGCCGACCATAGCGGCCTGTCCGCGGGCCGCCGCCAGGAACCCCTTCAGCGCGCCGATCCAGGGCAGCGGGTCGTAGACGCCGGCCGCCGCCCCGGTGACGATGTAGGCGTCGCACGCCGTCGGGTGCTTGGGCAATTCGCCCTCGTCCGCCGCATAGACCTCGTAGTCGAAGGCGTCTGGCCCGAGCAGCGCCCGGAACATGTCCGGATAGGTCCCGAACTCGGGGATGCATGCTTTCGGCGGCCGGCCGGTCCTGAGGATGCCGAGCTTCATGCCTCCGGCCTAAAACGCCATGCCCTGGGCGATAGACTTCAGCTTCTCCACCGCGGACATCGGATCGTCGATGAAATCGTGGTCGATCCACCAGTCCTCCACCTCGCGCAGCACCTGGCCCACCATCGGGCCCCGGGGCACGCCGGCCTTGACTACGTCGTCGCCGGTCAGCGGGAACCTCGGCGGGCTCCAGCCCTCGCCCAGGGCGATCATCCCGCGCCATTGGGGCGTGACCGCCGTCCGGTCAGCCCGGGCCCAGGCAAGCTTGGCCCGGTCGCGGAACGGCTGCGCGCCCAGTCGATAGACCCATCGGCGGATTTCCCGCGGACTCATCCAGCTCTTGAAGACGGGCGTCGGCGCCAGCGCGGCCACGATCCGGTCGCGCTCGGCGTTGGAGAGCCGCAGCCGCTCGGCGAAAGGGGCCGCCGCGACCTGGTCGTCGGGCAGCAGGGCGGCCAGCCGCAACACCGGATCGCACTCGAAGAGCTGGCCCTCCTCGATCGTCACCATACCGTCGAAACGCGCGATGTCGGGGGCGGGCACGACGGCCTGCAGAATCCCGGTCGTCGCCATCAGGGCCACCGCCGGGCGGGGGTCCTCGGCGGCCAGCAGCTTCAGGAACTCCCGCGAGACCCGCTCGGCCGAAAGGGTAGCGATCTGGCCCTTAAGGGCCTCACAGGCCGCCAGAGCCGCACCGTCGGGCGCGCCCTTGCCGTACCAGGCCCGGAACCGGAAGAACCGCAGGATCCGCAGATAGTCCTCGCCGATGCGCGCGCCCGGCTCGCCCACGAAGACGATGCGGCCGGCCCGAGCATCGGCGACCCCATGGCCAGTGGGATCGAAGATCGTCCCGTCACGCCGCGCATAGAGCGCGTTAAGGGTGAAGTCCCGCCGCTGGGCGTCCGCATGCCAGTCGTCGGTGAAGGCCACTATGGCGCGGCGGCCGTCCGTCTCGACATCGTGACGCAGGGTGGTGATCTCGTAGGGCTTGCCGCCGGAGATCGCCGTGACCGTTCCGTGGTCGACGCCGGTGGGAACCGCCTTGAGCCCCGCCGCGCCCAGCGCCCGGATCACCCGCTCGGGCGACAGGGTGGTAGCGATGTCGATGTCGCTGATGGGCTTGCCGATCACCGCGTTGCGGACCGAGCCGCCCACGAATCGGGCGCAGTCGGCGCCGCCCTCCGTCTCGAGCGCGTCGAATACCGCCGCGGTGTCCGGCGCCGACATCCAGTACGGTTGGCCAAGGGTGTCGGTCATCTGGCTTTGGGCTCGAAGCGGCTGCCGGTGACCTCGCCGTCGGGCTGGGCCTCGGCGGGCACATAGCGCTCGCCGCGATTGTCCTTATGGAAGGCCACACTGGCCATCAACGACAGGCCAACCAGGAACGCGCCCGTGGCGAACAGCCAGGCATAGGGCGTGGCCCCCATCTCCCGTCCTGTCCGCCGGGCCCAGGCGCGCCAGATGAACCAGGCGACGAACGGCAGGGCCACCAGGACCGCGCGGCTGAGCATGAGCCTAAGCAACGGCCGCTCCATAGAGCCGCTCGTAGAGGGCGTGCAGGATGCCCGCCGTTGCGCCCCAGATGAACCGCTCCTGGTGGGTCATGGCGTAGAACCGACGCCGCTCGCCGGAGGGCAGCTCGCGCTCATGCTGCTCATGGTTCTGCGGATCCATCAGGAAGCCGAAGGGGGTCTCGAAGATGTCGGCCACCTCGTCCGGGTTGGGCGTCAGGGAGAAGCCTTCCGCCACGAAGCCGACCACCGGAGTGATCAGATAGCCCGTGCCGGTGCGATAGGGCGAGGATAGACCCGCCAGCGACACATAGTGCGGCTCCAGCCCGATCTCTTCGTGGGCCTCGCGCAGCGCGGTCTGCCAGGGCGTCTCGCCCGGATCGCGCCGGCCGCCCGGCAGGGCGATCTGACCGGTGTGACGGCGCAGGGTGTCCGACCGCCGCGTCAGGATCACCGACAGGCCGTGGTCGCGCTCCACCAGGCCAATGAGCACAGACGCGGGCTTCGGCGTCCCCTCCACCTCGTTCGGCCCGTAGGCAGGGCCAAGGTCGAAATCCGAGGTCTGGGCGTGCCCCTGGGCGGGGTCGCCGTCGTCCAGCGGGTCCAGGTGGCTGCTGATCCAGGCGCGCAGATCGCCGGACGTCGGGACGTCGCTCACAGCCGGTGCGCTCCGGCCGGTCCCACTGGATACCAGACGCCGTTTGAGGCCACGCCCAGCGTCGGGCCCTCGGGCGTCTCGCGCTCCTCGGCCAGTTCCACCAGCTCGTAGAACACCGGCCGGGCGATCAGCGCCTCCAGCCCGCGCCGCACGTGCAGATAGGGCCGCGGCTCGCCGTCCGGCCCCTGCTCGACGCGGATATAATTTTCAGGCCCGACCTGCACCTCGTCGCCGACATTGGTGAGGAACGTCAGGGCGTCTCCGATCCGGTCGACTCGCACGGCGATGAAGGGGGCGTCCTCCACCGTGATCTTCATCATCTCGACCGGAGTCACCAGGTAGGTGCCGTCGGGGTCCTTGCGCAGCACGGTCGAGAACAGGCGCACCAGCGCCTCGCGGCCAATGGGCGTGCCTTCGTGAAACCAGACTCCGTCCTTGCGGATGCGGATGTCGATCTCGCCGCAGTGTTCGGGATGCCACAGGTGCACCGGCGGCAGGCCGCGGCCCGGCGCCTGGGCCTTCACCGCGGCGGCCACGCCGTCCAGTCCGCTCTTGCCGCTCACATCCGCCATTCCCTGAAGGTAGGTGGCGCTGCGGTTCGCCTCAAGCGGGCTCGACATGTCCGGCGATCGGACCGGCGTCGGGGGTCAGTGCGCGGACCAGCACTCGGTTCTGGTCCACCGGCCCCGGCAGCACAACGTCGCGGGCCGCCGCGCGGGCGAAACCAACCCGGCTGAAATAGGCCTCGTCGCCGACCAGAAGCACGTGGGTCTCGCCAGCGGCCTGGGCGGCCTCGCAGGCGCGGGCGACCAGCCTTGCGCCGAAGCCGGCGCTGCGTTCGCCCTGCTCGACAGCGAAGGGGCCCAGGAACATCACGGGTTTCCCACCTACGCGCACGCGCCACATCCGCGCGACGCCTAGCAGGCGGTCCCCCCTCCTGGCGTCGGGCGCCCAGGCGCAGACGGACAGCTCCGGCGCGAAGGTCGCGAACTCGCGCACCCGTTCGGAGACCTTGGTGAAGCGGCCCGGCCCGAAGGCGCGGTCCAACAGCCCCGCGATCAGCGGGGCGTCGGCGGGCTGTTCGGAAACCAGGGTGAGCGCCGGGAGCGGCGCGGGAAACGGTGCGGTCATGAACTCGTAAAGGGGGTGCGAAGGGACGATGGAGGCGCCGCGGCGCATCAATGCGCCGGCCCGGCGGGCGGTTCTGATCTAGGCGCTTTCGCGCATCGGTCGTCGCAGTCGCATGCCACCGGGTCCTTCGCCCGCCAACGGGAGCCGCGCACGTAAGACCACAAGCCGCCCACGTCAACGTCGCCGTTGCGGCGGCGGGCGGCACAGGGCAGGTTCGCAATCTTCATGTCAGACCCCTCCCCAGACATCGTTCCTTCCGCCCGCGCCCTGCTGAAGGAACGCGACTACCTCCTCTACTGGGCGTCGCGCTGGACCGGCTCCTTTGCTGCCCAGATCCAGAGCGTGGCCATGGGCTGGCAGATGTATGCGCTCGCCCGGCTGACCCACAATGTGCAGGAGAGCGCCTTCCTGGTGGGGATGATCGGGCTGGCGGCTTTCATCCCGGTGTTCCTGCTGACTCTGCCGGCTGGCGAAACCGCCGACCGCTACGATCGCAAGAAGGTGCTGCTGATCTGCCTGAGCGGCGAGATCCTCACCGTGCTGACGCTGGCCATCGCCAGCTGGCAGGGCTGGGCCAGCGTCAACCTGCTGCTGGCGGTGGGGTTTCTGTTCGGCGCCGCGCGGGCCTTCTTCGCCCCGGCCAGCACGGCGCTCGGCCCCATGCTGGTGCCGCGGCCGCTGCTGCCGCGCGCCATCGCCTGGAATTCGCTCGCCTGGCAGACGGCCTCGATCGCCGGGCCCGCGGCGGGCGGATTCCTGCTCCGGGACACCCCCGCCGTCGCCTATTTCACCACCTTTGGCCTATATCTCGTCTCCGCCGCCGCCGTGGCCCTGATCCGCAGGAACGCCAGGCCCGTGGTCAATCCGGGCTCGCGCTGGGCGCTGATGAAGGAGGGCCTGACTTACGTCTGGCGCCAGAAGATCGTCTTCGGCGCGATCTCGCTCGACCTTTTCGCGGTGCTGCTGGGCGGGGCGACCGCGCTGCTGCCGGTGTTCGCCCGCGACATCCTGCACGTGGGCCCGGAGGGCTTTGGCATCCTGCGCGCGGGCCCGGCCATCGGGGCCACCCTGGTGGCCCTGTCGCTGGCGGCCAATCCGATCCGGGCGCACGCCGGCCTCTTCATGTTCGGCGGGGTGGCGGTGTTCGGCCTGGCCACCGTGGTCTTCGCCATCTCCCACATCCTGTGGCCGACCCACCCGGTCTGGCTGGCGGTCGGCGCGCTGGCGGTCCTGGGCGGGGCCGACATGCTCAGTGTCTACGTCCGCCAGACCCTGGTGCAGCTCGTCACCCCCGACGCCATGCGCGGCCGGGTGGCGGCGGTCTCCTCCGTGTTCATCGGCGCGTCGAACGAGCTTGGCGAGTTCGAGAGCGGCGTGGTCGCGCGTTTCCTGGGGCCCGTGAACGCCGCCATCTTCGGCGGCGTCGGCGCGATGATCGTCACCGGGGTATGGGCCAGACTGTTTCCCGCCTTGCGCAAGGCGGATCGCCTCGAATAACTGTCTCCCATAATTCTTAGGGAGATAAATTATGGGCGCATTGGACGGTAAGGTTGTCCTGGTTACAGGCGGCGGCAACGGCATCGGGCGCGACTGCGCTCTCATCGCGGCGCAGGAAGGCGCCAAGGTCGTGGTCAACGACCTGGGCGCAGGCCTCAAGGGCGACGACGAAGGCTCCGCCAGCGCCGCCGAAAAGGTCGCCCAGGAAATCCGCGACGCGGGCGGCGAGGCCGTCTCCAATTCCGACAGCGTCACCAGCCTGCGGGCGGTCGAGGGCATGGTCGAGCAGGCGCGTGACACCTTCGGCGGCCTGCATGCCGTCATCAATCCGGCCGGCATCCTGCGCGACGTGATGTTCCACAAGATGACCGAACGCGACTGGGACCAGGTCATCGAGGTCCACATGCGCGGCTCTTTCAACGTCGCCCGCGCCACCATCGAGCTGTTCCGCGAACAGAACGACGGCGCCTACATGTTCTTCACCTCGACCTCGGGCCTGTTCGGCAACGTCGGCCAGGCCAACTACGGCGCGGCCAAGATGGGCATCGCCGGCCTTAGCCGGATCATCGCCATGGAAGGCGCGCGCAACAATGTGCGCTCCAACTGCCTGGCGCCGGTCGCATGGACCCGCATGACCCAGTCCGTGCCGATCAAGGATGAGGCCGCCGCCGAGCGCCGCAAGGTGATGGCCGAGAAGGTCCGCGCCGACCAACCGGCCCGGTTCTCGGTCGCCATGGTCGCGCCCGCCGCTTCGAACGTTTCCGGCCAGATCTTCGGGGCCTCGGGCGAGAACATCATTCTCTACTCCCAGCCCCGTCCGATCGAGACGGTGACCAAGGAAGAGGGCTGGACCGTCGCCACCATCCTGTCGGAAGCCGTGCCGAAGATGGAGCCCAAGTTCTTCCCGCTCCAGCGCGGACCGCTCCCGGGCGCCACCGCGGCGCCGGCTCCAGCGAAGGCGGGCTAAGCGACCTTCCCGCCTCACAAAGGTCTACCGCATTCATACATCGCACGCAGCGTGCGGTCGCCCTTCTCCCCCTGTGGGAGAAGGGCGACCGCGCAGCGGGTCGGATGAGAGGTTTCTCAGATCTCGCCGATGGGTCCGAGCTTGCCCACTGCGGCGCGTATGCGGTTGGGCGCCACAAAATCGGACCCGCCGATCAGCTTGTTGTCGAACCGCAGGACGCGGAAGCCCTGCGCAGCCAGCCAGGCTTCACGTCTGGAGTCATGCTCAGGATCGTCGAACGGGCCATCCGGCCTCAACGACGAGCCGATGATGCAAGCAAACGAAATCCAGAACGTACGGGCCGACGGGGAGCTGACGACGAAACTTCAAACCCTCAAGCCGGCGATCGCGCAGCAGTTTCCACAGACAGGTTTCCATGGAGGGCGCCGTTCGCCGCAGGGCTCGCGCCTGCCTTATGGTCGCCTTGTGGCGCCATGGCTCAGCTTAGCTGTAGCGGAAAGGGCTTTCGACCCCTCATCCGTCAGCCTGACGGCCGACACCTTCTCCCACAGGGGGAGAAGGACATCGCGGCCAGATGTGTGAACCCGGTAGCCTCGCAGGCGCAGGCGCAGGCGCCCTACAACCTGTGCCGCAGCACCCACTCGTCGCGGGCAAGTTCCCAGTAGAGCGACCGACGGATCGTGCCGTCGGGTCGTACGCTCTCGACCTCGCCCATGCGCCGGAAACCGGCGCCGTCGATAGCTTTGGCGGATCGCACATTGTCGAGCGCCGCGGTAAGTCCAATCAGCCGGACGCCGAGCACCTCGAACATCCAGGCGATGGAGCGCGCCACGCCGGTCCGGCCGCCGCCGGTGTTCTGCAGGTCGGCGCGCCGCGCGCCAGCCAGTTCCGCCGAGGATCGCTCGGGCCAGACGGTGAAGCGCGAATAGCCCGCAACCGCGCCCGTCGCATCGAAACTGAGCGCCAGAATGCAACGGCCCTGCTGGCGCAGCGCCTCGCTGTCCGCCACCCACTTCGCCACGGTCTCCCGGGTAATCGGCCTCGGCAGGTCGTAGATCGGCCCGGAGACCCGCTCGTCGGCCAGCAGCGCCAGAAGGCCGTCCACATGCTCCAGCCCGGCCACAGTATGACCAGCAGCCCCGCGCACAGCGGCGATAATCGCGGCCGCTTCCTCCTGGGTCGCCATCAGGACGGTTTTCGGGGGCGCGCTCATGAGGCCGCCAGGTCGTTCAGCGCCTCCCCATAAAGCCGGCGCACGGTCCAACCCTCCTTCTTCATCGCCCGTAGGCTGTCGTAGAAGGCGATGGAGGGCGCGTTCCAGTCGAGCACCGCCCACTCCAGGCGGCCGAGGTCAGCCTCAACGCAGCGCTGCGCCAGCCGGCGCAGCAGCGCCTTGCCGGCCCCCTCGCCGCGGGCGCCCGGCTCCACGAACAGGTCCTCCAGATAGATTCCCGCCCTCCCCCTGAAGGTCGAGTAGCTGTAGAACCAGAGCGCGAAACCCACCGGCCTGCTGTCCACCTCTGCGATGTCACAGAAGGCGCGCGGATTCTCGCCGAAGAGGTCGCGGCGGATGTCCGCCTCCGAGCATTCGACCTCGTGTAGCAGCCGCTCGTACTCCGCCAGCTTGCGGATGAAATCGAGGATCAACGGGGTGTCGGCCGGCGAGGCGACCCGGACGTTGACGCTCATGCGTGCGCAGGCGCGTCGCCGCCGATCACCACGCCCGGAGGCGGCTTGCTTGCATCGGGCACGAAGAAATCGGGCATCAGCGGCTGTGTTGGATCGACGCGGTACTTGTCGAAATCACGCTCGCCCTGGGCATAGAGGAAGCTGTCGTCGATGAGGAAGTTGCCACTGAACTCGCGGGCCTTCTTCTCGAAGATCGCGTGCGCGGCGTCGGCCATGATCTCCACCGTGCGGCAGCGGGCCATCCCCTCGTCGCCCGCCAGTGCGAAGCGGATCGCCGCCGTGGCGATGCCGGTGCGGGGCCACAGCGCATTGAAGGCGATGCCGTCGGCCCTGAACTCCTCGGCCATGCCCAGCACGCACATGCTCATGCCGAACTTGGCCATCGAGTAGGCCGTGTGCCCGGCGAACCACTTCGGACTCATGTCCAGCGGCGGCGACAGCATCAGCACGTGCGGATTGGCCGACTTCTTCAGGTGCGGGATGCAGGCCTTGGACGTCAGATAGGTCCCGCGCGCGTTCACCTGGTTCATCAGGTCATAGCGCTTCATGTCGGTGGCCAGCGTACCGGTGAGCTGGATGGCCGAGGCGTTGTTCACGCAGATGTCGATGCCGCCGAACTTTGCCACGGTCGCCTCGACGGCGGCCAGGACGGAGGCTTCCTCGCGCACGTCGACGATCAGCGGCAGGGCCTTGCCACCGGCCTTCTCGATTTCCTCGGCCGCCGAATAGATGGTGCCCGGCAGGTGCTTGTGCGGTTCGGCGGTCTTGGCGGCGATCGCCACATTGGCCCCGTCGCGGGCAGCCCGGAGCGCGATGGCCAGACCGATGCCGCGACTGGCGCCGGTGACGAAGAGGGTCTTGCCCTGCAGGCTCATGCCTTCACTCCCGTGGTGTCTTCCGAAAGCGCCCAGAGTCGTTCCGCGGCAACCGGGTCCAGCGCATGTGGCGCGACGCCGAACCGGTTGCCAGGCGCGTAGGTCTCGGCCTCGGCGAGGTTCTCCAGATAGAGGCCGCCCGCGCCTTCCAGTTCGTCGCCGGTCGCCGCCCAGACGCTCGTGGACGCGCCCTGCGATGGCGTCTTGAAGCCGGTGGCGACGACGCCGTTCTCGTCGATCCAACCCATGGCGATCTGTTCTTCCTTCGGAAGATGGCGCTGCAGCGGGGTCATGATGCCGCCCGGCATAACCGCGTTGGCGGTCACGCCCCGATCCTTGAACCGCTTGTGGAAGCCCACGGCAAAAAGCGCGTTGGCGCTCTTCGACTGGCCATAGGCCTGCCATTTCTCATAAGGCCGGGTACGATAGTTGGGGTCGTCGAAGTCGACGCCGCCACGCAGGTGGCCGATGGACGACAGCGACACCAGCCGCGCCGTGCGCCCGCTCACCGCGCCGTTCATCAGCGCCTTTGCGAGACCCACGCCGAGCGCGAAGTGCCCGAAGTGGTTGGTGCCCAGCTGCATCTCCAGGTCGTCGGCCGTGTAGCTCAGCGGGCAGGCCATGACGCCGGCGTTGTTGATCAGCATATGCAGCGGCTTGGCGCCCCAGGCCGCCGTGAAAGCCTTCACTGTCGACAGGTCTGAGAGGTCGAGCATTCCGACTGTGGCGCGCTCGGCGCCGACGCTCCTGTTGATCTCCGCCGCAGCGTCCTCGCCCAGCTGCCTCTTGCGCACAGCGATGACCACATTGGCCCCGGCGCCGGCCAGGGCGCGGGCCGTCTCGATGCCGATGCCCGTGGCGCCGCCCGTGACGATGGCGATCCGCCCCGTCAGATCCTTCCCCTTCAGCGCCACAGACGCGTCCGTGAACATGTCCAGTCCGGCGTTGATCGGCATCTCAGGCCACCTTTGAAAAATCAGGAGCGCGTTTCTGGGCAAAGGCCGCGAAGGCCTCCTTGGCTTCCGGCGACTTCAGCTGGGCGGCGAAGTGGCGGCCCTCTTCGTTCATCACCTCGGCGATCGCCGCGGGATCGCGCATCAGCTGCTTGGTCAGGGCCACGGAGGCCGGCGCCCGCGTCGCCACCGCCTCGGCCGCCGCCCGCGCCCTGGCCCGCAGCTCGGACGCCGGGACCGCCGCATTGGCGATACCCCAGGCCTCGGCCTTGCGGCCATCCACCGCCTCGCCAAGCACGAACATCGCGAACGCCCGCGCGTGCCCGATCCGGGCCGGCAGCAGCATCGACGAGGCCGCCTCCGGCACCAGCGCCAGGTTCACGAACGGGGTCGTCAGCAGCGCGTCCTCGGCCACATAGACAAGGTCGCAGTGCAGCAGCATGGTCACCCCCACGCCCACCGCCCGGCCATGCACGGCCGCCACCAGCGGGATTTTCGCCCGGCCCAGAGCGATCAGCAGCGGGTTGCCGCCCTCGCGCGCCTGGTTCGCCGTGGTGTCGCCGGAGTTTACCGCCGCGAAATCGGCCAGGTCGTTGCCGGCGGTGAAGATGTCGCCGTTGGCCTGGATCAGCACGCAGCGCACATCGGGATCGTCCGCCGCCCCGTCGATGCCGTCGGCCAGCGCCTGGTACATGGCCCGCGTCAGGGCGTTCTTCTTCTCCGGCCGGTTGATCGTGAGGGTCAGAACGCCCCCGGACAGTTCGCTCACCACGTGGTCGGTCATTGGGGCTCCCTCCGAATTCTTACGATGTAAGGCTTACGCCGCAGCCCGATACCAGTCGATCCCGCTTGCATCGCGGGTCCGCACGATCTGGCCTCGGGTGATCAGGCAGTTGAGATGCGCCAGGCTCTCGCCGGTCGCCAGGCCCAGCAGGTTCTGGTCGATCACCCGGCGGAAAAGCACGTGGAAGACATCCACCACCCGCTTGGGCTCGGCCAGCAGCTTCAGCAATCTGTCCAGCCCGCGCTCATGCCCCCCGATCAGGTGTTCGATCCGCGCGTGCAGTCCGTGGAACGGGTCGTTGTGCGCCGGCAGCACCAGTACATCGTCAGGAATCTTGGTCCGGATCCGAGCCAGCGAGGTCAGCCAGTCGGTCAGCGGATCGCCATCCGGCTCGGTCGGGAACACCGAGACGTTGGACGAGATCTTTGGCAGCACCTGGTCCCCGGAAATCATCAGCTTCAATTCGGGGCAGTGGAGGCAGGCGTGCTCGGGACTATGGCCGGAGCCGACGACGATGCGCCAAAGCCGGCCGCCGATCTGGATCTCGTCGCCATCGTTCAGTCGGTGGAAGCTGTCCGGCAGGGCGTGCAGGCCGCGCCCGAACCCACCGAAGCGGGCCTTGTAGTGCTCCAGCGCGTCTTCATCCCAGCCTGCGGCCCGGAAGAAGCGCACCGCATCCTCCGGCGCCTCGCGCCCAGTATCGGCGGCCAGCGAGCGGCAGGTCATGAACTCCAGTCGGGTGATCCACAGCTTGGCGTCGAACTTGCGCGTGAGGTAGCCGGACATGCCGATGTGGTCGGGGTGCATGTGAGTGACGAACACCCGGCTGACGGTCTTGCCGGCCAGCGCCCCCTGGAACGCCGCGCGCCAGGCGTCACGGGTGGCGGTCCCGCCCATGCCGGTGTCGACGATGGCCCAGCCGTCGTGCTCCTCGATCGCCCAGACATTGATGAAGCCCAGCGCCCCGCCCAGCGGCATCCGCAGCCACTTAACGCCCGGCGCGACATCCAGCGCCGCGCCGCCGATCGCCGGTCCGTGCTCGAAGGGATAGTCGAGCTTGGGCCGCGGATGCTCCGCGAAGGTCTGTTCGATGCCGTCCCGCAATGCCCGCTCCTTTGCCTGAGCGGCCAATTAGGGCCGTCAGCCTGCGGAGGGCAAATGGCGATTTCGGCCACGGCCGATGGGGGAAGGGCGCGCCGTCGGGTCTCCAACACGGCGAGCAAAAACATCAGGTGCGGTCCACGCCGGGGGGCCGCGCCGCCCTTCCAGCCGGCGGAGACACCCCTAATGTTTGCCAGGACCCTTTCCACGGCCGCAGCCGCTGTCGCCCTCAGCCTCGCCGGGGCCGCGCACGCCAGCGTCATCTATGACAACGGCCCGGCCCAGGGCGGCGGCCTGGAAGTCACCCAGGCGCGCGTCGCCGACGACTTTCACTTCGCCGCGGACACCCGCGTCGGCGGCGCCGGCGTGTTTCTGGGCGGCGCCGTCGCGGCTTGGGACGGCGGCTTCCAGTATTCCATCTATGACAATATCGACGGCGCGCCGGGGACCGCGATCGACGGCGGCCCGGTCAGCGTCACGCCGGTCGACACCGGGGTCGCCGGCGCGGACCACCGCAACATCTTCCTCTACCAGTTCGACTTCCTGACGCCCTTCCAGGCGCTGGGCGGCCACACCTATTTCCTGGCCATCCACGCCCGGTCGGACTTCGGCGACAACAACGGCATCTTCTGGACCTTCACCGAGCCGAACGGCAGCCTGCCGTCGCAGTTCCAGGGCAACGGGACCGGGCCGTTCTCGGCGATCAACGGGTTCGACAACGCCTTCTTTCTGACCTCGGCCAGCGTGCCCGAGCCGGCGACCTGGGGTCTGATGCTGGCCGGTTTCGGCCTGACGGGCGCGGCGCTGCGCCGCCGCCGAAGCCTCGCGGCCGCCTGACTGTCCGCTCCCGCCTTGTCCGATCGCCCGGCGGCTGAAATAGTCCGCCAGGTTATTGGGGACTATGCATGTTCAGGTCTATCGGCGCGCTCGCCGCCGCAGCCGCGCTGATCGCCACCGGCGCGCAGGGTCAGGCGCGCGCGCCCGACGAGACCGCCTTCCGCGATCTCTATAGGGAGCTCGTCGAGACCAACACGACGCTCTCGTCCGGCAGCTGCACCCTCGCTACCGAGCGAATGGCGGCGCGGATGAAGGCCGCCGGCTTCACCGACAGCGAACTCACCCTCTTCACCGCACCCGGCCTGCCCCTCGACGGCGGCCTGGTCGCCGTGCTGCCCGGCAGGGATCCCAAGGCCAAGGCGATCCTGCTGCTGGCCCACGTGGATGTCGTGGAAGCCAAGCGCGAGGACTGGACCCGCGACCCCTTCACGCTGGTCGAGGAGAACGGCTACTTCTACGGTCGCGGGACCTCCGACGACAAAGCCCAGGCGGCCATCTGGGTCGATACGCTGATCCGTTACCGCAAGGAGGGCTATCGCCCGCGCCGCGGCATCAAGGTGGCGCTGACCTGCGGCGAGGAGGGCGGCTCGGTCGGCGCGGTCAGGCTGAACGGCGCCCAGTGGCTGGCCGACAACCGCCGCGAGCTCATCGACGCCGAATTCGGCCTCAACGAAGGCGCCGGCGGCGAGCTGGACGACCAGGGCCGGCCCGTCGTGCACAATGTGCTGGCCGCCGAGAAGGCCCACCGGCAGTTCTTCGTGGAGACCATCAACGCCGGCGGCCACTCGTCCCGCCCGGTGCCTGATAACGCCATCTACAGCCTGGCCCGCGCGCTGGACCGGGTCAGCCACTACGAATTTCCCGTCCGGATGATCGACGCCAACCGCATCTACTTCACCCGCATGGCGGAGATCGTGGGCGGCGAGACGGGCCACGCCATGACCGCTATCGTCGCCAATCCGCAGGACAAGGCCGCCGACGCGCTTCTCAGCCGCGACCCCGACTACCACGCCATGCTGCGCACCACCTGTGTAGCCACCCTGCTCGAGGCCGGCCACGCGGTGAACGCCCTGCCCCAGCGGGCCAAGGCCACCCTCAGTTGCCGGATCATCCCCGGGCAGACCGCAGAGGAGGTGCGTCAGCTTCTGGTCACGGCGATCAATGACCCGATGGTCTCGGTCACCCAGCCCCCCGGCGCTGGCTCGATCGCCGCCCCAATGCCGCTCCCCGCCAGGGTGCTGGGGCCCATCGAACAGGTCTCCCAACAGATGTGGCCAGGCGTCCCGGTCGTCCCGTTCATGCTGCCCGGCGCCACCGACTCGCGCCGGATGACCCAGGTCGGAATCCCGACCTACGGCGTCTCCGGCATCTTCGACGGTCGCGACGGCGGCGGCGTCCACGGCCTGAATGAACGCATCCGCGTGAAATCGCTGATGGACGGCCGCGAGTTCAGCTACCGCCTGATCAAGCTCTACGCCGACCAGAAATAGGACCCCATATGTTGAAGCTCACCGGCGTCCTCGCCGCCACGGCGGTCTTGCTAGCCACCTCCGCCTCGGCCCAGGCGATGCGGCCCGACCAGGAAGCGTTCCGCGGGCTCTACGAGGAGCTTGTCGAGACCAATACGACGGGCTCCGTCGGCAGCTGCACCGAAGCGGCGCACAAGATGGGCGCGCGCCTCAAGGCCGCCGGCTTCACCGACGACCAGCTCACCTATTACGTCGCGCCGGAATGGCCTAAGAGCGGCGGCTTGGTCGCGGTCTACCCGGGCCGGGATCCCAAGGCGAAGGCCATCCTGCTGCTGGCCCACATCGATGTGGTGGAAGCCAAGCGTGAGGACTGGACCCGCGATCCCTTCACCCTCGTCGAGGAGAATGGCTACTTCTACGGTCGCGGCTCGTCCGACGACAAAGCCCAGGCGTCCATCTGGGTCGACAGCCTGATCCGCTACAAGACCGAGGGCTTCAAACCGAAGCGCGCGATCAAGATGGCGCTGACCTGCGGCGAGGAAGGCTCGGCCTTCAACACCCACAACGGCGCCCGCTGGCTGACCGAGAACCGGCGCAAGCTGATCGACGCGGCCTTCGCGCTCAATGAAGGCGGCGGCGGCTCGCTGGACGCCAACGGCAAGCGCGTCGCCAACGGCGTCGAGGCCGGCGAGAAGACCTCCCAGAGCTTCATCCTGGAGGTCACCAACCCCGGTGGCCACTCCTCGCGCCCGGTGCCGGACAACGCCATCTACCACCTCGCCGACGCGCTCGCCCGCATCCGCAGTTACGAGTTCCCGGTCCAGATCAGCGACGTCACCAGGGGCTTCCTCACCCGGATGTCGAAGATCACCGGCGGCGAGGCCGGCGCGGCGATGACCGCGCTCGCGGCCGATCCCACCGACAAACAGGCCGACGCCCTGCTCAGCCAGGACCCGTCGATCCACAACATCCTGCGCACGACCTGCGTCGCCACCCAGCTCAGCGGCGGCCACGCCCAGAACGCCCTGCCCCAGCGCGCCAACGCCACCATCAACTGCCGGATCTTCCCGGGCGAGAGCGCCAGCGCCGTGCGAGCCACGCTGATCAAGGTCATCGCCGATCCTGCCGTCTCGGTCTCCCAGCCCACCGAGCGCCCCGCCGTCCCCGGTCCGCCGCTGACCCGCGAGGTGATGGGCCCGATCGAGACCCTGACCGAGCAGATGTGGCCGGGCGTGCCCGTCGTGCCAATGCTGCTGGCCGCCGGGACCGACGGCACGGCCCTGATCGCCGCCGGCATCCCGACCTACGGCGTCTCGGGCCTCTTCCTCGATCCCGACCTTGGCCGGATGCACGGCCTCAATGAGCGGATCAAGGTGACCTCGCTCTACGAGGGCCGCGACTTCCTCTACCGCCTCGTCAAAATCTACGCCGACCAGAAATAGGACCCGTCATGCTGAAGCTTACCGGCGCGCTCGCCGCCATCGCGGCGATCTTCGCCACGACCGCCTCCGCTCAGGCTTTGCGGCCCGATCAGGAAGCCTTCCGCGGCCTCTACAAGGAGCTGGTTGAGACAAACACCACGCTTTCGGCCGGCAGCTGCACGCTCGCCGCCCAGCGCATGGGCGCCCGGCTCAAGGCGGCCGGCTTCACCGACGACCAGCTCACCTATTTCGCCGGGCCGGGCCATCCCAAGGAAGGCGGCCTCGTCGCGATCTATCCCGGCAAGGATCCCAAGGCGAAGGCGATCCTCCTGCTGGCCCACATCGACGTGGTCGAGGCCAAGCGCGAGGACTGGACCCGCGATCCCTTCACCCTCGTCGAGGAGAACGGCTACTTCTACGCCCGCGGCTCCGCCGACGACAAAGCCCAGGCCGCCGTCTGGGTCGACACCCTGATCCGCTACCGGACCGAGGGCTACAGGCCGAAGCGCACCCTCAAGCTGGCGTTGACCTGTGGCGAGGAGACCAACGGCGCGTTCAACGGCGCAGAGTATCTCGCGGCCAACAAGCGCGACCTGATCGACGCGGCCTTCGCGCTCAACGAGGGCGCCGGCGGCCAGCTGGACGAGCACGGAAAGCCCTTCGTCCAAACCGTGCTCGCCGCGGAAAAGGTCTCGCAGAATTTCCGCCTGCTGGTGACCAACCCCGGCGGCCACTCCTCGCGCCCCGTGCCGGACAACGCGATCTACCACCTGGTCCGCGCGGTGGACAAAATCAGCCAGTACGAATTCCCGGTCCAGTTCAACGACGCCAACCGGGGCTTCTTCACCCGCATGGCGCCCGTCGTGGGCGGCCAGATGGGCCAGGCCATGACCGCGCTGGTGGCCAATCCGGCCGACGAAAAGGCCAACGCCATCCTCTCCGCCGATCCGAGCTACCACGCCATGCTGCGCACCGCCTGCGTCGCCACCCTGCTGGAGGCCGGCCACGCCACCAACGCCCTGCCCCAGCGGGCCACGGCCAACATCAACTGCCGCATCTTCCCGGGCGTGCCGCGCGATGAGGTGCAGGCGACGCTCGCGAAGATCGTCGCCGATCCGCAGGTGAAGATCTCGGTGCCGGAAGTGCGCGGCCCGCCGGCCACCTCGCCGCCGCTGACCCCGCAGATCATGGGTCCGATCGAAAAGCTGTCGGCCCAGATGTGGCCGGGCGTGCCGGTGATCCCGGTGCTGCAGCCGGGCGCCACCGACAGCCAGTTCCTGACACCCGCCGGCATTCCGACCTATGGCGTCTCCGGCTTCTTCGCCGACCGCGACGGCGGCGGCGTGCATGGCCTGAACGAGCGCATGCCGGTCAAGGGCCTCTACGACGGCCGCGACTTCCTCTACGCCCTGGTCAAGCTCTACGCCGACCAGAAGTAGGCGCTGTACCCACCTCTCCCCTTCGAAATCGGAGAGGGAGAGCGGAGCCCCGGGTCAGGCGTGGTGCGCCTCGTATTCGGTCTTGGTCGGCAGCTCGTCGAAGGGCGGCTCGTGGAACGCCGCCTCGTATTCGGAGCGCGGCACGTCGAGTTCGGAGCCGTCCGGGAACCGGACGCGACCGCACTCGTCGTTCCCCCAGCCGTCCGTCTCTTTGTAGAGTCCTGTCGCCATCGCGTCACCTTAGGGCCTTGTGGCGCCAGGCGAAACGCCTGCCGGCGCCGCGGGTCAGATCCGCGCCCGTGACGGCGCTTCTTCCTTCTCGCCAAGCCAGGTTCGCAGGGCGCGCAGGAACGGCAGGGCTTCGCGGAACTCCTTCGACGTGAAGCCGTCGCGCAGGCTCTCCATCTTCGGGCGGATGGCGACCATGGCCTGGGCGTAGGCCTGGCGGCCCTCCGACGTCAGCCAGATCTGCTTGCGGCGCCCATCGTTGGCGCAGGTTTCCACATGCGCCAGCCTGCGCGCGCAGAGCCGCTGCAGGGTGTTGGTCAGGCCGCTCTTGGTCATCTGCAGGGCGCGCGCGATCTCGCCGGGCGCGATGCCGTCCCCGCGCCGGGCCAGCAGGTTCAGCACCTCGAACTGCGGATAGTTCAGGCCGACCGGCAGCTTTCCCGCGATGGTCGTGCGCACCAGATGTTCGATGTAGCGGATTTCGTCGAAGACCTGGACGTCAGGATGGTCTTCCGGTTCGTGCGCCATGTCGCCGCCTCTGCACAATCAGGTTCCGCATATCGTGGTTCGATTCGGTCCAATCAAGTTCGAGATCGAACATAATTTCGAAGCGCGGCAAATTTGACTTTCGCTGCGTCAGGCGGCGCCCTGTGCGCTCAGCCGGAGCGGACCATGACGCCACCCCTCGACGCCAACCTTGGACAGCGCCTGGACGCGGTGTTCGACCGCGCCCTGGCGGAAGACCGCATCGTCGGCGCGACAGTGCTGGTGGCCGAGGACGGCCAGCCCGCCTACAGCCGCTCGGCGGGCCTGGCGGACCGGGAGGCTGGACGCCCGGTCGCGACCGACACCATCTTCCGCCTCGCCTCGTTGACCAAGCCGATGGTCACCGCCGCAGCGCTCGCGCTGGTCGAGGCTGGCGTCGTCAGCCTGGAAGATCCCGTCACCCGCTGGCTGCCCGGCTTCACGCCAAAGCTTGGCGGCGAGACGCCAACGATCACGCTGCGCCAGCTTCTCACCCACACCGCCGGCCTCTCCTACGGATTCCTGCAGCCTGACGACGGGCCCTATCTGCGCCTGGCGGTCTCCGACGGCATGGACCAGCCCGGCCTCGGCTTCGAGGCCCAGCTCGCGCGCATCGTCGAGGCCGGCCTCGCCTTTCCGCCGGACGCCGCCTGGCTCTATTCGGTGGCCATGGACGTGCTGGGCGCGGTCCTTGAACGGGCGACCGGGCAGTCGCTGGGCCAGGTGTTCGCCGAACGCGTCGGCGCGCCCCTGGGCCTGAAGGACACCGGATTCACGGTCACCGACCCGGCCCGGCTGGCGGTCCCCTATGCCGACGGCGCGCCACCGGTGGCCATGGGCGAGGCCTGCACCGTGCCCTTCGCCGAGCTTTCCGGCATCCGATTCGCCCCGGGTCGGGCCTTCGATGCGGCTTCCTTCCCCTCCGGCGGGGCCGGCATGGTCGGCACGGCTCCGGAGTTCCTGCGTTTCCTGGAAGCCATCCGCACTGGAGGCGGCGGGATCGTCAGCCCACAGATGGCCGCCCGAATGATCACCAACCAGACCGGCGATCTGCCCATCGTCACCAGCGGTCCCGGCTTCGGTTTCGGGTTCGGCGGCGCGGTGCTGCTGGACCCCGCCGCGGCGGGGTCGGTCCACTCGCCCGGCGTCTGGCTCTGGGGCGGCGTCTACGGCCACAGCTGGTTCGTGGACCCGGCCCGGAAACTCAGCGTGCTGGTCATGACCAATACCGCCGTCGAAGGCATGAGCGGCCAGTTCAGCACCGACGTCGCCGCGGCCGTGCAGGCAAACCCCTAACCGGCTTTCGCCGCCCGCGCCGCGTCCAGCGTCTGCAGCATGCCCTCGCGCGCCAGGGCATCGGCCCGCTCGTTCAGCTCATGCCCCGCGTGCCCCTTCACCCAGCGCCAGGCCACATCGTGGCGCAGGCGCGCGGCGTCCAGCCGCTTCCACAGGTCGTCGTTCTTCACCGGCTTCTTGTCGGCGGTCAGCCAGCCCCGGCGCTTCCAGTTGTGGATCCATTCCGAGATCCCCTTCATCACGTACTGGCTGTCGGTGTGCAGCTCGACCTTGCAGTCCCGCGTCAGCGCCTCCAGCGCCTGGATGGCGGCCATCAGCTCCATGCGGTTGTTGGTGGTGGCCAGGTCCCCGCCCTTCAGCTCGCGGGACTTGCCGCCGAACTGCAGGATCGCGCCCCAGCCGCCGGGCCCCGGATTGCCCGAGCAGGCCCCGTCCGTGTGGATGATCACCTGTGGCGTCACCCAAACAGCACCAGGTCCGGCGCGGCGCGGTGCACGGCCAGCTTGCGCTCGTATTCCATCGGGTCCTTGGGCCGCACCAGCGCCCCAGCCGGCGTCGCGCCCCAGTCGTGCAGCCGCGTCAGGAAGAACCGCATCGCCGCCCCGTGCGCCAGGATCGGCAGGGCCGCGCGCTCGGCATCCGACAGCGGCCGCAGGCCCTCATAGCCCGCCACCAGTTGCCGCGCCGAGGTGATGTTGAAGCTGCCGTCCGGCTCGAAGCACCAGGCGTTCATCGCCACGGCGATGTCGTAGGCCAGCGCGTCAACGCAGGCGAAATAGAAATCGATGGCCCCGGCGAATTTCCCGGCCGTGAAGAAGACGTTGTCCGGGAAATAGTCCGCGTGGATCACCCCGCCCGGCAGGCCGGTCGGCCACCGCGCGGCGATGGTCGCCAGGTCCTTGTCGATGGTGGCGGCCAGCCCAGGTTTGAGGCCCTCGGCCTCGCTCTTGAGACTGGCGAACATCGGCGTCCAGGCCGCCTGGCCCAGATCGTTGGCGCGATGGACCGCAAACCCATCGGCCGCAAGGTGCAACGCCGCCAGTCCCGCGCCCGCCTCGCGGCAGTGAGCCGCCGTCGGCCGGCGCACCGACAGTCCGGAAAGGAAGGTCACAATGGCGCAGGGCTTGCCCCGCACCCGCTTCAGCATCTGACCCGACCGGTCGGAGATCGGCGTGGCGCTGGGATAGCCGTGCTCGGCCAGCCAGCGCATCAGCCCTAGGAAGAACGGCAGGTCCTCTTCCCGCGTCCGCTTCTCGTAAACCGTCAGGAAATAGCGTCCGGCCTCGGTCTCCAGCAGGAAGTTGGAGTTCTCCACGCCCTCCGCTACGCCCTTCAGGCTGAGCGGCTGGCCCAGGTCGAAGTCGGCCAGGAGCCCCGTCAGCTCCTCGTCGGTAATGTCCGTATAGACCGCCATGGGTTCCGGATGGGCGAGGTCGACGGGTGGGTCAAGGGGCTGTCAGCCCGCCAGAACCTTCGGCAGTTTGAAACTCACCGTCTCGCGCTCGGCGTCGAGTTCTTCCACCGAGACGTCGAAATGCTCCGCCATCCGCGCGATCACGCCCTGCACCAGCACCTCGGGCGCAGAGGCGCCCGCGGTAACGCCCACCACCTTGGCCCCGGCCAGCCAGGCCAGGTCCAGGCCGTCGGCGTCGTCGATCAGGTAGGACGCCGCTCCAGACCGCATGCCCACTTCAGCAAGGCGTACCGAGTTGGAGGAATTGGCGCTGCCCAGCACCAGCAGCACGTCGCTGCGCGCCGCCACCGACTTAACCGCCTCCTGGCGGTTGGTGGTGGCGTAGCAGATGTCTTCCTTGTGCGGGGCGGCCATGGCGGGAAAGCGCGCCTGCAGCGCCGCCACGATCTCGGCGGTGTCGTCCACCGACAGCGTCGTCTGGGTGACGAACGCCAAATTGCCGGGATCGCGCGGCTGATAGGCGTTGGCGTCGGCCACGGTCTCGATCAGGGTGACCGCGCCGTCCGGCAGCTGGCCCATGGTGCCGACCACCTCGGGGTGGCCGGCGTGCCCGATCAGCACGATCTCGCGGCCCGCGTCATGGTGACGCCCCGCCTCCACATGCACCTTTGAGACCAGCGGGCAGGTAGCATCCAGGTAGAGCATCTTGCGGGCCTTCGCCTCGGCCGGCACCGCCTTGGGCACGCCGTGCGCCGAGAACACTACCGGCCGGTCCGCCGGGCACTCGTCCAACTCCTCGACGAACACCGCCCCCAGCGCCTTCAGCCGGTCCACCACATGGCGATTGTGGACGATCTCGTGGCGCACATAGACAGGCGCGCCATACTTCTCGATGGCCCGCTCCACGATCTGGATCGCCCGGTCGACGCCGGCGCAAAATCCGCGTGGCGTGGCCAGGAGCACAGTGATCGGAGGGCGCGAAGCGGCAAAAGCGGTCATAGCGCCAAGGTAAGGGGTCCAGCCCGCGCCCGCCAGCCGCGTTGCCGCCGCATTCGCGAGGCTGTACTAGGTCGCCAACGCCGCGAGCCCGCTCGCGCCTCTTTCCATGGACGCCTGTCATGCGCCGCCTGCTCCTCGTCTCCCTCGCCGCCGCCATCGCGGCCAGCTCGGTCCCCGCCTACGCCCAGTATCCGGGCGGCGCCGGCGGCTCGGGCCGCGGCGGCGATGACGACCAGCGCCAGCAGCAGGCTGACGCCAAGAAGAAGAAGAGCAAGGAAGAATGGAGCGACAGCCAGGCCCCGCTGCCGGCCATGCGCAACGCCGGCCCCTGTCCCTTCGTGAAGTCACTCTACGACGCCAGCCGCTACGTCGAGTTCAAGGACAACCGCGAGGCTTCTGCCAACGTCGGCTACACCGGTGAGATCCAGGGCATCTCCGCCGGCTGCCAGTACAAGGACGAGCAGCCGATCCAGGTCTCGATGGAAGTGCTGTTCGAACTGGGCCGCGGCCCGCAGGCCACGGGCGGGTCCAAGACCTTCCACTACTGGGTGGCCGTCACCGACCGTAACCGCGAAGTCATCGCCAAGCAGAGCTTCGACCTTCCGGTGACGTTCCAGTCCGGCCAGGACCGCATCTACGTGACCGACAAGGTGCAGACGATCACCATTCCCCGCGGCGCGCTGAACACCTCCGGCGCCAATTTCGAGGTCCTGGTGGGCTTCGATGTGACCCCCCAGATGGCCGCCTTCAACCGCGAGGGCAAACGCTTCCGGGTCAACGCCGGCGCGGCCGCCGTCGCCGCCCAGGATGCCAAGAAGCGCCGATGAGCGACCTGAAGCGGGCGCTGAGCGAAGCGGTCGAGGCCGCCTTCGCTGCCGCCGGGCTGCCGGCCGGGCTTGGCCGGGTCACGGCCTCGGACCGTCCCGACCTCGCCGATTTCCAGTCGAACGGAGCCCTCGCCGCCGCCAAGCGGTTGGGGAAGAACCCGCGCGAGATCGCCACGGCCGTCGCCGAGGCGCTTGCCGACGACCCGCGCCTGGCCGCCGTCGAGATCGCCGGCCCTGGCTTCATCAATTTCCGTATGGCCGACGCGGCGCTGTCCGCGCGCGGCAATGAGATCGCTGCGGACCCGCGCTCGGGCGCCGAGGCGGTTGTCGCGAAACGCAAGGTACTGATCGACTACGGCGGCCCCAACGTCGCCAAGCCCATGCATGTGGGCCATTTGCGCGCCTCGATCATCGGGGAATCCATCAAGCGCATCTACCGCTTCCGGGGCGACGAGGTGCTGGGCGACGCCCACTTCGGCGACTGGGGCTACCAGATGGGCCTTCTGATCGGCGCGGTCATGGACGAGCAGCCGTTGATCCGCGCCCTTGTCGAGGCCGCCAACACCGCGGGCCAGCCGCCCGCCGACCTCTCGCCGCTTGACGCCGTCAGCCTTGCCGATCTCGACCGCCTCTATCCGGAGGCCGCCGCCCGGGGGAAGTCCGACACCGACTACCGCGACCGCGCCCGCAAGATCACCGCCGGCCTGCAGGTCAAGCAGCCCGGCTACCACGCCCTGTGGGAACGCTTCCGCGATGTGACCCGCGTCGCTCTGGAGCGCGACTTCCATGCGCTGGGCGTCGACTTCGATCTCTGGAAGGGCGAAAGCGATGTCGAGCACCTGATCGAGCCCATGGTCGCCGAGCTGGACGCCAAGGGCCTGCTGGTCGACGACCAGGGCGCCCGGATCATCCGCGTCACCCAACAAGGCGATAAGCGCGAGCTGCCGCCGCTGCTCGTCGTCTCGTCGGAAGGCTCGGCGATGTACGGCACGACCGACCTCGCCACCATCGTCGACAGGCGGGACTCGTTCGGCCCGGACCTCACGATCTACTGTGTCGACCAGCGCCAGGCCGACCACTTCGAGATCGTCTTCCGCGCCGCCTACCAGGCCGGCTACGCGACCGCGGGCCAGCTCGAGCACATCGGCTTCGGCACCATGAACGGGACCGACGGCAAGCCGTTCAAGACCCGCGAGGGCGGTGTCCTGAAGCTCAACGACATGATCGAGATGACCCGCGACAAGGCGCGCGAGCGCCTGCACGAGGCCGGCCTGGGCGAGAACCTCACGGCCGACGAATTCGAGGACATCGCCGGTAAGGTCGCCGTCGCCGCGCTCAAGTTCGCCGACCTGCAGAACTTCCGCGGCACCTCCTACGTCTTCGACCTGGATCGCTTCACCAGCTTCGAGGGCAAGACCGGTCCCTACCTGCTCTACCAGGCCGTCCGGGTGAAATCGCTGTTGCGCCGCGCCGCCGACGAGGGCGTGACCGCTGGGCCCGTCACTGTCACCGAGCCCGCCGAGCGCGAGCTGGTCCTGACCCTCGACACCTTCGACGGGGCCCTGGCCGAGGCCTACGACAAGAAGGCCCCCAACGCGCTGGCCGAGCACGCCTACCGCCTCAGCCAGGCGTTCTCCCGCTTCTATGCCGCCTGCCCTATCCTCCAGGCCGAGCCCACCGTGCGCGCCTCGCGCCTGACCCTGGCCACCACGGCCCTCGCCCAGCTCGAAAGCTCTCTCGACCTCCTGGGCATCGCCGTCCCGGAGCGGATGTAAGCTCCGCCAGCCAGAGCGTGACGGCCGGCTTCGGCGGCCGTCACGCTTGGAGGTCTCAGCGGCGGAACTGGAAGGTCACGCTGCCGCCATCGTACGGCGAATAGCCGTAGGGCGAGTTGCCGTACTGCGAGTAGCCGTAGGGCGAGTAGCCGTAGGGCGAGTAGCCGTAGGATGAAGACCGATAGCGCCGGTTTTCGCGCGGAAGCCGATAGCCGTCGTGGCGGGTTCCCGGATGGTCGTCATGGAATTCCCGGTGCACGTCGCGCAGCGCCTCGTGATAGCCCTCGTGCTCCGAGCGGCTGTAGAAACCGCGATCGTGCGCCCGCTCGTGGGCGATGTCGGCGTCGTCGTGGATTAGACCGTGCTCCTCATGGTCCCGCTGGTGGCGGCCATAGTCCCAGTCACTCTGGGCAAGCGCCGCCGCGGGCGCGGCGAGCGACAGCACCGCCGCTGAAATCAATATGTTCCTGATCATCGAAACCTCCTGGCACACGTCGCCTCGCCTGCAGAAAAGCGCTTCGCGGCTGAACCGGGCCTGAATATTTCGGACAGGAAGCCGCGGTCGCACCCGACGGCTAAATGTCCCCCGACGGCGAAAGGGTCCCAAGCCAGCTCACCAGGATCAACACCCCGAACGCCAGCAAGGTTTCTGCGATCAGCGACACCCGGGCCAGGCCCTCGGCGCCACGTGCGCCTGCCGCCGCCCGCGCCAGGCGGGGCGTGACGACATAGCGGTTGGCCGCCGCCAGCCCGAGCATCAACCCGAACAGCCCCAGCTTGACGATGAGCAGCCGGCCATAGGGCGTCTGCGTCAGGCTCGCCAAGGCTCCCGGCCCGACCATGAACCACCCGTTGATCAGCCCCGAGGCGATCAGGGCGCTCACGACCAGCGGTCCGATCCGCGAGAACGCGGCGAGCGCGGCCGGCGCGGCGTCGCTGGGCGCAGCGCCCTTCCGGCTATGGCGCAGCAGCAGAATCAACAGGGCGCAGAGTGCGCCGATCCAGACGGCTGCTGCGCCCATGTGCACGACATCCGCGCCCAGGTGCGCGACGCCGGCCGGGCCGTCGTCGGCGCTGCCGTGACCGGTCCAGGCGAAGCTCGCAGCCGCGCCTAGCCCAAGCGCCGCCAGTAGGCCCCAAGGCGTTGACCGCCGCAGGCTGGCGAGGCCCAGGGCCACGGCGAACAAGCCAATGCGAACCAGGGCGGCGACGCCGAAACTGGCCCCCACCGCCACGCCCCACACCTTGATGGGATCGAAGGCGTCGGCCGGTCCGTCCCCGAGCGAGGCCGCCTCGGTCATCAGCCAGGCGGTGCCGCCGGCCACGCCCACGATCGCGGCCGTCTGGACCAATAGCTTCGGCCAGCGCTGCGCGATGTCCGGCCGATAGCCGTAGAGGAAGAACAGCGACGACCCGCCGACGATGGAAACCGCCGCGTACTGAACCAGGCGACTGAGGACGACCGCAGGCTCCATCGGTCTATCGAACCGTGAAGTTGTACTCGCCCTTCATCTTGTGCCCGTCGGCCGATACGACATGCCACATGACCATGTAGCCGCCGGACGTCAGCCGGGTCCGGGGCGTCACATTCACCGTTCTTGCGGAGACCGAGGCCCGCGCGGGCACCGGCTTGCCATTGGCGGTCATCACGCTGGCGCCGGAAAACTTGGGCGCCAGCTTCTCGCTGAACTGCAGGCGCACGGTCGCAGGCGCACTGACGCTGGCGTCAGCTGCGGGCGTCGCCTTGACCAGATGCGCGTGCGCCTGGGCGTCGAATGCGATGAGCAACAGGGGGCCGGCCAGCGCCGCGACGGCCGCCGACCTTGCGATACGGAATTTCATGATCGTTCTTCCTTGGGGAAAAAGGTGGGCTCGCCGGACTTGTCAGAGCCCAGGCGGTCTGTGGTCGAGCGGCCGGGCGCCAAAGGCGCCCGGCCTCTTTGTCAGCGGCGATAGTTGTAGCGATCCTGCGCATCATGGCCGTCTTCGTGAGCCTGGTGCATGGTGTCGTGCAGGCGCTCAAGGCGCGCCTGGGTCTCATCGGGATCGTAGCGGCCGTAGCGCTGCATCGCATCAGCCCGCGCCCGGATCTGCTGCAGTTGGCGGTAGAAGCTGCGGGCCTGCCGTTGCGTGTAGGATCCGTCGCTGACGCCGTGCTGGATGCCCTGGAAGATGTGCCGGTACTCCTGGTTGAACTCCGCGTAGCTCAGGCCATCGCTCTGCCAGTCGTTGCCGTTCTGGCTGTTCTGGCTGTTCTGGACGGCATGACCGGTCTCATGCGCCTCATGCATCACTTCGTGCAGACGCTCCAGGCGGGCCTGGGTGTCGCGCGGATCGTAGCGGCCGGCGCGTTCCATAGCCTCGGCGCGCGTGCGGATATCCTGCATCGCACGGTAATACTGCTGGGCCTGGCTCTGGGTGTAAGACCCGTCACTGACGCCATGCTGGATGCCTTCCCAGATATGCTGATATTCCTGGTTGAACTCGGCATAGGTGTCGCCGCCGTTGTTCCAGGCTTCGGCGGCGGACGTGCCCTCGCCGGGGTGATCCGGGTGCGCCAGCGCGGGCGCGGCAAAGGCCAGGGTGGATGTCGCCAACAAGGCGGCCATGAGGCGTTTCATCTGAGGCTCCAATCGATCGCCCGAAGGGGCGGTGTTCCCGGTTTCAACACGGACACGCTGAGCGAACGCTGAGGTGTTCGGTCATGTTCCGTTCACTCTGGGGATCAACTCGCGCCAGGCGCCCTTCCTGGACTCTCGTGGGCAAGGCCCGCGTCAACCGGTTCGACATTTGCCGGATTCATAGGATAACGGCGGTCGGAGGGTTTGGGGCCTTGTCCAGTATCGAGTCCGCGTCGCCGATCGATCCCGTGGCCGCTGTCGCCTCGCCGGTTCGCCGATTCGCGTCCGCCGCCCTGCTGCTCAGCCTGCTGGCGGCGCTCTGCGCCCCGTTCTTCATCGACCCTGTAGCGCATGACGCCCCGCGCGCCCGCGACGGCGTGGTCAGCTACGCCGCCTGGGGTCCGCTCTCCGCGCCGGTGGAACTGAAGGGCGAGTGGCGGCTGGTCTGGCTGACCGCGCCAGCGCCGGGCGCGAGCCTGCCGATCCAGGTCCCTGGCGGCTGGGCGGGGGCCCATCCCGGCGGCCCGGCCCTGCCCGAAACGGGGGCAGCCTCCTACCGCCTGACGGTCCAGGGCCTGCCGGCGGGACGCTACACCCTCTATATCCGCCAGGCGTTCACCGCGCGCCGCGTGTTCGTGAACGACCGCCTGCTCGCCGAGCGTGGCGTCTTCGGCCTCACGGCCGCGACCTCGCGCAGCGTCCACCGCTCCCAGGACATCACCATCGACGCCGACGGTTCGGACCTGAACCTGCAGGTCGATGTCGCCGCGCTGCACCACCGCGACTCAGGCTTCGATGACGCGCCGATCCTCGGCCGCGTCGACGCCATGGACCGCTGGATCGCGCTCAGCTGGCTGCAGGGCCTGTTGCTGGTGACGTCGCTGCTGCTGCTGGCCGCCTACGGCCTGGTGGTCTTCCTGTTCCGCCCGCGCGAGCGCGCCTCGCTCTACTTCGGAATCGCCTGCGTCCTGCTGCTGCCCTTCGCCGCCACCCTGGCGCACGACGACCTGATCGAACTGGCCGCGCCGGGGCCGGGCCTGCACGCCAAGCTGGCCTTCCAGTACCTGACCAGCGCCGCGGCCGTGGTGCTGGCGCTCGCCTATGTACGAGAGCTCTATCCGCGCGAGACGCCGCGCATGGCCTACTGGATCCTGCAGGGCTTCAACCTCACGCGCGTGGCGGTGTATGCGGGCGTGGCCATCCTCGGTGACACCATTCTCCTCAGCCGGGTGTCGCAGTGGGCCTCGATCCTGCGCACCGTGGCCTTTGTCAGCATGCTGGGCGTGGTCATCGCCGCCTGCGTGCGCCGCCGCGACGGGGCCCCCGTCTTCGCCTTCGGCCTCGGCTCCTTCGTGCTGGCGCTGATCTATTCCGACGTGGTGGCCAACGCTCACGTCCCGCCGGTGTTCGGGTCGAACCTGGTGCCGGTGGGCTCGCTGCTGCTGCTGTTCTCCCAGCTGCTGATCCTGGCCGAGCGCTGGTCAAGCGCCATCGACACCTCCGAGCGCACCAACATGGACCTGCGCCGCCTGCTGGACGTCAACATCTCGATCTCCAGCGAGATGCAGCTCGGCGCCCTGCTCAAGAAGATCGTCAAGGTGACCACCGCCGTCATCCACGCCGACCGCTCCTCGCTGTTCCTGCACGACGAGCGCACCAACGAGCTGGTCTCGGTCGTGGCCGAAGGGGTCGAGGGCAAGGATCTGCGCTTTCCGGCCGCCGCCGGTCTGGCCGGCTGGGCCTTCACCCACGGCGAGGCGGTGAACCTGCCCGACGCCTATGCCGACCCGCGCTTCAACCGCCAGGTGGACGCCGACACCGGCTACCAGACCACCAGCGTGCTCACGGTCCCGGTCACCACCCGCGACGGCCGCCGCGTCGGCGTCATGCAGGCGCTGAACCACCAGGACCGCAAGGCCTTCGGCGAGGGCGAGGTCGAGCGGATGAGCGCGTTCGCCGCCCAGGCCGCCATCGCCATCGAGAACGCCACCCTGTTCACCGAGGTCGCCGCCGAGCGGAACTACAACGAGAGCATCCTGCGCTCGATGTCTTCCGGGGTGATCACGCTGGACCGCGAGGCCCGCGTGGCCAAGCTCAACGCCGCGGCCTGCGCTATTCTGCACATCCCGCCCGAGGCCGCCGCCGACGGCGCCAGCGCCCAGCTGTTCCTCTCCGGCGCCAACGCCTGGCTGATGGACGAGATCGAAACGGTGAACCAGAGCGGCAAGCCCAAGACCCTGCTCGACGCCGACGTGCGCACCGCCACCGGCGAGACCATTGCCGCCAACGTCTCCATCGTCCCGCTGCTGACCGAGGGCGAGCAGGCCGGCCTGCTGATCATCGTGGAGGACATCAGCGAGGGCAAACGCCTTCAGGGCGCCATGCGCCGCTTCATGACCCAGAACGTGGTCGACCAGATCATGGGCCGTGAGGACGAGCTGCTGTTCGGCAGCGCCTGCCACGCCTCCGTCCTCTTCGCCGACATCCGCAACTTCACCAGCCTCGCCGAGCGACTGGAGCCGCGCGACACGGTCGACATGCTGAACGAGATCTTCACCGAGCTGTTCGAGGCGGTCTCGCAGTCCGATGGCATGCTCGACAAGTTCATCGGCGACGCCCTGATGGCGGTCTACGGCGCCCCGCTGACCTCCGGCCGCGACGCGATGAACGCGGTGGAAAGCGCGCTCGCCATGGTCGCCGCCATTACCGCTATCAACGTCGGCCGCCGCGCCCGGGGGCTGGCCGACATAAACGTCGGCGTCGGCATCGCCAGTGGCGAGATGGTCGCCGGCACCATCGGCTCGCCCAAGCGCATGGACTACACCGTGATCGGCGACAGCGTGAATCTCGCCGCCCGGCTGGAGAAGATCACCAAGGTCTACCAGGCCGGCGTGGTGATCTGCGAGGAGACCGCCGCCGCGGTCGCCGCCGTCCACCCCTTGCGGGAACTCGACCTCATCCGGGTCAAGGGCCGCGAGCGCCCTGCCCGCATCTTCCAGGTCCTCACCCCCCAGCACCCGGTAGCCGCCGCCGCGCTCGCCGCCTACGCCCTGGGCCGCGAGGCGCTGACCGACCGCCGCTGGAAGGACGCCGCCAGGGCTTTCGAAGCCGCCGCGAAAGCCGACCCGTCAGACCGCCCCTCGGGTCTCATGCTGGAACGCGCGCGCAACCTCGCCCGCCGTCCCCCGCCCGCCGACTGGGACGGTGTCTGGGGCGGCGAGGAAAATCCCCTGGCCATCCCGGCCTAGAAGACGCCGCCGTCGCGCGTCAGTCCGCCGACAGCAGGCCCAGCAGCTTGATCCGGAACACCAGCACGCTGTTGGGCGGGATCGGCCCCGCGCCGCCGGCGCCATAGCCCAGCTCCGGCGGCAGGTAGAGCATCCACTCGTCGCCCACATGCATCATCGGAATGGCCTCCATCCAGCCGGGCACCAGCCCGTCCAGCGGCATCAGCGCCGGCTTGCCGCGCTCGAACGACGAATCGAACACCGCCCCGGTGGTCAGCGCGCCCTCGTAGTGCACCGTGATCACGTCCCCGGGCTTTGGCGAGGGCCCGGCCGGCCCGGCCTTCACCACCCGGTACTGCAGCCCGGACGGCAGCACCTTCACCCCGGCGGCCTTCGCGTTCTGCGCCAGGAACGCCGCCGGCGCGACCGCCGCCGCCGGGGGCGCCGCGGCCTGCGCCGGCGCGCCCCCGCATCCAAGCACCGCGGCCACCACTCCGGGAACAAGACGTTTCACAGGGACGGCTCCAGACTGTTTCAGGCCGCCACGCATAGCCGCCGGCCTGGCGCGACGCCAGCCTCACCGCTCGCCGCGGCGGCCGCCTGGCATCGGGATCACGCTCTTGTCCCCCGGCGGCATCCAGCCGGGCTTGTCCTCGCGCTCCACCTCGCCGGTGTAGGGATTGGGGCAATAGGCCACCGTCCGCTTTTCGCCCGTCTGCTTGTCCACCTCGACTTCGAAGTAGCGCATCAGGATGGTCTGGGTCCTGCGCGCCGCCTCGGGCTCGACCGACTTCAGCCGATAGACGCGCGGCGCCATCACGCCCGCCTTCCAGCGCAGGTGTGTCAGCCGCACATGCGTCAGGTACGCCGTCTCTGGCGTCGCGGCCTGGGCCATCTCCCACCCCAGGTCGCAGACCCGCTCGGCGCTGATCTGCATGCCGGTCAGCACCGCCGTCTCGAAGTCCGGAATGCAGCGCCGCCAGTGGAAGATGGTCGACAGGCTGGGCATCGTCGGATCGTCGCCGATCGAACTCAGCGCCTCCCCGTCGCACAGCCGCTCGAACACCGCCTCGGCCGCCTCCTCGCAATAGCTCCAGACCCCGCCGCCGGCCTTTAGCCGCCCCAGCGAGTCCACGCCCTGCACCGGCCGCCCGCCGATCCGCCGCGCCTCGGCCAGCTCCGCCCCGAACTCCGGCCGCTCGCGCGCCCACCGCGCCACGCTCTGCGGCGTCGGCATCCCACGCTCGCGCAGCACCGGATAGAGCATCTCGCCGCCGGCCACCCGCTCGCATATCCGCCGCCCCAGGTCCTCCGACCACGGCGTGGTCTCCCGCACCCGCGCCCAACGCACAGCCCCGCGCCGCCCCTTGTCCCGAGCCATCACCACCTCGCATCTGATTGGAAATCGCGCCGGCCGCCCGCCGCCGACTCTTCGCGGTCAGCCAGGCGCAGCTATCAACGCTGACAGAACTATCTCACATTCGCGTGCGAAATGCAAGAACAAAGCACGAACATTACCTCTCCGGCGAAGCAGCGGGGTGGAGGGGGCAAGCCCATGGGAATTCGGGATACTCGACACCCATCACCTCTCCGCCGGCCCCTCCACCTCCAGCCCCATAGCCGCCAGTTTCTCGATCACCCCGTCCTTTGCGATCAGTTGCCGCAGCCGCACCATCGCCACCGCCTTGCCCGGCGCCTTCAGCGCCTCCGCGATCCCCGCGGCCTGATCCGCGACCCCCTGCCGCCAGGCGTCCGCCCCGCCAGACACCACCAGGAAGCACTTCTCGAATCCGCGCGGCGCCTTCAGCGCGGCGGCCACGTCGCCCCGCGCCCAGCCCTGCGCCGCCTCCACCGCCACGCCGCTTCCGGCCTCAACATCGTCAAGCGCCGAGGTGAGGCACGCGGTCTGGATCTCCTCGGTCAGGCCGGTTTTGAACTCCTGGATCACCGGGGCGGCGTCGCGCTGTTCGGTCTTGCCCTCGCGCACCCGCAGCTTTTTGGCCAGCTTGCGGACCTCAGGCTCCGCCTGGCGCCAGCGCGGCCCGGTGCGGCTGTCGCCCACCAGGATAAAGCCCGCGACCAGCGGCCCCCAGCCGGAATAGTGCCGCGCGTCCTTGCCCAGCCCCTCGCGCGCCGTGACGAACCGGGCGCGCAGGGCGTCGGGCAGGTCGTCCTCCATCGTGCCCTTGGTCCTGAGCGTCCGGCGCAGCGAGAACAGCAGTCCGATGTTGCGCAGCCCCAGCCGATAGGATCGGCCGCCGCCGATCAGTACGTTCGACCCGCGCAGTCGGCGCTCAAGGCCGGTGGTATCCCACTTCAGGTCCGGCGGCAGCTGGGTGTCCGGCAGGGCCAGGATATAGACCGTGGTGTCCTCGTCGGAGACCCGCCACCAGGCCGGCCCCTTGTCGCGCGCAACCACCACCAGCTCCTCGACGATAGATCCCTCGGGATCGGCGAGTTGCGCCTGCGCGGCGCCCGCCACGCCGACCGCCAGCACCGCCGCCGCCATCGTTAATGCGGGGACACTATACTTATTTCGCATCCACAGGCGCCCTCGCCTTCCGCCCAGGCTTCTGCCTTGCCAGGCTGCGTCCCAGGCGCTGCTCGACGTCTGCGACGAACGCGTCCGACCCCAGGGGCCGTCCCGTCCGCTCCGCCGCCTGGATCACCCGGTGCTCCGCCTCGCCAAGCCCCGCGGCCAGGAAGGCCGCCCAGTCCGGCGCCCGCGACAACAGCGGCTCCACCCGCGCAATCCCGTCGTCGCGCCCGGCAAGGTGCGCCCGCGCGCTCGACCACCGCCACGCCTCGGCCCGCACCTCCAGCCCCGCCCGCACCGGGTTCAACTCGACATACCGCGCGCACGCCAGCAGATGCCCCTCGTCCATCGGCGCCGAGGCGAACCGCCCCTGCCAAAGATATCCGCGCCACCCCTCGCGCGCATTCACCCGCCAGGAATAGCGCCGGTGCGCCTCGCTCAGCGCCGCGCGCAGGCCGTCTTCGTCGCGGGGCGTCAGGATCAGGTGGACGTGGTTCGGCATCAGGCAATAGCCCCACACCTCCACCCCCGCGCCCCGGCAGCCCTCGCTCAGCAGGTCGAGATAGGCCGCGTAGTCATCGTCGCCGAAGAACACCGGCTGACGCCGGTTCCCCCGTTGAGTGACGTGATGCGGAACCCCGGGGACGACGACGCGAGCGAGCCTGGCCATTACGAGAGGGTGGGCGGCGGCGGGCGAGGCGTCAATTGGGTATAGTGTCCCCTTAATTCCCCCGCCGCCACCACCAGCTCCTCGACGATGGCCCCCTCGGGATCGGCGAGCTGCGCCTGCGCGGCGCCCGCCACGCCGAGCGCCAGCCCCGCCGCCGCCATCGCCGCCATCGCCGCCTTCAAATGCCGCACGCCGCACCTCCCGTCGCGCCACCATGAAACTGCCCAAAGCTTTCTAGGCCCCTTTCCGGCGGAAGCGGCCTTCCGTCCGGCATGAAATTCCGGATCAAACCATGCGCGACAGTGCAGGCTGTTCACCGATGCAGATTCAACAGGCGGAGTGAAAACTTGAACACTGTGGTGCGCGACACGACAATTTCGACTTGGAACTGCGAACGCACCATCAAACCGAAGTTGAAGATGGAGGCCTTTTCGCGATTGAAGTCCGACATCGCCGTTCTGCAGGAGGTGCGCCAAGCCGACCTCATCGACTTTCCGGGGGCCACTTCATATCGGTGGATCGGACCTACGGACGGCGCGGGCGTCGCGGTGATTGGGTTCGACGGCTGGACGATTGAGCAACCGCTCATATGTGCGGAGGAGTGGTTTCTCCCTACCATCGCCACAAGGGGCCCCGATCGGGTCACGATCCTCGCGGTGTGGGTCAAGCCCGATGGCGGGAACTATATCGCTCCCACAGTCCGCGCCCTGAACTCGCTTAAGGATTTCCTGTCCGGCGCCTCGACAATCATAGCCGGCGACTTCAACGCCAATGCGGCTTGGGACGGCACGGCCAGCGCGTCTAAGTACGGGTTTCGTCGGCAACTGGGTCTATTGACGGAGATGGGGTTCAGCAGCCTCTGGCACCATCAATCCGGTGAAGGTCATGGGTCAGAATCTCAAGCCACGCGCTACCAAGGGCGGAAGGAAGCGCTGCCCTACCATGTCGATTACGCATTCGTTTCGAACGACCTGCTTCCCTCAGTGTCGCCCTTGATGTTGGGAAGCTTTCGGGAATGGACACAGGCCGGCCACAGCGATCACGTCCCGCTCTCATTTGGCCTGCGCCCGGCGCACACCCCGCCTTAAACCCCATGGCAGATGCGAGCCTTCCGCCGGCGGCGTGTCAAGGACGCGGGCTCTTGCCCGCGCCGCGCCGCGGCGCGCGTTCCGCGCTT
>JBBREC010000007.1:0-47732 GCA_038203295.1 Caulobacterales bacterium
TCATCATCCCGGCGCCGTACTGGGTCAGCTATCCCGACATGGCCTTGATGGCCGGCGGCGAGCCGGTGTTTGTCCACACCACGGCGGCCCAGGGCTTCAAGGTCCAGCCGGCCGACCTGGAAGCGGTGATCACTCCACGCACCCGGTGGCTGCTGCTCAACTCACCGTCCAACCCCTCGGGCGCCGCCTACACGCGCGCCGAATTGAAGGCGCTGGGCGAGGTGCTGCTGCGCCATCCGCAGGTGTGGATCCTGACCGACGATATGTACGAGCACCTGGTGTTCGACGACTTCGAATTCACCACCATCGCCCAGGTCGTCCCCGAGCTCTACGACCGCACCCTGACCATGAACGGGGTCTCCAAGGCCTACGCCATGACCGGCTGGCGCATCGGCTACGCGGCCGGGCCCGAGCCGCTGATCAAGCTGATGGCCAAGGTGATGAGCCAGTCGACCTCCAACCCGACCTCGATATCGCAATGGGCGGCGGTCGAGGCGCTGAACGGACCGCAGGACTTCATCAAGCCCAACGCCAAGCTGTTCGAGGAACGCCGCGACCTGGTGGTCTCGATGCTGAACCAGGCCCGCGGCATCAAGTGCCCGACGCCGGAAGGCGCCTTCTACGTCTATCCCTCGGTGGCCGAGTTGATCGGCAAGACCACGCCCTCCGGCAAGGTCATCGGCAACGACGCCGATTTCGCGGTCGAACTGCTGGAGACCGAGGGCGTCTCAGTGGTGTTCGGCGCGGCCTTCGGCCTCTCGCCCTTCTTCCGCATCAGCTACGCGACCTCGAACGCGGTGCTGGAAGACGCCTGCGGCCGCATCCAGAAGTTCTGCGCGGAACTGAAATAGGCGGCGCGCGCCGCGGCCGGGCCGCAGCGCGCGCTCACTTTGGCTAGTGCTTTTCGGTCCAGGCCGACTTGGCCGCGTCCTTGGTGAGGTTGAGGAACACCTTGTCCTCCTGGATATGATCGACCCAGGTGACCGGGATCAGGTGGTGCCTGAAGCCAGACCCGAGATCGAGCTTGGCCAGTTCGATATCGGTTCCCATCACCTTGTCGACCTTGCCGACGTGACCGCCGTCGGAGCCGACGACTTCCATATGCTCGCGGATGTCCGTGGAATTGATCATGGTCTGGTTTCCTGTGCCTCGGTTGGGCTTGGGAAACGAACAAGGCCGTGGTGAAGTTTCCGGATGACCGAGCCGATCAATTTGAACAGGGCGCGCAAGGCGAAGGCCAAGGCGGAAGCGCGATCCGCGGCCGCCCTTAACCGCGTGAAGTTCGGCCGCGGCAAGGCGGAGAAGACTGTCTCGAAGCTGGAGGCTGAGCGCGCTAGGCGTGCGCTGGATCAGACGCAGCGCGAGGACTAGCGCTATCTGGCAGGACGCCATTGCGCACACCGGCTGGGATCGAATTGTAGATGGTGGCCGGCGTGATGTGCAGCCGGTGGCGGGCGCCCTCCAGGGGTTCGGCCATCAACCGCTCGTAGTCCTCGCCCAGCAGCCACGCTGCAGCCTTGCCGCGCCTGTAGCCCTGCCGGATCGCCTTCACGAACGGATATTCGCCGGCGTTACGGGACTTGAACGCCGCGCCGGCCGCGATCAGCGCCCAGCCGAGGCCGCCGGTCTGGGCGAAGGAGAAGGCCACCAGGCAGGCCTCGCCAAGCGCGTCGCGGTGATAGCCGGACAGGATGTGCCAAAGGTCGTGCACGTCGCGGGTGCGGCGGCCCATCCAGGCGTAGGGATGCTGCACGTCGATCTCGCGCGAGCCTTCGCGGCTGACCTCCGCCAGACCGTCCGCCGACAGGTGCTCGGCGCGGATGAAGTCGCGGTAAGCCGCGCCGACGCTGCCGGCCGGCAGGCTGTCGAGCCAGGCATCATCCATCAGCCGGGCGGCGAATTCCTCGCGCTGGTAGGCGATGCGCCCGCCCTGCGGCGTGGTCAGCAGCCTCTGGTAGGCCCTGGCTGTAGAGGTCCCGTTCAACGCCCGCATGATCTCGAAGACTGCGGTCGTGTCTTCCTTGTCGTTCAGCAAACGGTTCAGGGACCGCAGCGCCTGGCCCCACTCCATCTTCGGCGCGGCGATGCGTGGAAGGCTGGCGGGCGATGGGGCGGTGTTGACGAGGGCCATTGGACCTATCCGTACTTTGACGGCGTCAAAGATGACGCCCCCGTCAACTTTATGCAAGAGATTTGATTGCCGCCGCGAATGCGCCGACAAATCAATCCTATGGCAGGTTTGCGTAAACGCTCCGTTCTGCTCTCAGGCCACGCGACCTCGATCGCGCTGGAGTCTGAGTTCTGGGCGGTGCTCGACGAGATGGCGGCGGCGCGCGGTTCAAGCCTTGCAGGGCTCGTCGTGTCGATCGACGCCGCGCGCCAGGGCCGCCCGCTCGCCTCGGCCTGCCGGGTGGCGGCGCTGGCCTACGCACGCCGCTAGCTCAGTTCGCGATCATTGAGGTTTGAGCAGCGGCGGGTCCGGCATCTTCGGCCCCTCAGGCATGTGCGGCAGGCTTGGAAGCTCCGGAGTTCCGTGAAGGGTCAGCTTCAGGCCGTCCGCCGCATCGCGCCGGTGCGTCCAAGCGAGGACGATGAGCACGACGGCCAGAAGCGCGACCGCGCCGGCGAAGAAAGCGATCCACGGGCTGGTTCCGCGCGAAGAGGCTTCAGCCATCACGACCTCCCAGGTGCGTCGTAACGCTAACGGACCCCGCGCGGCGAAGTTCCTCCGGGCTTAAGTTGCGCCTCGCTTGTGCTACATATGTTCCCATGTCCGCCTCCCAGTCCCCCTACGAGCCACCCGCCACACGGATCAGCGACCTGGCCCGCGTCGACGCGAGTCCGGCCGACTATCTCGAGGGCCTGAACCCCGAGCAGCACGCCGCCGTCGAGGCAACCGAAGGCCCGGTGCTGGTGCTGGCCGGGGCGGGCACCGGCAAGACCCGCGTGCTGACCACCCGGCTGGCGCACATCCTGGCCACCGGCAAGGCCCGGCCGTGGGAGTTGCTCGCCGTCACATTCACCAACAAAGCCGCGCGCGAGATGCGCGAGCGCATCACCAACATTATCGGCCCGCAGGCTGAGGGCCTGCGCTGGCTCGGCACCTTCCACTCGGTGGCCGCGCAGATCCTGCGCAAGCACGCTGATCTGGTAGGTTTGAAGTCGAACTATACCATCCTGGACCAGGATGACGGCGAGCGGCTGATCAAGCAGGTGCTGGAGGCCGAGAATATCGATTCCAAGCGCTGGCCGCCGAAGATGCTGGCCGGACTGATCGACCACTGGAAGAACCGCGGCTGGACACCCGCCGCACTGCCCCCCGCCGAGAGCGCGCAGTTCGCCAACGGGAAGGGGCAAGCGGTCTATCGGCTGTACCAGGAGCGGTTGCGCATCCTGAACGCCTGCGACTTCGGCGACCTCTTGCTGCACAACCTGACAATCTTCATCGGCAATCCGGACGTGCTGGCCGAGTACCACGACCGCTTCCGCTACCTGCTGGTGGATGAGTACCAGGACACTAATGTCGCCCAGTACCTGTGGCTGCGGCTGCTGGCCCAGAAACGCCAAAACGTCTGCTGCGTGGGCGACGACGATCAGTCGATCTATGGCTGGCGCGGCGCCGAGGTGGACAACATCCTGCGCTTTGAGCGGGATTTCCCGGGCGCGAAGGTGGTCCGGCTCGAGCGCAACTACCGCTCGACCAGCCATATCCTGGCCGCCGCCTCCGGCCTGATCGCAGCCAACAAGAGCCGGCTCGGCAAGACACTTTGGACCGAGGCGGAGGGCGGTGAGAAGGTCATCGTGCGCGGTGTCTGGGACGGCGAGGCGGAAAGCCGCCTGATCGCCGACGAGATCGAGCGGGCGAAAAAGGGCTCGACTGACCGCAATCCGCGCAAGTACCGCGACATGGCGATCCTGGTCCGCGCGTCGTTCCAGATGCGGGCTTTCGAAGAGCGGTTCGTGCTCTTGCAGATCCCCTACACGGTGGTAGGCGGCCCGCGGTTCTTTGAGCGCGCCGAGATCCGCGACGCCCACGCCTACCTGCGCCTGATCCAGTCACCGGACGACGACTTGGCCTTCGAGCGGATCGTCAATACGCCCAAGCGCGGGATCGGCGACACCACGGTGCAGAAGCTGTTGCAGGTCGCGCGGCTCAACGGCGTGCCGGCCGTGGTCGCCGCGCGCCAGTTGGTGCTGACCGATGAACTGGCCGCGCGCACCCGCACGTCGCTCGCCAACTTCCTGCGCGACCTCGACCGCTGGCGAGCCGAAGCGGAACGAACGCCGCACCCGCGGATCATGGAGGCGGTGCTGGAGGAGAGCGGCTATACCGACGCCATTCGCCTCGACAAGGGCCCCACCTCCCAGACCCGGCTGGAGAACCTGAAGGAGCTCGTCCAGTCGATGGGTAATTTCGAGACGCTGCAGGGCTATCTGGAGCACGTCTCGCTGGTCATGGACCTCGACCGCGGACCCCAGGCCGACGCCGTTCAGATCATGACCCTCCACTCGGCCAAGGGGCTGGAGTTCCCTCTGGTCTTCCTGCCGGGCTGGGAGGAAGGCGTCTTTCCGTCCCAGCGCAGCATGGACGAGAAGGGCGAGAAGGGCCTCGAGGAAGAACGCCGCCTCGCCTACGTCGGCATCACCCGGGCCCGCGAGGAGGCCCGTGTCTCCTTCGCCGCCAACCGCCAGGTCTACGGCCGCTGGACCAGCCAGCTCCCCAGTCGGTTCGTGGACGAACTGCCGCTCGCAAACGTCGAGGCGTCATCCGAGACCGGCTACTACGGCGGCGGGCCCGGCATGCAGCAGCACGGCAGCCGCTGGGACGAGACGCCATCGTTCGGCGGCGGCTATTCCTCGCCTGGCTGGAAACGCGCGCAGGCGTCCGGCTACAAGGGCAGCCACCCGGGCCGCCAGCAGGTCCTCGAGGGTGAGGGCCGCCTCGTGGCCACCGCCAGCAGCACCGCCAGCGACTTCAAGCGTGGCGACCGGGTCTTCCACCTGAAGTTCGGCTACGGCGCCGTCACCGCCGTCGAAGGCAACAAGCTCTCCGTCACCTTCGAAAAGGCCGGCGAGAAGAAGGTGATCGACAGTTTCGTGGAGAGGGGCTGAGCATCGTTCGATACTGAAGATTTTAGTTCCATATCGAACTTTATATTGCGCCGCCGCGCGCGTTGCCTAAGCTCTGCAATTGGCGTCACATCCCGCGACCAGACCCGGAAAGGGCCTGTCGGGAGGACGCTGCATGACGGTCGCCGCCGCCTCGATCTATGACCAGGGCCGACGGGTGCGCACCCTCTCGCTGGATGATCCTGAGGGCCACAGGCTCGAGCCCGGCCAATTCGCCTGGATCGGACTGGTCGATCCCGACGAGGAAGAGCTGCGCGGGATGCAGACCAGGTTCGGGCTGCACGAACTGGCGGTCGACGACGCCCTTGTCGAACACCCCATGCCCAAGGTCGATGTCTACGGGGAACAGATCTTCGTCGTGGCGCGCACCGCCTGGCTGGACCGCGACCAGATCGTCTATGGCGAGACTTCGGCCTTTCTGTGGGAAGGCCACATCATGACCATTCGCTCGGGCTCGGCCCGGGCGCATGCGGCGCTCCGTCGGCATCTGGAGGCCGCGCCGATCCTGCTCAGCCACGGCGTCGACTACGTCCTCTACGCTGTGCTCGATTTCGTGGTCGACGGCTATGGCCCCCTGGTCGAGGACATTGAGGAGGAGGTGCTGGCGATGGAGCGCCAGGCGCTGGACGCCTTCCTTAGCCGCGACGACGTGGCGCGACTGTTCAACCTGCGCCAGGAGCTGATGCGTTTCCGCCGGGTGCTGGGTCCCATGGAGGAAATGGCCGCCAAGCTCGAGCACCTACACCTGCCGTTCATGGACCCCAGCGTCCGGCCCTACTTCCGCGACGTCCGCGACCACGTCCGGCGGGTGGCCAGCGCCGTCGAGGGTCTGCGCGACGTGCTGTCGTCGGTCTTCGAGGTCGCCAATCTGCTTGAACAACAGCGGCAGGGCGCGATCACGCGCCAGCTGGCGTCATGGGCCGCGATCCTGGCGGTGCCGACCGCCGTCGCCGGCCTCTACGGCATGAACTTCGACGACATGCCCGAACTACACTGGCAGTACGGCTACTTCGCCGTCCTGGCCGGAGTAGCGGTGGTCTGCGTCGCACTCTTCTTCGGATTCAGGCGCGCACGGTGGCTCTGAACGCGGCCGATTGAAATTCCGTCCTGAACCAACCGTCGTCCCGCGCGCTGTATGCCTCGGGACGACAGTGGCGGTGGTTTGGTGATGTCGAAGTCAGTACTCGCGGGGGCGGCGTTTGCGGCGGTGGCCGGGATCATGCTGGGCGGCTCGATGCGGCCCCAACTTGTCTTCGACGGCCGACCGCTTGGGCCGCAGATGATGGCCACGGGCGGCGGAGCCCGCGCGAACGGCTCGTTCGACGACAGCGCCGCCTACGCCAAATATAGCGAAAGCATCCCGGACTATGTGACCGGTACGGATTACGTGCAGGCGGCCTACGCCCCGCAGGCCGCGCCGGTCCAGCAGGATCGCCGGCAGATGGCGCACAACGACGAGCCGGCGCCCCCCGCGCCGACGGCCTACGCCCGCACCGTCTATGACGAGCCCCGCACGGCAACTGTCTATCCGTCGATCTACGGCGGCGCGTCCTACGAGCGCGAGGCGCCCCCGCCTCCCCCGCCGCCGGAGGACGACGCTCCGGTGGTGATCGGCTGAAGCCTCTCGCCTTCCGGCCGCTCGCCCGTTAGACGCGGCGGATGACCCCCAATACTGACAAGGCCGAAGCCTTCCAGATCATCGCCAGTGGACCGCGCGGGCTTGCCGAGGCCGCCGCAGCCGCGATCGACGCCGATCCCGACACCGAGACCCTGACCTATTCCATACTGGAGGAAGACGAGGATCGCGACATCTGGCGGATCGACGCCTTCCCGACCACCGACGAGGAGAAGGACGCCCTCGTCGCCCTGCTCAAGGACCACGGCGGGCTGCGTGTGGTCGTGGAGAAGCTGGCCGACGCCGACTGGCTGGCCATGGCGCTCTCCGGCCTGCCGCCGGTGCGGGCGGGGCGCTTCTTCGTCTACGGCGCCCACGACCTTGGCCTGGCGCCCGCCAGCACCATCAACCTGCGCATCGAGGCCGGCGCGGCCTTCGGCACCGGCCACCACGGAACCACGGTCGGCTGCCTGGCGGCCTTTGACCAGTTGCTGAAGCGTCGGCGGTTCCCGCGCGTGCTCGACGTCGGCTGCGGCACCGGCGTGCTGGCCATCGCCGCGGCCCGGACCGGCAGCAAGGTCGCCGTCGGCACCGACATTGACGGCCCCTCGGTGCGGATCGCCAACGAGAACGCCAAGCTGAACAGGGCGCCGGCGCGTTTCGTCCACGCTGCGGGCCTGAATGATCGACTGGTGCGCCAGGATGCGCCCTACGACCTGGTGTTCGCCAACATCCTGGCCCCGCCACTCGTTGCGCTGGCGCAGGACATCAAGCGGGCGCTGACGCCCGGCGGCATCGCCATCCTCTCCGGCCTTCTGCGTACCCAGGAGCGCCGGATCATCGCCGCATATGTCTCGCGCGGCTTCCGGCTGGAGCGGCGATTGCACCGCGACGCCTGGTCGGCGCTGGTCCTGCGCAAGGGCTGAGGGGAACCCCCTGCCCGGACCTGCGTTTGCTCCGCCGAACGGCAAAGCTGCCGGAGTTTGGGAGGACCCCCGCGATGTCCAACGATAGCGACTATGTGAAGACGACGGTCGAAGAGCCTGTGATCATCCGCCGTGAAGAGGTTGTCGTGACCCGCGGCTCGAGCAGCGCCGGCTGGTGGATCGCCGCCCTGGTGGCCGTGATCGCCATCGTCGGCGTGATTTTCCTGATGAATAATTCGAGCACCCAGGCCGACCTGCAGAACGCCCGCAACCAGGGCGCGGCCGAGCAGGCGCTCAGCACGGCGGCGGGCGACGCCCAGATGGCGGCCAGCCAGGCGACCCAGGCCGCCCAGGATGCCGCGCGCAGCACGGCCCAGGCGACCGAGACCGCCGCCCGCGCCGCGGCCGACCGCACGGCCCAGGCCGCCGACGCCGCCAAGGACGTCACCACCACGACCACCACCGAGACCGCTCCGCCGAACTAGCCTTCGGCGGCTGGAGAGCGGGCGAAACGCGGACGCCTCGGCGTCCGCGTTTTGCGTTCAGGCCCAATCCTCAGCGAGCATCGCGTACAGATAGCTGTCTCTCCAACCATCGCGGGCCTGCTTGTCTTGCCGGAAGTGCGCCTCCCGGCGCATGCCGAGTTTTTCCATGATCCCCCAGGACCCGGCGTTGCGGTCGTCGCACTCCGCCCAGATCCGCCGCAGGTTCAGCACCTCGAAGCCGGCCTTCATCATGGCGCGCGCCGCCTCCGTGCCGATCCCCTGCCGCCAATAGGCGCTGGCGATGCTGTAGCCGATATCGCCGGTGCGGGTTGCTTCGTCGTTCACGCCCAGGCGGATCGCGCCGATCACCTTGTGGTCGGCCAGGTGATCGATCGCCAGATTCACGTCGGCACGCGGCCAGCGCAGCTGGGCCTCTATGGACCGGCCAAGGAAGCACTGGGTCTCTTCGAGCGTGTTGGGGCCCCAGTCCATGTAGCGGACCACCGCATCGTCCGTCGCATAGGCGTGCACGTCGTCGAAATCGGACTGCGTAAAGGCGCGCAGCAGCAGCCGCTCGGTGCGGATGGGGAACCAGGGTTTCAGCTCTTCGGTCACGGTTGCCTCCTGTCGGGTCGAAGGCCGGCGGCAGGAGGTGGCGTCATCAGCGACCCTGCCGGTTCGGCGGGGTCGCGGTCTTCGTCAGCGTCTAGGCAGGCGCGCGCGAATCCGGACCCCAGGTGGGACCGAACGAATTCGACGGGCACGGACTTGCGCGAAAGACCATGGCCGCCCGATAGCCCGAACGCGGGTATCCGGCAAGCCTTTGCCCGGGGCTCTTGAAGGCATTACATCCTTCCCATGCGCCAGACATTCGACGAAGCCACCGACCGCTCTTTCGGCCCCAAGCACGTTCCCCTGATCCGAGCCGCCATGGCCGAGCAGGGCCTGGACGGCTTCGTGACGCCCCATGAGGACGAGCACCAGAACGAGTACCTGCCCGCTGCCAACGACCGGCTGGCCTGGGCCACCGGCTTCACCGGCTCGGCCGGCGCCGCCGTGATCCTTAAGGACAAGGCCGCGGTCTTTGTTGACGGGCGCTACACTTTGCAGGTCCGCGATCAGGTCGATCAGGCGATGTTCGAGATCCGCGACCTGGTGGACGGTGGCGTGCCCGCCTACCTGGAAGCGGCCACAGGACCCGGGCAGGTGATTGGCTATGACCCGCGCCTGCACAGCCCCGACGCGCTGGGCCACCTGAAAGCGGCCGCGGCCAAGGCCGGCTCGGAGCTTCGCGCGGTCACGCCCAACCCGCTGGACACCGCCTGGGGCAAGGCGCGCCCGGCCCAGCCCACAGCCCCGGTCGTGCCGCATCCGATTGAGTACGCCGGCGAAACGTCGGCCTCCAAACGCCACCGGATCGGCGAAGCCCTGGCCGCGCGCGGCGCGCAGGCCGCGGTTATCACCGCACCGGCGTCACTGGCCTGGCTGTTCAACGTGCGGGGCGGCGACGTCATCCGCTCGCCGCTGCCTCTGGGCCAGGCGATCCTCAACGCCGATGGCTCGGCGCGCGTCTTCCTCGACCCCGCCAAGATCACCGCCGACTTGCCGGCCTGGCTGGGCAACGAGGTGCGGCTGGAAACCCCCGACGACCTGTCCCAGGCTCTGGCGGACCTTCGGGGCAAGGCCGTGCTGGTCGATCCAGGCCAGTCCTCGGCCTGGTACTTCGAGGCCCTGAGCGGCGCGGGCGCCAACGTGCTTCGCGGCGACGACCCCTGCGTCCTGCCACGGGCCTGCAAGAACGCTGTCGAGATCGAAGGAACCAAGCGCGCCCACGCCCGCGACGGCGCGGCCCTGACCCGTTTCCTCCACTGGGTGGCCACGGAGGGCCAGATCAACCCGCCCGACGAGATCGAGGCGGTCTCGAAGCTGGAGGCTTTCCGCGAGGCGACCGGCGCGCTGAAAGACCTGTCCTTCGACACGATCGCCGGCGCCGCCTCCAACGGCGCGATCGTCCACTACCGCCCAACCGAGCGGCTCAACAAGCGCACCATTCAGGGGTCGCTGCTGCTGGTCGACAGCGGAGCCCAGTACCTGGACGGCACCACCGACGTCACCCGCACCGTCGCGATCGGCGAGCCTTCGGCGGAGATGTGCGAGCGTTTCACCCTGGTGCTGAAGGGCCACCTGTCGCTCGCCCGGGTGCGCTTCCCGGTCGGCACAACCGGCTCGGCGCTGGACGCGCTGGCCAGAATGGCGCTCTGGGCTCACGGGCTCGATTACGACCATGGCACCGGCCACGGCGTCGGCTCCTATCTCGGCGTCCACGAGGGTCCGCACCGGATCGCCAAGGCGCCCAACAACGTCGCCCTGCGCCCTGGTATGATCGTCTCCAACGAACCCGGCTACTACAAGGAGGGCGGCTACGGCATCCGCATCGAGACCCTGCAGTTCGTTACTGAACCGGCGATGATCCCAGGGGGCGAGCGGCCGATGCTGGGCTTCGAGACCCTGACGCTCGCGCCCGTCGACCGCCGCCTGGTGGCCAAGGCCATGCTGACGCCCGAGGAGATCGCCCAGCTCGACACCTATCACGCCCGCGTGCTGGCGGTGGTCGGGCCGCAGGTTCCGGCCGAGGTCGCGGCCTGGCTGCAAGACGCATGCGAGCCGATCTGATGCCAGGTTCGCCAAACGACGCGCCCAACGCGGCCCAGGCCGACTACTGGAACGCTGCGGCCGGCGCGACCTGGGCCGAGCTGCAGGCGCCGCTGGACCGCCAGCTCGCCCCGCTGGGACATTCCGCCATGGCCGACCTCGCGCCCCGGGCCGGGGAGCGCATCCTCGACATCGGCTGCGGGGCCGGCGAGACCAGCCTCGAACTCGCGGCCATCGTCACCCCGGGGGGCCAGGTCACCGGCGCCGATATCTCTCGTACCCTGCTCGAGGTCGCCCGCCGACGCGCCGCGGACCTGGCCGGCGTCAGCTTCATCGAGGCCGACGCCCAGACCTGGCCGTTCGAGGCCGGTGCGTTTGACGCCGTCTTCTCGCGGTTCGGGGTAATGTTCTTCGCCGATCCCGTGGCGGCCTTCCGCAACCTCCTGCGTGCCCTGAAGCCTGGCGGGCGGCTCGCTTTCGTCTGCTGGCGCCCGCCAGCGGAGAACCCGATCATGGCGCTGCCGATGGCGGTCGCCGCGCCCTTCCTGCCGCCCGCCGCGCCGCCGGTCCCCGGCGCGCCCGGCCCCTTCGCGTTCGCGGACGCCGAGCGGGTGCGAGACATTCTGACCGAGGCCGGCTTCACCGATTTCAAAGCCGCGCCCCACGATGAAAAGGTCGGCTCAGGCGATCTCGACACCGTCGTCGCCCTGGCCCTCAAGGTCGGTCCGCTTGGCGGCATGCTGCGTGAGGCGCCGGACAAGCGCGACACCGTCATCGCCGCCGTCCGCGAGGCGCTGGCCGCGCATAACGGCCCGGACGGCGTGAAGCTCGACAGCGGCACCTGGATCGTCACCGCCCGCGCGCCGGGCTGAGGAGAAAGCTCACCTGACCCGCAGGATACTCGCCGGCGCGGCCGCTCTGAGCCTGGCCGCGCCGGCCCGAGGTCCTTCAGCCCGCCGGACTCGAACAAGCGACCTAGCCGCGCCTTTTAGAACAATCCGGCGTCAATAGGCGAGGGTCGACTCGGGTTCCGCGCGGAGAGCCTTGGGAACCACCGCCGAGAGGACTATCGCACCCACGAAGGCCGCGATCAGGGTCACGACGATAGCCGCGCCTGTGGGCAGGTCCATCAGCGACGAGGCGACAAGCCCCAGCACATAGCCCGCCACGCCCACGCCATAGCCGACCCAGAGCCTGAGCGTCGGCGCGAACCGCCGGGCGGCGAGCGCCGGGACGATCAGGCTGGCGAACACCAGGTAGACCCCGACCAGCTGTACCGACTGGGTCACCACCAGGGCGAAGAGCACGTAGAAGCCCACCTGCCCCATGCGCTCGCGGAACCGGAACCAGATCAGCAGGGCCACGGCGTAGAACAGCGCGATGGGCCACAGGCTGGGGATGGTCACCCAGAGGATCTGGCCAACGAGCAGGTCCTTCAGATGCTCGCCGCCATGCGGGTTGTTGGCCAGCAGCAGCAGTTCGACGGACGCGGCGGCCACGAACAGCACGCCGATCAGGGCCTCCTGCACTTCCGGCCACTTCTTCTCCGTCCAGGTCAGCAGCAGGGCCCCCATCAGGGCCGCGCCGCAGGCCGCGGCCTGCACGACCCAGCCCTTGGGGTCCGACCCCATGGCGCCAGCCAGGGTGACGCCCAGGCCCGCCACCTGGGCGATGGAGAGGTCGATGAATACGATACCGCGCGAAAGCACCTGCTGGCCCATCGGCACGTGGGTCGAGAGCACGATCAGGCCGGCGATGAAGGCCGGCAGCAGGATGCTGAGTTCGAGGGCGCCGGAGGTCATTACTTGAGGGCCTTCAGCATGCGGTTCAGCGTGTCGTCGTAGAGCGAATAGAGGTCCTTGGCCTGGTCCGAGCCGCCGATGGTGTAGGGCAGCATCACCGCCGGCACGCCGGCGCGGCCGCCGACGAACTCTGAAGGGCGACCGTCCTCATAGGCGGCGCGGATGATCATCTTCACCGGGGTCTTCTTCAGCACCTCAAGCACCTGGGCGAGGTAGCCGCTCGACGGCGGCACCCCGGGCTTGGGCTCGAGCGCGATCACGCGGCGCAGGCCCAGCCAGTTTTCCAGATAGACCCAGCTGCGGTGCTGCACGGCAATGGGTGTCCCGCGCAGCGGCGCCGCTTCGGCCTGCCACTTCTTGAGCGCGACATTCCAGGAGGTCGCGAAGGTCGCGTAGCGCGCGTGGTACATCGCGGCATTGGCCGGGTCGAGCTCGGCGAAGCGGTCGGCGAGCGCCTTGCCCACCGGCAGCATGTTGCGCGGGTCGGACTGGACGTGCGGATTGCCGCCGGCGTGGATGTCGCCCTGGCTGCGGTCCAGCGAGGCCGGGGTTTCCATGAGCTTCACATAGTCGGTTGGCTGGAACACACCGCGCGCGCCGGGTGCGATCTTCTTGTTGGCCGACTGCTGGACGATCATCGGCAGCCAGCCGATCTCCAGCTCGGCGCCCGTGCAGACGGTGAGGTCGGCGGTGCGGGCCTTGGAGATCAGGCTCGGCCGGGCCTGGATCAGGTGTGGGTCCTGCACACCGGTGGTGGCGACATAGACGGTGACCTTGTCGCCGCCGATCTCGCGCGACAGCGCCGCCCATTCGGGCTCGCAGGCGAAGACCTGCAGGGCGGCGGCGGCCGGGTTCGCGGCGCCCAGCGCCAGCAGCGCGCCGAGCGCGCCCAGGATGGCTTTACGCATGAACTCTATCTCCTCAATACCGGTGCGCGCCGTGCGGGCCGTAGACGACGGTGTACTGGAATAGCCATTCGTCGTTGGACCGGCGGTCGGCCATGTCGTGGGTATATTGCGCGCGGAAGCGGCCGAACTCGCTGGAGTCGAATTCCAGCAGGCCGGTGACGGCGCTGGGCGAATGGCCGAAGCCGTCGAGGGCTGAGCCCGCCAGAGGCAACGGCGCGCCGACCTCGTCCAGACGGGCATAGCGCAGGCCCGCGCTCCAGCGCTGGGTGAACTGATAGACGCCCTGCGCGTACCAGCCGGCCTGATCGCGCTTTGTGGGGATGATGTTGAAGGTCCCGCTCTGGCGGCCGCGGAAGTACTCACCGCTGAGCGTCAGGTTGCGCTGGGTGGGGTTGCCGCCGGGCGCCCACTTGTAGACCGCCGAGGCGATGGCCAGGTCGCTGTCGCCGTTGAAGATGTCGCCGCCCGTGTCGCGCGCCCTGGCGTCGGTGTGGATGTAGGAGAGCGCGCCCAGCCAGCTGGAATCGTCGTTGATGTCATTGCCGGCGTGGACGAAGGCGGTTTCGCTGCCGGGCCGGTTGCGGTCGCCGTTCCCGGCCGGGAAGTGATCGCCGCGGAAGACCTCGCCGCCGAATTCCAGGAAGATCGGCGCGGGCGCCAGCCAGCGCAGCTGCACGCCGTCGTCGCCGTACTGGACGCCCAGCAGGGCGCGGTAGGGCAGCGGCATATCGATGAACGACCAGTTGTGGGCATGGCGCTCATTCAAGTAGCCAATCGCAGAAAAAAACCGTCCGGCCTTCAGCGTCAGACCGGCCGGCAGGGCCGTGGACTGAACATAGGCCTCCTCAACCGAGACCGTGTCGTCACGGCTGAAGCTGGCGGTCAGGTTGGCGGTGAAGAAGGGGTCGACATTGGCGGCCAGGGTGACCTCGGACTCGCCAAGTGAGAACCCGCGCGGGAAGAGGCCGGCGTCGCCGCTCAGCGGATAGCCGGCGATGCGGGCGCCGCTCGGGTCGCGGGATGTCGCGACGTAATTGCCGTTCAGGACCACCGAGACGCCGGGGTTCATCGCGTTTGCGGAGCTGGACCTGGACACCGGCTCCGGCGCGGCCTCGGCAATGACGATCTCGCCTTCCGCGGCCGGCGACTCGGCGGCGGCGGTCTGGATCGGGGCGGTCGGTTGCGCGGCAGCCCGCTCCTCGGCGACCTTCAGACGGGCCTCAAGGTCGCCGATCTTGGCGTCATAGTCGCGACGCAGCGCATTCAGCTGCTGCTGCAGCGCAGCCAGGTCGGTGGCCGGGGCTGGGTTCGCGGGCGCCGCCAGAACGGGCTGCGCCACGACCAGCAGCGCCGCCGCAACAGCCGTGCCCAATATCGCTCCGACTCTCATAAACGTCCCTGTCTGCAGGCCAATCCAGTCGGTGTTATAATATATCGTAACGCTGCGCCAAGCCGTTTCCGTGCCCGTCGCGCCTGCCGACTATCGGCACGCCTGATGTCACTATATAGTAATCTTGGTTCCGGTTTGACGCCGCCCGCATGACGGGCCGCGTGGCCGGCTCGGGGAGGCTGCCATGAAGCTCTGGACCTGGCTGGGCGCGATCGTACTGGTGGCGGCCGTGTCGCTGGGCGTCGCGGTGGCGAACAAGCCCACGATCCTGTCGATTATCGCCCATTCGCGGCTGCCGCACGTGGCGCCGAACCATACGGTGACCTGGGCGCAGGGACCTGCCGCGCCCGCTCCTGGCCAGCGCCCGCCGAACGTCGTCTTCATCCTGGCCGACGACATGGGCTACAACGACGTCACCTTCAACGGCGGCGGGGTCGCCGGCGGACAGGTCCCCACCCCCAATATCGACTCCATCGGCCGTGACGGCGTCGACTTCGCGAATGGCTATGCCGGCAACGCCACCTGCGCCCCATCGCGCGTGGCGATCATGACCGGCCGCTATCCCACCCGGTTTGGCTTCGAATTCACCCCGGCGCCGGTCGCTTTCGAGAAGATGGTCGGCACCGAGTCCGAGCCCGGCGCGATCGCCCGGCCGAAGTTCTTCAAGGACCGCCTAAAGGACATGCCGCCCGGCTCGACCATGGCCTCGCCCGAGGCGGTCAACAGCCTGGCCGTACCAACCGGCGAAGTGACCATCGCCGAGGTCCTGCGCGACCGCGGCTATCACACCATGCAGTTCGGCAAGTGGCACTTGGGCGGCGTGAAGGGCTCGCGGCCCGAGCAGCAGGGCTTCGATGAGAGCCTCGGCTTCATTGCCGGCGCCTCGATGTACCTGCCGGAGAAGGACGAGGGCGTGGAGAACTCCAGACAGCCCTGGGATCCGATCGACAAGTTTCTGTGGCCGAACCTGCCCTATCAGGTGCAGTTCAACGGCTCGCCGATGTTCGCGCCCAAGGGCTACATGACCGACTACCTCACCGACGAGGCGGTCAAGGCGATCAAGGCCAACAGGAACCGGCCGTTCTTCATCTACTTCGCCCCCAACGCCATCCACACGCCGCTGCAGGCCAAGAAGGAAGACTACGACGCCCTGCCGCAGATCAAGGATCACCGCCTGCGGGTCTACGGCGCCATGGCGCGCAATCTCGACCACAACATCGGGCGTATCCTGCAGACCCTGAAGGACGAGGGCCTCGACCAGAACACCCTGGTGATCTTCACCAGCGATAACGGCGGCGCGGCCTACATCGGCCTGCCCGACGTGAACCGGCCCTATCGCGGCTTCAAGTCGACCTTCTTCGAGGGTGGCATCCACGCGCCGTTCTTCATGCGCTGGCCGGGCGTGATCGCGCCAAATTCGCGCTACCCCTATCCCGTCGGCCACATTGACATCTTCGCCACGGCTGCCAGCGCTGCGGGCGCGAAGATTCCTAAGGACCGCACCATCGACGGCGTCGACCTGCTGCCGTTCCTGCAGGGCAAGGTGGCGGGCCGCCCGCACCAGACGCTGTTCTGGCGCTCGGGGCAGTACAAGGTCGTGCTTGACGGCGACTGGAAGCTGCAGTCGAGCGAGGCCCAGAACAAGGTCTGGCTCTACGACCTCTCCACCGACCCGACAGAGCAGCACGAGCTTTCCCGCGCCCGTCCCGACAAGACTGCCCTGCTGCTGGCGATGCTGAAGGCGCAGGACCAGAACAACAACGTCAAGCCCATGTGGCCATCGCTGTTGCAGGGCCCTGTCTTCGTGGATCACCCGAGCGGCGTTAAGCAGAAGCCCGGCGACGAATACATCACCTGGGACAATTGAGCCGATGAGCTTCCTGTCACCTTCGACCAACGCCGAGTACCGCGGCGCGGCCAGCTCGGTCGCGTTCCTGGGGCTGGCTGCGATACTGACACTGGCGCCCGGGCTGCTCCACAGCTTCCTGCCGGACGGCGGCGCGGGCGTGATCGCGGGCCTGGACATGGGCGACCGCCGCGAACTGGTGATCGGGGTGTTCCGCTGGGAAGGCGCCACCCAACTCGCGCTGGGCCTCGGTATGCTGGTCGTGGCGCTGCGCTACCGGCCGCTGACGCCGCTGTTCCTGTCGCTGATCATCGTCGAACGCGGTCTGATGGCGCTGCAGGGCTGGGTGCTCAGCCCGCCGGCCAATGGCCACCATCCGCCGGAGCACTATGCGAGCCCGGTGACGGTGGTGCTGGCGCTGATCTTCCTGGCGCTCTCGCTGCGGACCCGCCGCGCCTAGAAGCCGACGCCCGGCCGGGTCTTGATGTTGAGCTGGCCGGCGAGGCCTGCTTTCCGGTGATGCTCAATCACGTGCATTTCCGGCGACAGCGCCATCTGGCGAAAGGCGGCCAGCGACGGATATTCCGCCAGCGCCACCATGTCCCAGAGGTCCTCGACCTCGCCAAGCATCAGACCCGTGACCACACCGGAATAGCGGACTCTGCCGCCCAGGCCCTCGACCAGCTTGCGGACCGCCTCGCCGTAGCGAGCGTAGGCTTCCGCTCCGGAAAGGTGGGCGTCGGACCCGTCTTCGTAGCGCGCCGTCTCGTGGAACTTCAGCAGGTTGACCATCACGAAGGGGCCATCCTCGGGCGCCCCGAAGAAGGCCATGGCCTGCTCGGGCTGCGGCATCACGGCGTTGACGACGTTCATGGCGGTTGGCTCCTAAGCGCGGCGCGCGATCATGGCGTCCAGCAGGGCGGCGATCTCGGCGGGGCTGTCTTCCTGCAGGAAGTGGCCGCCGGAGAGGGTGACATGCGGCTGGCCCTTCGCGCCCGGCACCCGCGCCTGGAACGCGACCTCGCCGCCGCGGGTGACCTGGTCGCCGTCGCTGAAGGCGGTGATGAACGGCTTGTCGAAGGCCTCAAGCACCTTCCAGGCGGCGATATTCTCGGCCACCGACGCGTGCTCGGGGGTGATCGGCACCAGGGTCGGGAACTGTCTCGCGCCTTCCTTGAAGGTCTCGTCCGGGAACGGCGCTTCATAGGCCGCGATCTCGGCAGCGGAGAGGTCGCGGCCGGTCCCGCCGTTGAGGATGAAGCCGATCGGCAGTTCCGGCACGCGCTGGCTGAACTCGAGCCAGGACTTGAAGCCCTCGCTCCAGCCCGTGCCGACCGGCAGGCCGGTGTTGCCCACCACCACGCCGGCGAACCGCTCGGGGAACGCCGCCACCAGGCGCAGGCCGATCAGCCCGCCCCAGTCCTGACAGAAGAGCGTGATGTCGGTGAGGTCGAGCGAAAACAGCCACTCGCTCATCCAGGCGACGTGGCGCTCGTAGGTATAGTCTGTGCGCAGCGCCGGCTTGTCGGACCGGCCGAAGCCGATCAGGTCGGGCGCGATCACCCTGTGACCCCTGGCGACCAGCGCCGGGATGATCTTGCGGTAGAGATAGGCCCAGGAGGGTTCACCATGCATCAGCAGCACGATCGCCCCGTCGCGTGGGCCTTCATCGACGAAGTGCAGGCGCAGCGGCTCGCCGCTCTCGCCCCCCACCGTCTGGTATTGTGGCGCGAACGGCCAGTCGGCGAGGTTGGCGAAACGCTCGTCCGGTGTGCGCAAGACCTGCATTGGATTTCCCCCGTAGCAGGTTCGGGCTCGCCTGCCGTCCAAACTAATGGCATTATGCGTGCCATTATGACCGTCTCGGGTCAAGCCTGCTGAAGGAGCGTCCCCCATGAGCGACCCCATCGCACTGTCCGGCGCCCCCGGCTCGCCCTACACTCGTAAGATGCTGGCGGTGCTTCGTTACCGACGGATCGCCTATCGCCTGCTGCCGCCCAGCGGTGCGGCGCTGGACGGCCTGCCCAGGGCCAAGATACCGCTGCTGCCGACCTTCTTCCTGCCCGACGAGGCCGGCGAGCTGCAGGCGGTCACCGACTCCACGCCGCTCATCCGCCGGTTCGAGCGCGACTACGCGGGCCGCAGCGTCATCCCCACAGAGCCAGCCCTGGCCTTCCTCAACGAGCTGATCGAAGATTACGCCGATGAGTGGCTGACCAAGGCGATGTTCCACTACCGCTGGGCCTATCCGGAGGACATCGCCAAGGCCTCGGCCATGCTGCCGTGCTGGCGCGGCTTGTCCATCCCTGACGGCGAGCTTAAGGCGCGCGGGGACGCGATCGCCGAGCGCCAGATCGGGCGGCTGCGCTACGTGGGCTCCAATCCCGTCACAGGCCCGGTGATCGAGGCCAGTTATCGGCGATTCCTGGAGGCCTTCGAGGCGCACCTGCGGGAACAGCCCTACCTTCTCGGCCACCGCCCGTCGTCCTGCGATTTCGCCGTCTTCGGTCAGCTGACCCAGCTCGCGGAGTTCGATCCGACGCCGATGGCCCTGACCCTGAAGGTCGCGCCGCGGGTCACCGCCTGGGTCGGCATGATGGAGGATCAGTCAGGCGTCGAGCCGGGCGCCTGGGACACCATGGCCGCTCTGCCCGCGACCCTGAAGGCGGTGCTGGCCGAGATCGGCCGCGTCTATCCGCCGGTCATGCTGGCCAATGCCAGGGCCGTGATGAGCCAGGCCGCCGAGGTAACCGCCACCGTCGACGGGCAGATCTGGACCCAGCAACCCTTCACCTACCAGGCCAAATGCCTGCAGTGGCTGCGCCAGAGCCGCGCCGCCCTGCCCGCCGATGCCCTCGCCCAGGTGGACGCCGTGCTGGCGCCGGCCGGCCTCGCCGCGCTCTTCGCATGACCCTAAGGGACGGCCGTCACCGCCGGGGCGAGGACAGCCGGGCCCGCATCGTGGCCGCCATGCTGGAGCTGGTGCACGGCGGCGAGGTCTCGCCCGGCGCCGAGCAGGTTGCCGCCCGCGCCGATGTCGGCCTGCGCACCGTCTTCCGGCACTTCAAGGACATGGACAGCCTCTATCGCGAGATGTCTGTCGTCATCGAGGCCGAGATGAAGACCATCGTCGAACGGCCGTTCACGGCTCGGGACTGGCGCGAGCGGGTGGTCGAGCTGGTCGGCCGGCGCGGGGCTGTGTTCGAGAGGATCGGGCCCTTCAAGCGCGCCTCCGTCGTCTTCCGACACCGCTCCCGATTCCTCGAGGCCGACAACGCACGGCTGGTCACGGCCCTGCGCGACATCCTGGCGGCGCAGCTCCCGCCGAAGGCTGCCGAAAAGCTGGAAATTCTCGACCTGCTGCTCAGTTTCGAGAGCTGGTCGCGCCTGCGCCAGGAACAGGGCCTATCGCCCGGCCAGGCGCAGGAAACCCTGGAAACCACCATCCGCACCCTGATCGCCTGACGCCTCGCCAAGCGTTATGTAGTTGCGCTACATAACGCCAAGGGATCGTTCGGGAGCGCGCGCTGTGGATGCAAGACGGACTGGCGGACATGCGTTGGCTCTGGCCGCGAGCCTGAGCCTGTTCAGCGCCGCGGCGCAGGCCCGGCCCCGCGCCGCGCCGGCGGCAGATCCGCGCGACGTAAGGATCGAAGCCCTGACCCTGCAGGTCGAGAGGCTCGCCGCCAAGGTTGAGAGCCTGGAGGCGCGCGCCGCCGCTGCGCCGGCGCTGCCGATTCCGCTCCCGCCGCTGCCCGCCGTCATCGCCCAGGCCACGCCCCCGCTCGGCCCGCCGGCGCTGATCCAGTATCCGTCGGCGGGCGGTGCGACGATCCTGGCGGGCAGGCCCGTGATCCAGAGCGCCGACGGCCGCTTCGCCGCCAATCTTCACGCTGTGATGCAGTTTGACGCGGCCGACTACAGCCAGCGCTCGCCGGGTCCGATCGCCGCCGACTTCCGGCGCGGCGCGGCAGCGGCGGATACGGCCCACGCCCGCGATCTCTCGTCGGGCACGAATTTCCGCCGCGCCCGCATCGGCATCGACGGCAAGGCGTTCGGCGACTTCGAATACAATGCGCTCTTCGAGTTCGGCGGCGCGGGCGAAGAGGACGCCGGCCACATCCAGGAGCTATGGGTCCAGTACTCCGGCCTGAGGCCGTTCCACCTGAAGATCGGGGCCTTCCCGCCTTCGGTGGGGCTCGAGGACCAGGGCTCGACCAACGGGGCGCTCTTCCTTGAGCGACCCGCCGTAGCCGATATGGCGCGCAGCCTGACGGGCGGCGACTTCCGCGAGGCTGTCCAGCTCTGGGCGGCTGGCGAGCGCTGGTATGCCTCCGGCGCGGTCACCGGGCGGGTGGTCGGCGTGGTCAACGCTCAGGCGACCGGCGTCGCCCAGCCCTTCGACAGCTCGCTCGGGCTGATGGGCCGCGTGGTGTTGGCCGCCCTGAAGACCGACAACGGCATGCTGCAACTGGGGGCCCACGGCAGCTACGTCGTGCGCCCGGCTGATGTCGGCGGACCCGACGTCGCGGCCGGCGCGGCCCGCTACACCGTCGCCTTCCAGGAACGCCCGGAGCTGCGGGTCGACGGCGCCCGGCTGGTCTCCACCGGCGCGATCAGCGCCCAGCACGCTTCAACCCGCGGGATCGAGGCCGTCGCCCAGTTCCAGAACCTGTTCATCCAGGCCGAGTACGAGCGGTTCGGAATAGTGCGCCGCAACCCCGCGACCCTTTCCAATCCCCGCTTCACCGGCGCCTATGTCGAGGGTTCGTGGATCGTCTCCGGCGAGCGGCGACGGTTCAACGCCGGCAACTTCACCTTCGACGCGCCGCTGGTCGACCACCCGCTGAGCCTGTCCGACCGTACCTGGGGCGCGTTCGAGATCGCCGGGAGGTACTCGTATGTCGACCTGAACTATCGCGCGGGCGCAGCCGGGACGGCCCCTTCCGCCGACGCGGTGCGCGGCGGCGACCAGCGGATTATCGCCGGCGGCCTGAACTGGTATCCGAACACCTTCGTGCGCTTCCTGCTCGATTACCAGGACGTCGAGATCGAGCGGCTGTCGCCGTCCGCCGCGTCCTTCTTGACGCCCGCGGGCGCGCAGGTCGGCCAGCACTATCACGTCATCTCGCTGCGTTCGCAGTTCGCCTTCTGACTGGAATCTTGAGGAGAATCAGAATGATCGTGCGGTGTCTTCAGATTCTTGGTCTGGCCTTCGTCGGCCTGTTCGCCCTGACAACGCCCGCCCAGGCAGCCGACACCCAAGTCGCGGTTGCGGCGAACTTTACCGAGCCGGCAAGGGAAATCGCCAGGGCGTTCAGGGCCACCACCGGCCACAACGCCATCCTTAGCTTTGGTTCGTCCGGACAATTCTACGCCCAGATGGCCCGCGGGGCGCCCTTCGAGGTGTTCCTCTCCGCCGACACCGACCGGCCGAAGAAGGCCGAGCAGGACGGACTTGGGGTGGCTGGCACGCGCTTCACCTACGCGGTCGGCCGCCTCGCGCTCTATTCGAAGACGCCGCGCCTGGTCGACAACGCCGGCGCGGTACTGAAGGCCGGCGGGTTCGAGAAACTCGCCATCGCCGATCCAGTGGCCGCGCCCTACGGCGTCGCCGCAGTAGCGACGATGAACAAGCTTGGCGTTTACAAAGTGCTGAAACCGAAACTTGTCATGGGAACTTCAATCACCCAGGCCTATCAGTTCGTCGACACCGGCGCGGCCGAACTGGGGTTCGTGGCCTGGTCGCAGGTGATCAACACGCCCGGCGGCTCGCGATGGCTGGTGCCGGCTGGCTTCCACGCCCCCATCGATCAGCAGGCGATCCTGCTCTACACGGGTCAGAACAATCCGGCCGCCAGGGCTTTCCTGGCATTCCTGAAGACGCCTGCGGCGGTCGCGGTGATCAGGAAATACGGCTACGAGGTCCGCTAATTGGGCGAGGTCATCTGGACAACGCTGAGGCTGGCGGGCCTGACGACTGTCCTGCTGCTGGTGCTGGCCACGCCGCTGGCGTGGTGGCTGGCGCGCAGCCGCACCTGGTGGAAGGAGATCGTGGCGGCAGTCACCACTCTGCCGATCATCCTGCCACCGTCGGTCCTGGGCTTCTACCTGCTGATCGCCATCGCGCCGCAGAGCCCGCTGATGGCGCTGCTGCACCCCTTCGGCATCCGCACGCTGGCCTTTACCTTCCAGGGTCTGGTGATCGGCTCGATGGTCTATTCGCTGCCCTTCGCGGTGCAGCCGATCCGCAACGCCTTCGAGGCCATGGGCGAGCGGCCGATGGAAGTCGCCGCGACCCTTCGCGCGTCGCCGCTCGACGCCTTCGTTACTGTCGCCCTGCCGCTGGCGCGTCGCGGGTTCCTGGCCGCCGCGATTTTGGTCTTCGCCCACACTATCGGCGAGTTCGGCGTGGTGCTGATGATTGGCGGGTCAGTGCCCGGCAAGACCGAGGTGATCTCCACCCGCATCTACCAGCTGGTCGAGTCACTGCAATACAGCGAGGCCCACCGGCTGGCTGCCGGGGTTGTGGCGTTCTCCTTCGCCGCATTGCTGGCCTTGCTGCTGGTGGACCGCAGGGCCGGCGGAGCGCCGCGATGACCGCCGGCGTGGATGGACGGTTCCAGGGCCGCGTGGGCGGCTTCGAACTCGACGTGGCGTTCTCGCTCGCGCCCATCGGTATCACCGCGCTCAGCGGCCCGTCAGGGTCCGGCAAGACCACGCTGCTGCGCTGCCTCGCCGGCCTTGCGCGGCTGCCGGGACACCTCTCGGTAGACGGCGAGGTCTGGCAGGACCAGCGCGCCTTCCGTCCCGCCCATCGCCGTGCGGTCGGCGTGGTGTTCCAGGAGCCCAGCCTGCTGCCCCACCTGTCGGTGCGCGGCAACCTCGACTACGGCGCCCGGCGCGCATCCGGACCCGCCGTGATCGGGTTCGACGAGGTGGTGGACCTGCTGGGCTTGGCTCCGCTTCTGGGCCGCACGACCAACCACCTTTCCGGCGGCGAGCGCCAGCGGGTCGCGTTGGGCCGCGCGCTCCTCTCCCAGCCTGGGCTGCTGCTTATGGACGAACCGCTTTCCAGCCTGGATGCCGCCAGCAAGGCCGAGATCCTGCCCTATCTGGAGCGCCTGCACCGGACGTTGGCCATGCCGACGCTCTATGTCAGCCACGACGCCGGCGAGATCGCCCGGCTGGCCGATCACGTGCTCCACATAAAGTGCGGCCGCATGGTCCCGACCTCCGCGACGGCGCTGGACGAGGCGCGGCAGACCCTGGCCACCCTGTCCGCCGCCGAGAAGGATCGGCTGGCGTTGGCCGCACTGCACGCCGGTCTCTGAACCGTGATGTGACGCCCGCTGAATTCAAGGCGTAGGATTTTACCATCAGGACGGCGCGACCTCCTGAACCGGTCCGCGACCGTCCCAAAATCGCGCCACGGATGCGCTCCATCCCCGAAGAGGGCGTCCCTGGCGCCCAAGGTGATGGGAGAACGAACATGCCAATCCAGCCAGCGGGGTTCGTGCGCGCTCTGGCGCTCGTGGGCCCCACCAGCGCCGGCAAGACCACTCTGCTCGAGGCCCTGCTGCAGATCACAGGAACCGTCGAACGCCGTATCGGCGGCGACAAGGTCGGCGACTCAAGCCCCGAGGCCCGCGCCCGCGGCCACTCGGTCGAGCTGAACCTCGCGGGCTTCGATTTCATGGGCGACCGCTACGCCGTCATCGATTGCCCCGGATCCCTGGAATTCTGCGCCGACCTGGACGCCGCCCTGCCCGCTGTCGACCTGGCGGTGGTGGTGGCCGAGCCCGATCCCGCCAAGGCCATCCTGCTTCAGCCGACGCTGCGCGAGCTGGAGCGGCTGGGCATTCCGCATGCGCTCTTCATCAACAAGATGGATCTGGCACGCGGCTCGCTGGCCGAGCTGCTGGCCGCGCTGGCCCCGGTCAGTTCGGCGCCGCTGGTGGCGCGTCAGATTCCGACCTGGGAAGGCGAGAAGGTCTCCGGCTTCATCGACCTCGCGCTGGAGCGCGCCTTCGTCTATCGGCCGAACGAGCCGTCGACCCAGGTGGATATCCCGGCCGACTTTCGCGAAAGCGAGGCCGACGCACGCTTCCACATGCTGGAACAGATCGCCGACTTCGACGACGAACTGCTGGAACAGCTGCTCTCCGATGTCATCCCCAGCCGCGACGCGGTCTTCGCCGACCTGGTGCACGAAATGAACGAGGGCCTGATTGTGCCGGTGTTCTTCGGCTCGGCGCAGAACGGCTTCGGCGTGCGCCGGCTGCTGAAGGCGCTGCGCCACGAGACCCCGCCGCCGGCCCGCGCGGCCGAACGGCTCGGCGTCGAGAGCGGGGCCTATGTGCTTAAGGCCGCCTATGCGGGCCAGTCAGGCAAGCTCGCCTACGCACGGGTGTTCGGAAAACCTCTGGCGGACGGCGTCGACTTCGTGACCGCCGAGGGCGAACGCTGCCGGGCCGGCGGGCTCAGTCAGGTGCAGGGCGCCACGCTCAAGAAGGTCGCTGCCGTAGCGGTTGGCGACATCACGGCCATCGGCAAGGTCGAAGGCGCGGGCGCCGGCCAGATTCTGTCGACCACCGGCAGGCCCCAGGCTGTGCGGGCGGCGGCCCGTCCACGCCGGCCGCTGTTCGCGGTGGCGCTGTCGGCGCGAAATCACAAGGACGACGTCAGGTTGTCCGGCGCGCTGGGCAAGCTGATCGAGGAGGACCCCGGCCTGTCGCTCACGCACGATCCGGAGGCCCATCAGGTGCTGTTGGCCGGCCAGGGCGAGGGCCACGTGCGGCTGGCGTTAGAGCGGATGAAACGCCGCTTCGGGGTCGAGATCGACACCGCCAGCCCGAGGACGCCCTACCGCGAGACCATCCAGAAAGGCACCACCACCCGGGCCCGCCACAAGAAACAGTCCGGCGGCCACGGCCAGTTCGCCGACGTGACGGTGGAAATCCGGCCCCTGCCGCGTGGCTCGGGCTTCGTGTTCAGCCAGCGGGTCGTCGGCGGCTCGGTGCCCAAGCAGTGGATCCCGGCCGTTGAACAGGGCGTCCGGGACGGTCTGGAGAAGGGTGCGCTTGGCTTTCCGGTCACCGACCTGGAGGTCACCCTGATCGAGGGCCAGACCCACAGTGTGGATTCGTCCGAAATGGCCTTCCGCCTGGCTGGACGCCTGGCCATCGAGGACGGGCTGGCCGCCTGTGGCTCGATCCTGTTGGAGCCGATCGAGAAGCTGACGGTCTATTCGCCGTCGCCAAGCGCCTCCAACGTGACCTCGGCGCTCACGGCCCGGCGCGGCCAGATCCTGGGGCTGGCGCCGCGGGAGGACTGGCGCGGCTGGGAGCGGATCGAGGCCTTCCTCCCACAGTCGGAACGCCGCGACCTGATCGCCGAGATCCGCGGTCTCACCCAGGGACTTGGCGCGTTCGAGGCCGATTTCGACCACATGGCCGAACTTACAGGCCGCCTGGCGACGGAGGCTGCAGAAGGGGCGCGGGCCTAGGAGGCCGGCCGCCAGTCCGTCGCGGTGGCCGCATAGAGCTGGACGAGATCTTCGTAGCGGTTGCCCTGCACCTCGATGAGGGCGCGGCGCGCGCGGCTCTGCGTGCGCTCGGACTGCACGACCTGCAGCAGCGTACCGCCGCCCAGGCGATAAGCGGTCTGGGAGTCCTTGAGGCCGGAATCGGCGGCCATGTTGGCGCGCTTCAGCGAGTCGATCGCCGCCTGATCGGTCCCCAGCGCCGAGAGCACGTCCGAAACCTGGACGAAGGCCCGCAGCACAGTCTGCTGGTAGCGGGCGACCGCGGCGCGCGTCTCGGCCTCGGCGACCCTGCGTCTGGCCTTAAGCGTCCCGCCGTTCAGGATCGGGGCGGTGACGCCGCTCAGCAGGTTCCAGCCGCTGGAGGAGTAGTTGAAGATCTTCTCCGGCTTGATCGAGCTCTGGGTCAGCTCGGCCGAAAGCCGGATGTTAGGATAGAGATTTGCGGTCGCCACGCCGATCCCGGCGGTGGCGGCGTGCAGTTCGGCTTCGGCCGCCAGGATGTCGGGACGCCGACGGACCAGCTCGGAGGGCAGGCTGACCGGCACGATGGCCGAGGCGTTGAGTTTTTCGAGATCGAAGTCCGGCGCAGTCCATTCGGCCGGAGATTTGCCGGCCAAAAGCGCCATCTGGTGGCGCGCCGCATCGAGTTCGCGCTGCAGTGGCGGCAGCAACGCCTCGTCCTCGGCCAGTTGCCCGACGCCGATGGAGAGCGCGGAACGCGCCTCCCCGCCCAGCGACTGGGCCTTCTGCACCATGCGGATGTTCTTGATGTCGGCGGCGACGATCTGCTTCACCGCTGAGATCTGGCCGCGCAGACTGGCGATCCGCATCGCCTGCAGCGCCATCTCGCCGGTCAGCGTCAGGTAGGCCGCGTCGGCCTCGCGGGCCATGCGGTCGACACGGGCCTGATCGGCCTCGGTCGCGCGTTTCAGCCCGCCGAACAGATCGAGGTCATAGCTGACCCCTGCCCCGATCGAATAGAGGTTGATCGTAGGGCTGGGGAACGCGAACCCGAAGGATGTGGTGTTGATGCGTTCGCGCTGGGCGCTGGCCCTGGCGTCGACCCGCGGCGACTGCGCGCCGCGCGTGGCCGCCAGCTGGGCCTGGGCCTTGCCGAGGTTGGCGTTGGCCTCGGCGACGGTCGGATTGGACGCCAGGGCCTCGCGCATGGCCGCGTCGAGATCAGGCGAGCCGAACGCCTGCCACCAGGGCCCGGCGGCGCGGGTCTCGGGGCTCAGGCGTACGCCCTGCGCGGCCATGTCGCCGGCCATGGAATAGCCGGCCGCGGCCGCGCCTCCGGGTCCGGCGGGGGCCTTGAAGTCCGGCCCCACGGTGGCGCAGGCGCCGAGCGCGAGCGCCGAGGCCGTCGCGGCGAGGCGAAGGAAGGGCTTAGTCAATAGCGGCATGAAGGGGCTCCGCGCCGGCGGCGCGCCGGGGTTTGCGCATGAACAGCAGCATGGGCATGCAGGCGATGGTGATGAAGAACATCAGTCTGAAGTCGTCAACATAGGCGACCATGGCGGACTGGCGGGTGATCTCGGCGTTCAGCGCCATCAGGCCGCCGACGGACGCGGGATCGAAAACCCGCGGCAGGGCGGCCGCGACCGTCGGATCAGTCGGGATGACCTTGGCGGCGAGAAAGCCGTGCATGGTCTGGGTGTTGGCCACCACCAGAGCATTCATGATCGAGATGCCGACGCTGGCGCCCAGGTTCCGGATCAGGGTGAAGACCGACGATCCTTCTGGCCGAAGGTGCGCCGGCAGGGTCGCGAACGCCAGCGCCGAGAGCGGGACGAACAGCAGGCCGATGCCTAGCCCCTGGATGATCCCGGAGATTACGAACGGGGTCTTCGTCATCGACAGGTCGAAATGCATCATCTGCCACAGCGCGATACAGCTGATGGTCAGGCCGGTCATCAGGATCAGCCGCGTGTCCACCCGCCCGATCAGGCGTCCGACCAAGAACATGGCGGCCAGGGAGCCGAGGCCTCTTGGCATGCTGACAAGCCCCGAGGTCAGCACCGGATAGCCCATAAGGGACTGCATCATCGGCGGCAGCAAGGCCATGGTCGAGAACAGCAGGATGCCCACGAAAAAGCCGAAGACCGAGGCGGTGACGAAGTTGCGGTCGCGGATCAGGCCGGGATCGAAGAACGGGTGACGGGTCGTCATGGTGTGGATCACGAAGACCCACAGCGAGCCCGCCGCCAGCACGACATAGGTCCAGATCTCCGGCGAATGGAACCAGTCCTCGCCCGGCCCGCGGTCCAGCATCATCTGCAAGGCGGCGATAAATACGGTGATCATCCCGAAGCCCAGGAAATCGAACTTCTTGGCCTTCGCCAATCGGTCGCCGGAGATGAAGAACAGGACGCCGAGGAAGGCCAGGATGCCGATCGGCAGGTTGATGTAAAAGCACCAGCGCCAGGAAAAGGTTTCGGTGAAATAGCCGCCCAGGGCGGGGCCGAGGATCGGTCCGAGGATCGCGCCAGCGCCCCAGATGGCCATGGCCTGGCCGTGCTTCTCCGGCGGGTTGATGTCGAGCAAAACCGCCTGCGACAGCGGGATCAGCGCCGCGCCGAACACGCCCTGCAGCACTCGGAAGATCACCAGCTCCGGCAGGCTGGTGGCGATGCCGCACAGCATCGAGGCCAGTGTGAACCCGCCGATCGACAGCAGGAACATGCGCTTCCTGCCGATGCGGTCGGCCATCCAACCCGACAGCGGCGTCATGATCGCGGCCGCCACGATGTAGGAGGTCAGCACCCAGGTAATCTGATCGGCGCTCGCCGAGACGCTGCCTTGGATGTGCGGCAGCGCGACGTTGGCGATCGTCGTGTCCAGTGAGTTCATTACCGTCGCGAGCATGATCGAGATCGTGATCGGCCAGCGATTCTTGGCGTCCTGCTCGGTGGTCATGGGCTGGAGGCCCTAGCCTGCGCGCCCGGGGGCCTCTACGTCGACCTTCACCTTGGCCGAGAGGCCGGCGCGCGCGGCCATGCCGGGCGGCGGCTTGTCGAAGCTGATACGGACCGGCAGGCGCTGGACGACCTTTACCCAGTTGCCCGTGGCGTTCTGGGCCGGCAGCGCCGAGAACGCCTGACCGGTGCCCGGCGAGAAGCTCGCCACGTGGCCGGAGATGTCGGCGTCAGGATAGGCGTCGACCTTGATCGAGACCGGCTGGCCGACCTTCATGTGGGCGAGCTGGTCTTCCTTGAAGTTGGCTTCGATCCAGGGCTGGCCCGAAAGCAGCCAGAACGCGGCCTGCGAGGCGTTGAGATAGGTCCCGACCGGCATCTGTTCGACGCGGGTCACCACGCCGTCCGACGGCGCGACAACCGTGGTGTAGCCGACACTGAGTTTCGCCCGCTCGTACTGGGCCTGGGCCTGCATGACCCCCGGCGCGCGGGCCGGCGGCAGGTTCGGATCGCCGCCGAGATTGGCCAGCACCTGGGCCGCCTGCTGCTGGGCCGCGACCAGCTCCTGGCGCGCCATCTGGACGGCATGGACGGCCTGGTCGAGATCGCGCTGCGAGGCGACGCCGGCGGCGACGAGGCTCTTCTGCCGGGCGGCCTCGCCGGCGGTGTAGGACACGGTTTCGCGGGCGGCCTGCACATTGGCCTGCTGGGCCTGGTAGGTGGCGCGCAGCGCATTAACCTGCAGGGCGGCGTTGGCGACGCTGGCCTTGGCGGCCTCTGCATTGGCCTCGGAGTCCCGCGCGTCGAGCCGGAACAGCACCTGCCCGCGCTTCACAACCTCATTCTCGTGCACATAGATATCGGTCACCCGCCCGCTGATCGACGGCGCCACCGGGACCTTGGCGATCTGGACATAGGCGTTGTCGGTGGTCTGGGTCTTGCCGCCGGTCATCACGAAATAAACGACAACCGCCAGGATCAGCAGCGGGCCGACGGCGATCAGCCACCAGCGCCAGCGGCGCAGGAAGCTCTCACGCGAGGCGTTGGGGTCAACCTCGGCGTTACCACGGGCGGGTATGGCGGTCGGTTCGCTCACTCGCGAGCCCTCTCTACGCAGGACGTGACAATAGGGCGGATGGACGCAAAGCCAGCAGGCTGCGCCGTCGTTCCCGTCAGTCTGGAGATAGAACTGCCCTGCCCATGATCAAAATGATATGTTGTCACGCGGCAAATGAACGTCATGCATGAATCTCGACCTTAATCTCCTGCGGGTTCTCGACGTTCTGCTTGAGGAGCGCAGCGTCACCCGGACCGGCGCGCGACTGGGCCTTACGCAGTCAGCGGTGAGCCACGCGCTCAACCGCCTGCGCTACGTTCTGAGCGACGAACTGTTCGTCCGCGGTTCCGCCGGCATGCAGCCCACGCCAAGAGCCATCGAGATGGGGCCGCAGGTCCACGCCGCGCTCAACCAGTTGCAGACGGCGCTGTCGCCCTCAGACTTCGACCCGGCGACCAGCACGCGCCGTTTCGCCGTCGTGGCCGGCCCCTACGCCAGCGCCGTCCTGGTGCCCCCGGTGGTGGGCGTGCTGGCCCAGGCGGCGCCACAGGTGGACCTGCTGATCGCCGAGCTCGCCCCAGATAACATCGACCGTCTGGATGCGCGCCGGCTCGACTTCATGATCGGCGGCGTGCTGGCCGCGCCGGAGCGGTTCACCCGCGAGACGATCCTCACCGAGGCCCTGGTCTGGGTGGTCCGCGCCGACCACCCGTTGACCCTGCTTAATCACGTCGATCTGGAGGCGCTGGTGTCCACGCCGCACGTCGCGATCTCGCGCAGCCTGCCGGGCCAGGCCGACGACGACGGCGAGCGACGCGACTTCGTGAGCCGCGCCAGCTGGGAAGACGCCGGCGCCTTCACCTCGGCGCTGGCCACCGCCGGCCTTACCCGGCGCGTCGGCGTCACCGTGCCAGACACCTACTCCGCGCTCGCCATCGCCATGCGTTCGGACATGGCGACGCTCATCCCGCGCCGCCTCGCGCTGCTGTCGGCGCAGGGCGGCCGGGTGAAGCTGATAGACCCACCGTATGAATCCCCGACGGTCGACGTGACGCTGCTGTATCTGAAGGAGCGCCTCGCCGAGCCCGCGATCGCCTGGATGCGCGACATGATCCGCGCGGCCGCGGCCAGCCTGTAGAAAGACTGCATGTCCCAGACCATCTCCCTCACCGCGCTCCTGGTTCGCGACTACGCCGAAGCCATCGATTTCTACACGCGCAAGCTCGGCTTCGAGCTGCGCGAGGACACCGACCAAGGCGGTGGCAAGCGCTGGGTGGTCGTCGGCCCGACCGGCGGCGAAGGCGCGGGACTGCTGCTGGCCAAGCCAGAGAACGGCAGGGGCGTCGGCGAGCAGGCGGCCGGCCGCGTCTTCCTGTTCCTGAGAACCGACGACTTCGAGCGCGACCACGGCCGCATGGCCGGCGCCGGCGTCAGGTTTCTCGAAATGCCGCGTCGCGAGAGCTACGGCACGGTCGCCGTGTTCGAAGACCTCTACGGCAACCGCTGGGACCTGATCGAGCCTGCGAAAGGTTAGGTGGGCTGCGGTTGGGCCGCGATCAGGGCGTCGTCGATCGCCGATGCTCGGATCGCAGCAGGGCGGGCGCGCAGCCGCTCGTTGTAGCGTTCGAACGCCGGGCGCCTTTCGACGCCCCCGAACTGCAACCCCCAGCCAATGTGCGACCCGAAATAGACATCGGCCGCGCTGAACTGGTCGCCCAGCAAATAGGGACCCTTCGCGAGAGCATTTTCCAGGGTGTCCATCACGTCCGCATAGGAACCGTAACCGACCATCATTGTCTTGTCGGCCGGCGGCACGAAGCCCAGGCTCTTGTTGGTGACCACTGCCTCGACCGGACCCGCAGCGAAGAACAGCCAACGGAAGTAGGGACCGCGCCGGGTATCTTTCAGCGCTGGCGCGAGGCCGGCCTCCGGGAAGGCGTCGGCGAGGTAGGCGCAGATCGCGCCGGCCTCGGTGACCACCGCATCGCCATGCGTGATCGCCGGGATCTTGCCCATCGGATTGATCGCCAGATACTCCGGCCCCTTGAGTGTGGTCGCGTAGTCGAGGATCTCGGTGCGGTAGGGCGCGCCCACCTCCTCCAGCATCCAGCGCACGATCCGGCCCCGAGACATCGGGTTTGTGTAGAAGACCAGTTCGTCGGCCATGGCTGTGTTCCTTCTATGGGTCGTGTGGCTCGCTGTTTTCGGTCGCGACCTTATCCCGGCCTGCTGACAGCATCATGGCAACAGCCGTTGCCTTCCAGCGAGATTGACATGCCGTCACCCCGCCCAACCACGCCGACCTCGGTGAGGACCTCCCTTGCACCTTGCGACTATCAGGCGTCGGTCACGTCGCGGCCGGCATACGCACACGCTGCGGCCGCAGGCGCCACCCGTTCAGATAGAACTCAGCCACCATCAGGTTGGGGACCCAGGCGAGCCATGAGATGGCGATGTAGGCCGGCATGAACTCGTAGCCCAGGATCGGGGCGATCGGCAGGTATAGGCGGAGCGTCACCGCGCCGAAGGTCATGGCGAAGGAGCGCACCATCCAGCGCCGGTGCTCCTCATAGCGCCCGGCCATCGCCAGCCGCCACGCCTGCACATTGGCGGTCAGCCAGCAGATGGCCAGCAGGCCGAAGCCCGCCTGGGCGATCGGTCCGGCGCTTGTGCCGGCCGCCAACAACAGTCCGGACGCGCCGCCCAGCAGGCACGCGACCACATAGGTCCGGCCCATCCAGCGATGCAGTTTCGGCCGTACGGCGCGCAGCCGGGTGATGAACTGGAAAGGCCCCAGCAACAGCGCCGTCGATGCCGCCGCGGCGTGAACGATGATCCAGGGCTTCAACAGCAGGTTGGTGGCGATGTTCGGCGGAATGAGGGCGTGAGGCGCAAGATAGCGATACGAAATGACGGCGATCAGCAGGCTGCCGATCATCAACAGCCACCATGACGTCGTCGAAGCCTTGCCGGTCATATTGGGCCCTCCCCCGTAGAGGCCCCGAACTTGCCGAATGAATTTCGTCGCGCCAGCCTCGAACCCGCGAACGGCGCTGTTTCTGCGCGAACGGTTCGCGTGTCAGACTGCGCATTGATTCAGATGCGCACCCTCACCCTTCCCGTCCTGCTTCGCCGCCCCGCCGCCGAGATCGCGCTGACGACCGGGGTAGGCATCCTGCTGGCGTTTCTCGCGCCCTTCGACTCCGGCATCTGGCCACTCAGATTCCGGATGGCCTACTGGATCGTGCTGATTGTCGGCGGCGGGGTGATCGGCGTGGCGTTCGATACCGCCGTCGGCCGCCGGATGAACAGTTTCTGGTCCCGGCTGCTGGTCGACTGCGTGTTGATGACGCCCTTCGTGGCCCTTCTGGTCGTGCTGGTGGCGCACTTGATGTACGGCGCCCACTGGAGCCAGTCGAGCTATGGCCTCCTGGTCTTCCAGGTCTTCCTCATCTGCCTTCTGGTCATGGCGCTGCGCCAGCTGGCCTGGCAGGTGGTGTGGCCCGACCCGCTCGCGCCCGGCGACAGCGCCGAGCCCTTGGACGCTTTCCGCCAGCGCCTTTCCGCAAAGCGGCGCGCGGCCCGGCTGCTCGCGGTCGAGGCCGAGGACCACTATCTGCGCGTCCATACCGACGCGGGCGAGGAGCTGATCACAGCCCGCTTTGGCGACGCGCTGGAGGAACTGGCCGGTTGGCCGGGCTTTCGCACCCACCGGTCGTGGTGGGTGGCGGCCTGCGCCATCGACACTGTCCGCTGGAGCCGCGGGCGCGGCGAACTGCGCCTTACCTCGGGCCTGATCGTGCCTGTCAGCCGCAGTCAGGCCCCGGCCCTGAAGTCCGCCGGCTGGCGTTAAGCCGAGGCCTTCGACCGCTCCACCGCCCGCAGGACCCCCCCAGCGATCTCGCCGTAAAGTTCCGGCGGGAAATCGTGGCCCATGCCAGCCACCAGTCGCAGCTCAGAGCCCGGAATGTTAGCGGCCGTGTCATGCCCGCCCTCCACCGGCACCAGCGGGTCGGCTTCGCCATGGATCACTACCGTCGGTGCGGTGACGCCCGCGAGTTTCGGCCGGCGGTCGGCGGACGCCGCCGCCGCCGCATACTGACGCGCGAAGCCCGCCGGGTAGTAGCTGCGCCGGAACGAATTCAGCGTGCTCTCGCGCAGGCTGGCCTCGGATTGCGGATAGTCGGGAGAGCCGATGGCCCGCGCGCCGGTCACCGAATGCGCCAGGTAGCCTTCCAGATCGGTCAGCGGGTCGGGACCCCGGTTGTTCAGGACGGCGATGGCTTCCGGCTTCGCCGGTGGCAGTTCGCGGTTGCCGGTGGTGGACATGATCGAGGTCAGCGATAGCACCCGGTCTGCGTAATCCGCCGCCACCAGCTGGGCTACCATGCCGCCGAGCGAGGCGCCGACGATGTGGGCGCGGCCGATGTCGAGTGCGTCCAGCAGTCCCACCGCATCGGCGGCCATGTCGTCAAGTAGATAGGGCACGTCCGGCGCCTGGCCCTGCATCAGGGCGCCGATCACCTTCATCAGGTCGGGCACGCCGCCAGCCTCGATCTTCTCCGAAAGGCCCACGTCGCGGTTGTCGAAACGGATGACCTTCAGGCCCCTGGCCACCAGCAGCTCGATGAACGGTGTGGGCCAGCGGGTCATCTGCGCGCCCAGGCCCATGATCAGCAGCACCGGTTCGCCCGTCGCCGGACCGTGGACGTCGTACTCGAGCGTGATCCCGTTCGACTTGGCCTGCGGCATGGTCGTCTCCCCGTTGTTGGGACAAGAGAACGACGTTCAGGCGCGCCCGTCTACAGCCGCGAACTCTCCAGCTTCGTGTCCGCCGTGCCCCAGGCAGTGGCGAAGTCGGCCTGAACCCTGGCGGCTTCGGCGTCCTTGCCCTGCGCCTTCAACGCCTGCGCCAGGCCGAAGAGCGCCCAGCCGTCGCCGCGATAACTGCGTAGGCTCTCGCGATAGACGGCCTCCGCCTCGGCGGGCCGGTTCGCCTGTATCAGGGCCGCACCCAGGAGGTGGCTTACAGGCTGATGCCAGTAGGGCGGCTCGGTATAGGGCAGCGCCTTTTCGATCCCGGCGGCGGCCCGGAACTGGATCACCGCGCCGGCCAGGTCGCCAGAGAGCCTGGCGATCTCGCCGTCCAGCAGGGCCAGCGACAGCCGCGCCATCGCCTCGCCCGGCAGGCCGGCGGCGGCGAAGCGCGAGAAATCGGCCCGGGTCAGGGCGTCGAGCGCGGCGCGATCCGCCCGCGCCGCCTTGAGGTCGCCGGTGTTCGCGTGGGCGAATCCGCGCGCATAGGTCCAGACGGCGGTGTCGAGCAGCAAGGTCCTCGGCGGCGCGGGCTCTTCCAGGATCGCGGCCCATTTTCCGAACCGCAGGTCGGTGACGACGGGCGTGAAAGCATAGAGCTCGCCCGACGCCAGACTCTCCGAAAGCTTCACCGCGTCGACCGCCTTCACCAGCCGGCGCGCAGCCGTGATTGCGGTCTGATAGCGCCCCTGCATTTCCGCGGAGGTCCACAGGAAGTGGATGTTGTGGCCGTAATAGCCGGCCGGATAGAAGCCCTGCGCCTTGCAGGCGGCGATGTAGGCTTCGTCCACCGTGGCGGCCAGTTCATTGACCCGCGCCGCGTCGGCATAGCGGCCCACGCGATAGTAGATGTGGCTGGGCATGTGCACGATGTGACCTGCCTCGGGCATCAGAACGAGCAGACGGTCGGCCGGCGCCTCGCCCCGCTCCGGCGTCGTCGAGGCCTCCACCGCGTGAATGTAGAGGTGCAGCGCGCCCGGATGGTTCGGCGCCTGGCGCAGCACGGTCTCCAGCGTCGAGACGATCTCGCCTCCGTGGCCCTTCGGCGTCTGGGCGTCGGCCTGCCAGTAGTCCCACGGCTGGGTGTCCATCATCGCCTCGGCGTAGAAGGTCGCCGCGTCGAGATCCGCAGGGTTGTCGCGCCACACCTTGCCCATGGCCTGCGCATAGGCCTCGTCCATCGCATGGCGATCGGCCCTGTCGTCCCTGGAATAGCGGGCGCCGAGCGCGACGATCCAGGCCTGTTCGCGGGGCGACGCCTTGGACGCGCGGGCCTGGGCCTGCTGCAGCGCCTGCCAGGCGGGCGCGACCGCGTCCAGCGGCATCGGCAGGTTGATGTTGGGACCAAGCGCCACCGACATGCCCCACCAGCACATGGCGCAGTCGGGATCGAGCCGGGCGGCCTCGCGGAACGAGCGGATGGCCTCGGCATGGTTGAACCCGAACAGCAGGTTCACGCCCTGATCGAAGAACCGCTGAGTTTCCGGGATTTTGGTGGAGATCGCAATGTGGTGGACGCCGAGCCCCTTGAACACCGGCGCGCCTGGCTTGTCGGCCTCGCCCGCATAGATGCTGGGCATGGGTGACAGCGGCAGGCCCATGCTCATCGGCGCCGACATCTGCATTCCGGCCATGGCGTCGGCCGGACGGTCTGCGTGTTTGCCTGGATGCTTTTCGGCGGCGTGCGACACAGACGCGGCGGCCAGGATCGCGAGCGCTATGATCGGCGTTTTCATGAAACCGTTCCCCTTGGACAGCAGGAAAGCACGGTTCCGTTTCTCCGGCCAGCCGGCCGGGACCGAGGGTCAGGCCGAGACGTTGACCGTCGAGCCTGGCGTGTAACGGGGCGGCTCGGCCTTGGTCGCCGGCGTCACCGTTGCGACGCTGGAGGTATTGGCGAGCTGGCCGCCCAGCACCACAGCCTGCCCACGATCCGCAGACCTGGTCTGCTCCTTGGCGACGATATTGTTGATCGACTTGCGCGAATCCGGGGCGTCGACGCCGTTGGGGCCGTCCTTAGGATGCGCCGGGTCGATGCTTTTCTTGGCGTAGTCGACGTCGGTGCAGTTGCGGCACACGTAGCCGTTGACCATTTCCACAGACATGGGCTTCCTCCGCACGACGCCGAAGCTCTAGGACCGGGAGATTAAAACGCGGTTCTCCGAAATGGTTAACCGCCGCTCCCCCTAGGCTTGGGTGGCGACCCAGTCCGAGACGTGGCGCTGCAGCACCGTCAGTGGCATGGCGCCGGAAAGCAGCACGGCGTCGTGGTAGGCCTTGAGGTCGAACTTCGGACCGAGCCTGGCCTTCGCCTCGTCGCGGACCTTTACCCAGACCGTGTGGCCCACCTTGTAGCTGTTGGCCTGGCCTGGCCCGGCGAAATAGCGCTCCACCTCGCGCTGGGCGCGGCTCGGCGTGTTGCCGATGGTATCGACCATGTATTGGGTCGCCTGCGCGCGGGTCCAGCGATTGGCATGGATGCCCGTGTCGGTGACCAGCCGCGCCGCGCGGAACAGCAGGCTCTGCAGATAGCCCGCCTCGCCCAGCGGATCGGCGTCGTTGGCGCCCATCTCCTGGGCCAACTGTTCCGCATAGAGGGCCCAGCCTTCAGAGAAGGCCGAGAAGCCGAACCCATAGCGGCGCAGGTTGGGGATCTGGGTGCTTTCCTGCGACAGCGCAATCTGTAGGTGGTGGCCCGGCACGGTCTCGTGGTGGGCGAGCGTCCACAGATTATAGCGCGGCCAGTCGGCCGTCTCTTTCAGGTTGATGTAGAAGGCCGCGGGCCGCGATCCGTCCGGGGCGGCGGAGTTGTAATAACCGTTCGACGCACCATCCTGGATGAACACTGGCACCCGCCGCACCTCGACCTTGGCCTTCGGCAGGGTTGCGAACGCCTGTGGCAGCAGGGCGTAGACCTTCACGATGTGCTCATTCAGAAGCCGCAGCATCTCGGCGCGGCCCGCGTCCGTGGGGGCGAAGACCTGATCGGGCTGGTTGTTGACCACCATCAGCCGCGCGCCGACCGGCCCCTGCGTCAGGCCGCGGGCCTTGAGGATGGCATCGAGCCGGCTGGAGATGTCAGCCACCTGTTCGAGGCCGAGTTGATGGACCTCCTGCGGCGTGTAGTTGGTGGTCGTCGAGGACTTCACAGCGTCGGCGTAATAGGCCTCGCCGCCCGGCAGCGCCCAGGCGCCGACATCTGGCTTCGCCTTGGCCCGGACGGCCTGCATTGCGGCGATCTGCCGGTCGAGCGCCGGGAACACCTCGGAGCTCACGATCTTGCTGGCGCGGGCCTCCCAGTCGCCAGGCAGGTTCGCGGCCTTCGCCTTCTTGATGATCGAAGCGACCAGGATGGTCTGGGCGGCCGGCTGATCGCGTAGCGCCTTCATCTGGCCGATGGCCAGCTCGCAGATGAAATCCGCCGGGATGACGCCCGCGGCCACGTCGATCTTCTGGCGGACAAGATCCTCGTCCATGGCGCCGGCGAAGGCGTGCAGGCGGGACAGATAGGCCTCGGCGTCGGCGGCGTCGGCGACGCGGTGCTGGCTGTCCAGGAAATCCGGGACGTTGGCATAGGCGCCGCGCTGCTGGCTGATGACGTAGGGGCTGAAGTTGCCGCCGACGTCCCCGAACTTGTACTTGTCGCCGTTCCGGACGGCGTTTTCCTGCTGGTAAACGACCACATCGTAGTCGACCTTCGAGGCAGCCGAGAGCTTAGCCCGGTCGATCGCCCTAAGGTCTTTCAGCCAGCCCCTGGACCGCTCCAGCCGCCGCGCCTTGGCGGCGTTGGAATTGTCGTCGAGCTTCGACTTCAGCGCGGCGCGCGCGCCCCTGTCCTTGCCGAGCGAGGTGGCGAACCGGGGACTGTCGTCCACCAGGGTCTCGAACATGGCGTCGAGTCTGGCGCGGAGCTTCGCGTCCTCGGCGCCGGCCTGCGCCAGGGCGGGGGTGGAAGCAACGAGCGCCGCCCCCGCCGAGGTGGCCAGGAACGTGCGGCGATCGAAAGCGGTCATGTGATCCTCAGGCCTTGTGGGCGGCGATGTAGTTGTCGACGGCGTTCCCCAGCACCGTCAGCGGCATGGAGCCGGCGGCCAGGATGGAGTCGTGGAACTGACGGATATCGAACCTCGGACCCAACGCCTTTCGGGCCTTCTCGCGCAGCCGCAAGATGGTCACCTTGCCCACCATATAGCTGCAGGCTTGGCCCGGATTGCAGGCATAGCGTTCGATCTCCTGACCGGAATAGGCCGGCGGATCGCCCTCGATACCGGAGAGCGTCTCGACCGCTTTCTCGCGGCTCCACCGCAGGGCGTGCAGGCCGGTGTCGGTAACCAGCCGGCCGGAGCGCAACAGCGCGTCGTGGATATAGCCGAGCTCGCTCGAAGGATCGCCCTTGTAGAAGCCCATCTCCTGGGCGAGCTGCTCGGAATAGAGCGCCCAGCCCTCGGCGTAGGCTCCGAAGCCGCCCGCCTTGCGGATCATTGGCAGGTCGGCCTGCTGTTGCAGGGTAATCTGCAGGTGGTGGCCGGGAATGCCCTCGTGGAAGGTCGTCGTCGGCATGTCCCAGTAGGGGGCCTCGGCGGTGTCGCGCAGGTTCAGCCAATAGATGCCCGGACGGGTCCCATCAAGGGAGCCGTTGGTATAGTGGGTCGAGGCGCCCTGCTCGGTGGCGGCCGGAATTCGGCGGATCTCCAGCGGTGTCCTGGGCAGGGCGCCGAAGTACTCCGGCAGCCGCTTCTGCATCCGTTGCACCAGCAGGTTGAGGTCTGCGATCTCCTTGGCCTTACCCGCGTCGGTGTTCGGATAGATATATTTGTCGATCTTGTAGAGCTCGGCGTAGCGCTGACCGACCGTGCCCTTGCTCATGCCGATCTGTTTGAACAGCGCGTCCGCGCGGGCGGAAAGCTCGGCGGTGATATCGAGACCCAGCTTGTGGACCTCGGCCGGGGTCATGGTGGTCGTGGTCTGGGTCTGAAGGGCGTGGGCGTAGAAGGCCTCGCCGTCGGGCAGACGCCAGACGCCAGCGTCGTGTACCGCCTTAGGCTGCAGGCTCTGCATCAGCGCCATCTGGCGCGCCAGCGCCGGCAGCACCTTGCCGGTGTAGGCCGCGGTCGCGGCGGCCTGCCAATCTCCGGGGATGCCCTTGGCCCCGGCGCGGTCAACCAGCGAAGAGATGAGGGACGACTGATCCGGCGATGCATGCAGCGTCTTCATCTGGCTGAGCGCGCCGGCGATGGCGAAGTCCGGCGGAATGACGCCCAGGCCGACGTCGTGCCGGGTTCGCTCCACCTCGTCGTCCATCAGGCGGGCGAATTCGCTCAGGCGCGCGACATAGGCCTGGCAGTCGGCCGCAGTCTCGATGGTGTGCTGGCTGGCCAGGAAGTCCGGGACATAGGTGTAGGCGCCGTCGATCTGGCTCAGCACATACGGCGCCGTGCCGGAACCGTAGCCGAAGCGCCGGTTACCGTCCTCCGTGGCCTGCAAGTCGTAGATCACCGAGTCGTAGTTCACCGCCGGCATGCCGGTGAGCGGCTTGCGGTCGACGCCCTTCAGCCGGGCCAGGTTCTCGGAATTCTCGTGCCTGTAGCGGGCGATATCGGCGAGCGACCCGCCATGGAGCTTCGACTTCAGCGCGGCGTTGACGCCGGTATCGAGGCCGAAGGACGTCGCCAGTTCGGGGCTCTCCGCCAGGGTCTGGGCAAAGAAGTCGTCGAGGGCCTTGGTAAGCTGGGCTTCAGAGCTTGGCGCGGCCTGGGCGCTCGAGGCGCCTGTGAGCGCGAACGTGGCCCCCGCGGTCAGGAGGACGATACGGCGGTTGAGCACGGACGGTTTCCTCGGATGGTTAGGCCGCAAGGCTTACGGGCTGGGATCGGCTCCGCCAAGCCGAACGCCATGAAATTCCCGTAATGCGCTGCGGTGCGGGCTGAGTTATGCCGGGCGCCCAGCCTGAAGGGGGTTCCCGTTCCATGTTCGCCGCGCGTTTGACGATCGCCGTTCTCGCAAGCCTGGCCCTCGCCGGGCCCGCGGCGGCCGCCTCGAAGGCGTTGACCGCCACCGATCTTGAGGTGCAGGCGCTCGTCCAGAGCCCGGCCTTCAAGGCCGCCGTGGCGACGCTCGACCGCGACCATGACCGCATGGTCGGGGACATCGTCACCCTGACGGAAATCCCCGCGCCGCCGTTTAAGGAAGCCACCCGCGGCAAGGCTTACATGACCATGCTGAAGGCTGCTGGCCTGAGCGATGTGGAGATGGATGAGGTCGGCAATGTCATGGGCCTGCGCCGCGGGACCGGCCCGGCCGGCGCGCCGCTGGTGGTGCTGGCCGCCCACCTCGATACCGTCTTCCCGGAAGGCACGAACGTGAAAGTGCGGCGCGACGGGACGAAGCTGCGCGCGCCCGGCGTCGGCGACGACACCCGCAGCCTGGCGGTCGTGCTGGCCTATATCCACGCAATGGACGCGGCCCGAATCAGGACGAGGAGCGACATCCTCTTCATCGGAAACGTCGGCGAGGAAGGCCCGGGCGACCTGCGCGGCGTCCGCTACATCTTCGGCAAGGGTAAGTACAAGGACCGGGTAAAGGCCTTCTTCTCCATGGACGGCAATGAGGCGGCGCGGGTGACCTACGGCGCGGTCGGCTCGCGCCGTTACCGCGTGGCGTTCCGAGGGCCGGGGGGGCACAGCTATGGCGCCTTCGGCATCGTCAATCCGATGGCCGCCATGGGCCACGCCATCGACCAGCTGTACCAAGTGAAGGTCCCCATGACCCCGCGCACCACCTATTCGGCCAGCGTGGTCGGCGGCGGCGTCAGTGTGAACTCGATCCCCGCCGACGTCTGGCTGGAGGTCGACATGCGTTCCGAGGACAAGGTCGAACTGGCCAAGGTCGACGCCAGGTTCCTGGCGATCCTCAACGAGGCCGCGGCCCATGAAAACGCCGCCCGCTCCACCCGGGTCGGCAAGATCACCGTCGAGCCGAAGCTGATCGGCGAACGGCCGACCGGCCAAACCAGCGCCGACGCCAGGATCGTCGCCACCACCGCCGCGGCGGTCCGCGCGGCCGGCTACTCGCCGGAGCTCGGCGCCTCGTCGACCGATTCGAATATCCCGATCAGCCTGGGCATCCCGGCCGTCACCATCGGCTCAGGCGGGACGGGCGGCCGCGCTCATTCCCTGGACGAGTGGATCGACGTGGCCAAGCCCGAAAGCCTGCGCGGCATGACCGTGGGCCTCGCCGCCGTGCTCGCCATGGCAGGCGTGTGACTAGCCCCCGCACGGCAATCATCGGCGGCGGTCCGGCGGGCCTGATGGCCGCCGAAGTGCTGAGCGCCGCCGGCGTCGCCGTCACCGTCTACGACCACATGCCCAGCGTCGGGCGCAAGTTCCTGATGGCCGGGCGCGGCGGGCTGAATCTGACCCACTCCGAGCCGCTGGAGACCTTCCTTGGCCGTTACGGCGCGGCGCGGGCTAGCCTTGCTCCGGTCATCGACGCGTTCACGCCGGCTGACCTGATCGCCTGGGCCGAGGGCCTGGGTCAGGCGACACACATCGGATCGTCCGGCCGGGTGTTCCCGCAGTCGCACAAGGCCTCACCACTGCTGCGCGCCTGGCTCGGTCGGCTGCAGAGCCAGGGCGTGACGGTGCTGACCCGTCACGACTGGGTGGGTTGGGACCAGCAAGGCGCGCTGCGGTTTAGGACGCCCGAGGGTGAGATCACCGTCACCCCCGACGCGACCGTGCTGGCGATGGGCGGGGCAAGCTGGCCGAAGCTGGGCTCGACCGGCGCCTGGGCAAGGGTCCTGACCAAGGCCGGCGTGGCGGTCACCCCGCTTCGCCCCGCCAACATGGGTTTCGCCGCCGCCTGGAGCGAGCTCTTCCGGGAGCGCTTCCACGGCCAGCCGCTGAAGAACATCGGCGTCAGCTTCGCCGGCCAGACCGCGCGCGGCGACGCCATGGTCACGCGCGACGGCATCGAAGGCGGCGCGATCTATGCGCTCTCCGCGCCGCTGCGTGACGCCATCGCCGCCACTGGCTCGGCGATGCTGGATATCGACTTGCGGCCGGACCAGACCGTCGGCCAGCTGACCGCGCGCCTGGCCGTGCCGCGCGGCGGCCAGTCGATGACCAACTACCTGCGCAAAGCCGGCCGCCTGTCGCCCGTCGAGATCAACCTGCTGCGCGAGGCGCACGGCGTCGATCTGGCGCTCACCGCCGGCGGTCTGGCGCGCGCCATCAAGGCCGCCCCGATCCGGTTGACAGGCGTGCGTCCGATCGACCGCGCGATCTCGACGGCCGGCGGCGTGCCGCTGTCGGAGCTCGAAGGGACGCTGATGCTCAAGGCGCACCCCGGTGTATTCGTCGCCGGCGAGATGCTCGACTGGGAAGCCCCCACCGGCGGCGACCTGCTGCAGGCCTGCTTCGCCACCGGCGTCGCTGCGGCGCAGGGCGTGCTGAAGCGGTTTGCTAGCTGACCGCTTCGGTCCTCCGAACGGTCGAAACACCAGCCTCTACCGGCCATGGATCGACGGTCACCCGGCGCATGTGGCGGCGCTGACCAGGGTAGTCGTTCAGCGCGAAGTGCCAGACCGAGCGGTTGTCCCAGAAAGCCACCGAGCCCGGCTTCCAGGCGAACCGCGTAGTGAATCCCTCGTAGCGCGAATGCTGGAAAAGATAATCCAGCAACGCCTTGGATTCGCTGGTCTTCCAGCCCTCGATCTTCATCGTGAAGGCTGGGTTGACATACAGCGCCTTGCGGCCAGTCTCCGGGTGAACCTGCACCACCGGGTGGACATATTCGCCGACCACGCCGTCGGCCTCGGCAATGGCCATGGACGAACGCTTCTGGGCCGAGTGCCCCTGGGATGAATACTCTCGCGCCGCCGAATGGACGGCGTTCAGACCCTCAAGCGTCTTCTGAAGGCCGGGCGAGAGCGCGTCGAAGGCGGCGGCCTGGCTGGCGAACAGGGTATCGCCGCCGAACTCCGGCGTTTCCACCGCATAGAGGATCGAGCCGATCGCCGGCCGCTCCAGGAAGCTCATATCCGAGTGCCAGCCGCCGCCGAAGTTAATCCGGTCCTGTGGCTCCTTGACGACTTCCATCACCTCGGGATGGTCGGACATGCCGGCAACGTAGGGGTGGATGTTCAATGGACCAAACCGCGTCCCAAACGCCACCTGCCGTGCCGGTGTCAGGGCCTGGTCACGGAAAAAAATCACCTGATGCTCCACCAACGCACGGCGGATCGCGGCGACGGATTCGTCTGGCAGATCGCCCGAAAGGTCCACGCCGGTGATCTCGGCGCCTAGCGCGCCCGCCACGCGGCGGATTTTGAGGGACTGGATCATGGGCGCCTCCGGGCCTGCGTTTTGACCATGCTACAATAGGTAAGGGAGGCGACGCGACATGGATAAACCCAGCGCCCGGTTCGACGCAGACGCCCACGCGGCCGAGATGATGACGAAGGGCTACACGATCATCCCGGATTTCATGGACGCAGCGACCCTGGCCGCCGTCCGCGAGGGTCTCGCGCCCTATCTCGACGGTCCCGCCGGACGCAACGACTTCGAAGGTCTTCTGACGGAGCGGGTCTACACGCTCGTCGCGCGGGGAAAAGTCTTCGAGGACGTCACCGCGGACCGGCGCGTCCTGAGCCTGCTCGACCGCGTGCTGCAGCCGAACTACCTGCTGACCGCCAGCCAGGCGATCCGCATCAATCCGGGTGAGAACGCGCAGGGCCTGCACACTGACGACGGCTTCTATCGCCAGCCCCGACCCCGCCCCGCCATCAGCTACACCCTGATTGCCGCGGTCAACGACTTCACAGAAGCGAATGGCGCCACGCAGGTCATTCCCGGCAGCCACCTCTGGGGCGATCCCGGCAGTCCGAACCGGCCCAACGACATGGCGGAAATGCAGGCGATGCTGGTCCCGCTGGAAATGCCGGCCGGAGCCTGCGCCGTCTTCCCGGGAACCCTCATCCACCAAGGCGGCGCCAACCGCACGGATCAGCCGCGGCAGGCCTTCACCAATCAGTATTGCGAACCTTGGGCCCGGACTCAGGAAAACTTCTATCTGTCCGTCCCCAAGGCGATGGTGCGGGCGATGTCGCCGCGCCTGCAGGCCCTGCTCGGCTACGAAATCTGGCCGTCGTTCATGGGCATGGTGACGGCCTCGCATCCCGCCAAGTCACTAGCGCCGGACTGGGTCCCACCGATCGTATCGCAGCGCCCTAATTAGGCGCGGCCCCCCCGCCGGTGTCCCGGCGAGGGGCCGCCCCTGCCTGTAAGCCGCCGCCTATCGGCTGGCGATGATCGAGGCGATCAGGCCGGTGGTGAGGGCAATCAGCGCGTAGTTGTCGTCGACCTGCACCCACTGATAGCCGCGCGGCGGGGCTCGCAGATCATGGCGGCGATAGTCCACGTAGTAGGTGCGGTCCACGTAGTAGCGGCGGTCGAGGCGCTCGCCGCGGGCCCATTTGTGCTTGTTCTGGCCGTAGTGGTTGCCGTTGTCGTGGCGGCCCTGTTCGTAGCGGCCATTGTCGTATTGGCGGCCGTCATGGCGGTCCTGTTCATGGCGACCATCTTTGTCGCCGTGGTGTTTGCCGTGCGGGTCTGCGAAGGCGCTGGCGGCGGAACCGGCCAGCAGCGACAGGGCAAGGACTCCGGTAAGCAGGCGTTTCATGGGAAGGGGTCCTTTGTTTGGGGCCCGCAAGTTCCCACGTGCGGACTGAGCCCGACCTGAACGCCAACTCCCGGCTAAGGTTCATCTCATTTGTTGCCGGCAACAAAATCCCGCGGCGAACACTGGCGCCGGCACTACGAAATCGCGGGAAATCTCACCCCTTATCTTAGGGTCCGGCTCCAGAGCGCGAACAGCCGCTCCCAGTGGCGCTCGGCCGCCGGCTTGTCGTAGACGGCGCCCCGCTGCGGGAAGGCGAAGCCGTGGTGGACGCCGGGGTAAAGCTCCACTTCCGCCCTGGCCTTTGACGATTTCAGTGAGGCGTCCAGCGCCTGGACCATCTCCAGCGGCGCGTATGAGTCGTGCTCTGCGCAGCCGAAGTACAGTTCGGCCTTTGTCCTTTGCGCGGCCAGGTGCGGGCTGTTGTCCTTGTCGGTGACCAGTTGCACGCCGTAGATCGAAGCCGCCGCCCCGACCCGGTGCGGATAGCGCGCGGCGAAGTTTATCGCGTACTGGCCGCTCATGCAGTATCCGACGGTCGCGATAGGCCCCTTCCCCGCCGCCGGATCGCGGTCGGCGAAGTTCAGCAGGGCGTCGCCGTCCTCCATGATCTTCGGAATGGTGATCGAACCCATCAGGTCGAACATCCGCGCCCGCGCTTCGGCCTCCGGCAACTTCGGGAGGTCGGTCAGCTCCAGGACCCCGCGCCGGTAATAGAGGTTGGGCAGCATCACGTAGTAGCCGACGGTGGCCATCCGCCGGGCCATGTCCCGCAGTTCCTCGCGGATCGCCGGCGCGTCCATGAAGAACAGCACGATGGGATGCGGCCCGTCCCGCTCGGGATGGACGATAAAGGTGGTGGTCGCCCCGTCCCTGGTGGCGATGTCGACGGTCTGTTCAATCATTCGGTCAGACCAGCTCTGACGGCTCCACGCCCAGCTCCTTAAGGAACGGCTCGGCGTATCTGATTTCCCCGGTCTGCGTCCTGGGATCGCCGGACGCCAGCCGATAGACCGCCTCAGCGATGTATTTGATCGGCTGGACGCGATCCTTGGTCGCCTCGTTGATCAGGCCGTGGACCGCGACGCCGGGGGTATCGACCAGACCCGGCGACACCACGTTGACCGCGATGCCGTCATCATAGACTTCAGACGCCAGCCCTGTCGTGAACCGCTCCAGCGCGGCCTTGCACATGCCATAGACCGTTCCGCCGCCGCGCCGCGTGTAGGGCAGCTTCGGATGCAGGCCGGCGCCCGACGAGATGTTGACGACCCAGCCCTGCTTCTTCTCGCGCATGTGCGGCAGCACCAGCTGGGCCAGGTGGAAGGGCGCGTAGACCTGCACTTCCATCATCAGCTTGAAGCGTTTCTCCGGGAACTCGGTCACCGGCATGAAGTAGGTGATAGCGGCGTTGTTGATCAGGATGTCGATGGGCCCATACGCCGCCGCGGCCTCTTCCACCAGCCGCTCGCGCTCGATGGCCTGGGCCAGGTCGGCCTTGATGAACGTGGCGTTCCCGCCGGCGCGCCTGATTCGGTCCACCGTCTCGTGGAGCGTGCCGGAGAGCCGGCTTTCGCCGCTCTCGGCGGTGCGGGCCGACACCACGACGTTGGCGCCTTCCATGGCCAGGCGCGCGGCGATGGCTTCGCCGATTCCGCGGCTGGCGCCAGTCACAAGCGCGTTGCGGCCCTTCAGCGGGCCTTCGGGATTAATGCGGGGCTCACTCATGACGTCCTCCGAAATGTTTTTCTTGTTGAATGTCCCAAGGCTCGCGCGACTGGCCGCGCGGCGCAAGACCGGTTGAAGGCCCCGGCTCTATTCGTCTAGGACGTGCAACCGCTTCACGATCAGCTCGTCGATCTCCAGCCGGCGGATGCGGGCGCGGCCTATGCCCAGCTTTCCGATCGCCAGCGCGCCCAGCGAAACGGCGCCTACCGCAAGTGCGCCCACCGCCGCCGCACCCG
>JBBREC010000008.1:0-45238 GCA_038203295.1 Caulobacterales bacterium
TCCCGCCACTCACCTGGCACGACGAACTGGCCCTGTCAGCCCGCGCCCACGGCGGCGACCTGGCCCACACCGGCAAGGTCGAGCATCTGTCGGCCGAGGGGTTCGATCCCAGCCACCGCCTCTGGCTGCTGGGCCGCACCACCATCGGCAGTCCGTCCGAGAACCTGGCCTACCACCACCGCCCGGGCCCACCCGCCACGGCCGCGAGCCTGCTGGCCCAATGGCGCGCCAGCCCGGAGGGCCACTGGCAGAACCTGCTGCGGCCCAGCCACACCCACGCCGCCTTCGCCCTGCTGCGGGGCCCCGACCAGGCGTTGCTGGTGGGCCTGTTCTGCCACCCGGTCGCCAGTCTGGCCGCGCCGCTGCCGTACCGGGCCCGGGGGGATGAAATCGCCGAGGCGCTGCGCGGCCTCGACACCAACCTCAACCCCCGCCTCGGCCCGCCCCAGGGCGCGCGGCGCGGAACCGGGGCGGCAGGTCGGCGGGTCATGCAGATATCGGCCATCCGCCGGGACGGTCCGGGCCAGCCGGACTACGTCGGCGGCCCGATCTTCCTGCCCACGCGCTGACAGCACGCTCAGAAACCCTGATTTGCCCGCCGTCGCGGAAGCCCGCTATCGCTGCCCCAACGAATGCTCCCGGAGATTCCGCGTGACCGACCTGTTCTCGCCCATGACCATGGCCCACGGGCCGACCCTGAAGAACCGCTTCATGCTGGCCCCGCTGACCAACCTGCAGAGCCATCCCGACGGGCGGATGTCGGAGGATGAGTTCAACTGGCTAACCAAGCGCGCCGACGGCGACTTCGGCCTGGTGATGACCTGCGCCTCCCATGTCCAGGCCGTCGGCCAGGGCTTCCCCGGCCAGATGGGCGTGTTCGGCGACCAGCACCTGCCGGGGCTGAGCCGGCTGGCGGGGGAGATCAGGAAGAACGGCTCCATCGCCGTCGTGCAACTGCACCACGCCGGCATGCGCAGCCCGAAGGAGCTGATCGGCGAGGCGCCAGTGGCGCCGTCCGACGATGAGGCCACCGGCTCGCGCGGGCTCTCCACCGGCGAGGTCGAGCAGCTGGTCGAGGACTTCATCCTGGCCGCCCTTCGCGCCGAGCAGGCCGGCTTCGACGGGGTCGAGGTGCACGGCGCCCACTCCTACATCCTGTGCCAATTCCTCAGCGAGAGCCTGAACCGCCGCACCGACCGTTACGGCGGCAGCCCCGAGAACCGCGCGCGGGTGACCAAGGAGATCATCTCGGGCATCCGCGCCCGCTGCCGGCCGGATTTCAGTATCGGCCTGCGGCTGTCGCCCGAACGGTTCGACCTGAAGCTGATGGAAATCCGCGAGCTGGCCCGCCAGGTGCTGGCGGAGGCGAAGATCGACTACCTCGACATGTCGCTGTGGGACTACGCCAAACAGCCGGTGGACGAGGCGTATCAGGAACGCAGCCTGATGGGCTGGTTCACAGACCTGCCGCGCGGCGACGTGCGGCTGGGCTGCGCGGGCAAGATCATGACCCCAGACGACGCGCGGGCCTGCCTGGCCCAGGGCATGGACTTCGTGCTGCTGGGCCGCGCGGCGATCCTGCACCACGACTATCCGAAGAAGCTGGCGGCCGATCCGGGCTTCACCCCGCTCCAGATCCCGGTCAGCGCCGACCACCTGCGCGCCGAGCGCCTGGGTCCAGCCTTCGTGAAATATATGCAGACCTGGAAGGGCTTCGTGGCGGAGCCGGAGACTGAACCCGCCTGACACCCGCGTTGACGCCCGGCCGCCCGGGGATCACCATCTTCACGACATCAGAGGAGGCCCAGATGGCCGACGGCGAGATCGTTCAGGACCGCGCGAAATTCCACGCCATGACCGAGGGCACCCAGGAAGACTGGGCCGCGATCGGCCGCGTATCGGCCCCGCACCGCGGTCAGCTCGCCGACCGGCTGCTGGCGCACCTGCGTCAGCTGGACGATGAGGACGGCGGGTTCGCGGTGAGCCGGGTCGAGCATTCCTTGCAGACCGCCACCCGGGCGCACCGAGACGGACGGGACGAGGAATACGTCATCTGTGCCCTGATCCACGACATCGGCGACCTGCTGCTGCCGTCCAATCACGCCGAGCTGGGGGCCACGATCCTGAAGCCCTACATCTCCGAGGCGAACCACTGGATGATGGACAAGCACGGCATCTTCCAGGGCTACTACTTCTTCCATCACCTTGGCCTGGACCGGGAGATGCGCGAGCAGTTCCGCGGCCATCCGCACTTCGAATACTGCGCCCAGTTCTGCCACCTCTATGACCAGTCAAGCTTCGACCCAGCCTATGAGTCCATGCCGCTGGCCGACTTCGAGCCGATGCTGCGCCGGGTCGTCGCGTCGCCGAAGACGTCGATCTACAAGCGCTAATTCCTCTCCCCCGACGCGGAACGCGCGGGGGGGAGAGGTAAGGTGAGGGGCGACGCGGGAGATGCGGCCGCACCGATGATTCAGCCAGAATCCATGCGCGGCCCTTGACCCACCATCGGGAGAGCCTGATCGGCTCCGGCCGCCCCTCACCCTACCCTCTCCCCACGGGCTTCGCCTCGGGGGAGAGGAGCTACGGCTCGAAGATCGCCTCGATTGGCAGCCCGAACAGCTTCGAGATGCGGAAAGCCAGCGGCAGGCTGGGATCGTACTTGCCCGTCTCGATGGCGTTGACGCTCTGACGGGAGACCTCGAGCCGCCCGGCGAGGTCGGCCTGGCTCCAGTTTCGTTCGGCGCGCAGCACCTTGAGGCGGTTCTTCACCGTCGCACGAGCCACCAGCCAACGCCGACCAGGGCGAAGCCCATGACCTGGGCCGCAGCCAGCCCCAACGCGCCAAGGGCGATCAGATCCAACGGGGTCCAGCGCCCTTGCAGGACGTGGTCGAGAAAGGGCGCGCCGGCCAGGGCGTAGATCACGAGCCAGATGAGCATGAGCGCTGTGGCCCCGCCCCCGCCCCAGTACCAGGCGAACCGCTCGGTGCTGCGGCCCACCTCATCCAGACGGCCGTGCAGGACAAGGCTCGCGATGATCCATCCGCCCGCCACCACGGCCATCACCATGGTGGCCGGCAGCGGGTGTCCAAAGAACAGCAGGCCCTTGATCACCGCCCAGCCGATCATGGCGAGAATGGCGGCGCTCACCATGTAGGTCGCGCCACTGAGGTTGCGCTTGATAGAAGTCATGTCGGCCTCCCTTGTCTGAATGACAAGGAAACACGACATCAATGGTGTGTCAAGGAAACATGACATTTGATACTGGCGCCGATATGTTTGCGGCGGTAATGCGACCCCGGGTCTCCGGGCGCGGGTTCGCCGGATCAAGCTTTGTTTATCCCCCCGAGCCTTGGTTCCCGGCGGGCCGGCGCCCATCTTTATCTCTGCGGACCGGGCCCCTCTGGCGATCGTCGTGATCGTGATGTCGGACCGCACAGGCGCGCCCGGGTAGTCCATACCGCCCCCCAGGTTCTGTGCTGCCCGGCGCGCCTCCCTGAGAGGAGGACCCCTATGAACCACTCACGAATCCTGCGGCTGCGCAGTCAGCATGAACGGCTGGAGCAAGAGCTCCGGGCTGAGCTGAAGCATCCCGAGCCGGACAACTTGGTAATCCAGGATCTGAAACGAAGAAAGCTGCAGATCAAGGACGACATCTTCCTTGCAAGGGCCGGTCTGGAACCCCTGCAGCTACAAGGCGGCTAGGACGATGTCTCCAGGCGGGGGCGCAAGCGCGCTCCCGCCGATATCGCCGTCGAACGCTTACTCGCCCCAGATCCTGAAGTGCTTGGAGAGCTTTAGACCCTGGCGCTGGTAGTGGCTGCCACCTTCTCCATAGAGCCGGGTAGGCTTTTCGGTTAGCGGCTCGTAGACTAGGCGGGCGACGGTCTGGCCGTCCTCCAGAATGAACGGCGTCTCGTGACTGCGGACCTCGAGCACGCCCTTTGAGCCCTTGCCGTGGGCTTCGTCGGTGCCGAAGCCGGGGTCGAAGAAGCCGGCGTAGTGCACCCGGAATTCGCCGACCGACGGATCGATAGGGGTCATCTCTGCGGCTTCCATCACCGGAATCTCGACGGCCTGTTTCGAGGCCAGGATGTAGAATTCGCCCGGATCCAGCAGCAACTGGCCGTTGCGCGGGATCAGCGGTTCCCAGAAGTCGCGCGGGTCGTGGCCGTCTTCCCTGTCGAGGTCGACGACGCCGGCGTGGCGACGGCCGCGAAAGCCCGCGATCTCACCGGTCAGGTCGACGCCGACGCTCTCGGTGCGCAGGCGTTCCGGCTGGCCGGCCTTGAGGCGGAGCTGGTTGAGACGTGTGCCGGTGCGGACCAGCACCGAAAAGGTCTGCGGCGCGATCTCCATGTAGATCGGCCCGTCATAGCCCTCGTCGACATCGTCAAAGCGGTTGCCGCGGTCCGTGAGCAGGCGGACGAAGACGTCGACACGGCCGGTGGAGCTTTTCGGATTGGCGCGCGCCGAAATGCCCGCGGGGAGCGTCAGCCGCTCTTGCAGTTCGGCGATGTAGACGCAGCCACGCTCCAGGACGAAACCCTTGGTGAGGTCTACCTCATGCATGGCGACCTCGGCGATCCGCTCGCGCACGGTGTGGCGGCCCGGCAGGAACGAGGCCCGCACGCGCCAGGCGCGGCCACCCAGGCGCAGGTCCAGACTGGCCGGCTGGACCTGGTCGTCGTCAAAGGGCGTGTCGGCGGTGATCGCGCGGTTGGCGATCAGGGCCTCGATGGATTGGCAGGGCAGGATGCCCGGGCGGTTGCTGCTCATGGGCGATTGAGGATTAGCGCAGAACGCGGCTCTTGCAAGTGATCTGGCGCCGCTTTGAGGAACCCCTGGCTTGACGGGGCGCCCCGGCTGCCTTTGATGCGCCCCTGATTTCCGCAAGGAGCCGAGCCATGGCCGAAAATCCGAACGACTGGGACATCGAGACCAAGTCGGTGCGTGGCGGCATGGCGCGCACCCCCTACGGCGAGATCTCGGAGGCGCTCTTCCTGACGCAGAGCTTCGCCTACGACAGCGCCCAGGCCGCCGACGAGCGGTTCGCCGGTGGACCGGGTTTCATCTACCAGCGCTTCGGCAACCCCACGACGCAGATGTTCGAGGATCGCCTGGCGTTGATGGAAGGCGCCGAGGTCTGCCGCGCCACGGCCTCGGGCATGAGCGCCGTGCATGTGGCGCTGACCGGCCTGTTGCGCGCCGGCGACCACCTGATCGCGGGCCGGGCGCTATTCGGCTCCTGCCGCTGGATCATCTCCGAATGGCTGCCCCGGTTCGGGGTGGAGACCACCTATGTCGACGCCACCGACCTGGAGGCCTGGAAAAACGCCGTCCGCCCCAACACCAAGGCCTTCCTGGTCGAGAGTCCCGCAAATCCGCTGCTGGAGATCACCGCTATCGGCGCCGTAGCTGAGATCGCCCACGCGGCCGGCGCGAAGCTGATCGTCGACAACGTCTTCGCCACCCCGATCTTCCAGAAGCCGTTGGCGCTTGGCGCAGACATCGTCGTCTACTCGGCCACCAAGCACATCGACGGCCAGGGCCGGGTGCTGGGCGGGGCGATCCTGGGCGGCGCCGAGCTGATGACCGAGGCGTACAAGGATATCCTGCGCCACACCGGGCCGGCGCTCTCGCCGTTCAACAGCTGGGTGCTGCTGAAAGGTCTGGAAACTCTGGAACTGCGCGTGATGCGGCAGACCGAAAATGCCGCCAAGGTAGCTGAGGTGCTCGGGTCATCGGGCAAGGTGCGCCAGACAATCTACTGCGGCCGGCCCGACCACCCGCAGGCGTCGATCATCGCCAACCAGATGACCGGCGGCGGCAACGTCATCGCCTTCGACCTAGGGAGCCGCGAGGCAGCCTGGCGGTTCCTCGACGCGCTGGAGATCGTCGACATCTCCAACAACCTGGGCGACGCCAAGTCGATGGCCACGCATCCCTGCACCACCACTCACCGCTCGATGCCGGAAGCCGAGCGGCTGGAGATCGGGCTGACCGAGGGCTGGGTGCGGATGAGCGTTGGTCTGGAAGGCGCCCGCGACCTCAGCCGCGACGTGAGCCGGGCGCTGGACGCCGCCTAGGCGCCCGCCGCTTCCGGGCTGTCCGGTTCTACCGCGTAGACCTTCGCGCAGTATTCGCAGGTGACGTGGATCTTGCCGTCGGGCTCGATCATGTCGGTCCGTTCCTCGGCGCTGAACGAGCCCAGGACGGCGGCGATGCGGTCGTGGTTGCAGCGGCAGAAAGCGCGCAGCGGTGTCGAGCCAAAGACCCGGACGCCCTGCTCGTGGAAGAGGCGGAACAGCAGGTCGTTGGCCGACAGGCTGGGATCCAGCAGCTCGTCCTCGCCAACCGTCTCGACCAGCGCCTGGGCCGATCTCCAGGCGTCGTCGGTGGAGCCGCGCGCGGTATCCTCGGCCACGTGCTGGATCAGGATGCCGCCGGCCCGCCAGTGCAGGCCCAGGCCCACATCCGCCTGACCCACGGCCAGCCGCACCCGCGTGGGCGTCTGTTCGGACTGGCTGAAATACTGCTCCGCACAAAGCGCCAGGGTCTCGCCCTCGACGGCGGTGACGCCCTGGTAGCGGTCCATGTCGGCGCCCTGGTCGACAGTCATGATGAAGACCCCCTCGCCCAGCAGGGTCTTTGCGCCCGGGCGTACGAACCCGGCCGAGGCCTGCGCCACCCTGTCGGCGTCGAAGCGGCAGTAGCCGCGCAGGCCACCGGAGGTGTCGTAGTCGGCCACCACGAAGCGCACGGGCCCATCGCCCTGGGCCTGGACGATCAGCCGGCCCTCGAACTTCAGGTTGGAGCCCACCAGGGCGGCCAGCGCGCAGGCTTCGCCCAGCAGATTGGCGACCGGCTCGGGATAGTCGTGGGCGCGCAGGATCTCGTCGACGGCGGGACCCAGGCGAGCCAGCCGGCCGCGCACCGGCTGGCCCTCGGTCTGGAAGGCCGCGACAAGGTCATCGGGAAGGGACGTTTCGGACATCGGGCCTATGTAGGGTGAACCCGCGAATTTGCGAGCCCGGCGACGCTTCCGCCGCGCTAAACGTCGTCGTCTTCATCATCCTCGGCGGGCGTATCGACGAGTATCACCGGCACGCCGTTACGCAGCAGTTCGCCGTCGGCGCCCCGGTTGCCGAGGAAGGCGTCCAGGATGCCGGCCGGCACGGTGTGGGGTTTCTCGTCAGCCCTGGCGGGTCCTCTTCGCAGGAAGAAAGCGTCCGCCATGGCGACGGTTCCTAGGCTGTCCCCTCCGTCACCGCGTGAAGCCGCGCGTAGGCCCCACCCTTCTTTACCAGGTCGGCGTGCCGGCCTTCCTCCACGATCCGGCCGTCCTCGAAAACGAGGATGCGGTCGGCGCCGCGGATCGTCGACAGGCGGTGGGCGATGACGATGGTGGTGCGGCCCACCATCAGCTCCTCCATCGCCGCCTGCACCTGACGCTCGGTCTCCACATCCAGCGAGGATGTCGCCTCGTCCAGCACCAGGATCGGGGCATCGGCGAGGAAAGCCCGGGCGATCGCCACCCGCTGCCGCTCACCGCCCGAGAGCTTCACCCCACGCTCGCCCACCAGGGTTCCATAGCCGGCCGGCAGCTTCGCGATGAAGTCGGCCGCCCGCGCCCGCTTCGCGGCCAGCGCCACCTCGTCCTCGGTCGCGCCGGGCCGGGCATAGGCGATGTTTTCCGCGAGGCTGCGGTGGAACAGCGCCGGGTCCTGCGGCACCACCGCGATGGCGCGGCGCAGCGATCCCTGGCTGACCGTGGCGATGTCCTGCCCGTCCACCAGGATCTGGCCGCTCTCCAGGTCATAGAGCCGCTGGATCAGCTTCACGAAGGTCGACTTGCCTGCCCCCGTCGGCCCGACCAGCGCCACCCGCTCGCCTGGCGCGATACGCAGGGTAAAGTTGTCGTAGAGCGGCTGCTCGGCGGACTTGTAGCGGAACACCACCCGGTCGAAGACAATCTCGCCGAGTTCGCTGCGGAAGGCGGGCGCGCCGGGCGCGTCCAGCACCTGGGGGTCCGTGGTCGCGTAGCGGGCGACGTCCTCGCTGTCGTCGAGGCCGCGCTGGGCCATGCGGATGTTGTCGCCGACATTGCGCAGATAGCCGCTCATCAGCATGAACGAGGTGATCGCGAACGCGATGTCGCCCGCGCTGGCCTGGCCCTGCGACCACAGGCGGACCAGCAGTCCGGTCATCCCCGCCTGCAGCACCACCAGCATGATGTTGTGAATGAGCCAGAGGTCCGTGAAGCGGTTCCAGGTCTTGATCGTCGCCTTGAGCCAAAGCTCGGTGACGCCGGCGATACGCTCGTCCTCGCGCGACTCCGCGCCGAACGCCTTCACGGTAGCGTTGGACGAGATGGAGTCGGCGATCGCTCCGCCGATCCGGGAGTCCAGCGCCACGGACCGCAGGTTCAGCGGCCTAGCGTAGAGCGACGTGAGTACGATGTTGGAGGCGATGTAGAGCACCGTCACCGCGAAAGCGAAGAGGCCCACCAGCGGCCAGCGCAGCGCCATCATCACGCACAGTCCGCACAGCACGATGGCGGCGGGCCCGAACCAGATCAGGGCGGCGTCGGTGACCACGTCATAGCCCCACATAGCGCGCGAGAGCCGGCGCACAGTCGAGCCCGCGAAGCTGTCGGCGTGCCAGTCGGCCGAGAAGGTCTGCACCTTCTTGAAGGCCTCGTCGGTCATGTCCTTCATGTTCTTCGCGGACATGGGGATCAGGAAGCGCATCGCCGTGTTGCGGATCACCGAGAACGCCAGGTAGACGCCCACGAAGACCAGCCACGCCCGCCAGGCCGGGTCGGGATTGGCGGGGCCCAGCCCCACCGCGTCCACCAGTCGACCGGCCGCCCAGGGCAGCGACAGGTCGAAGCCGATCGCCACCAGGGTCAGGCCGACGGTCCCGGCAAGCAGCCAGGGGCGCCGCAGCCAGAACCTGGAGATGAAGCCCAGGACCTGACGGTTCTTCAGCACGCGTTCGCGCGCTTCGTCGGTGTCCTCATAATGGTCGGTCATTGTAAAACTCGAAGGTCGGCGCCCGGCGACCGCGAATGTCCCTTGGGGACGGCGGCGGCAGGCGCAATGGGAAGAAATCGGCTGAGGCGAGAGCTTTGGAAGAGCTCGGGCGGACCGCGGGCGCGAGGGATAGCTTCGTGAAGCGGGCCAATCAGGCCCTCAGCCGAAGCAGTCCGGTTGAGTCAGAAGCGCGGCGGCGGCCCGGCGAACCGTCGAGGGGCAGGTGCGAAACGAACTGTCATCGTCACCCTCCTTTCGGGTCATCGAGGCGTTAACGGTAGCTTCCCGGCCCGCTGCGTCAAGCCGGTCAGCGAACCTTGTTTCGCTTTATTGGCAGGGTGGCTCGCGAGCCACCCTGGCCCTAAAGCACTGAGCATGACCGCGCCCCTGCCCGACGCCCTGCCGACAAACTGGGTCGACCGCCATGCGCCAGCGGGCCTGCGGCCGTGGCTGAAGCTCGGGCGGTTCGACCGGCCGACGGGGATCTGGCTGCTGATGCTGCCGGGGTTCCAGGGGGCGGCGCTGGCCGGCGCCATGGTGCACGCCCTGCCCTCGCCGATCCTGTTGATCAAGATCTTCCTCGGCGCGGCGCTGATGCGGGCGGCGGGTTGCGCCTACAACGACATCGTCGACCGTGACATTGACGCCAAGGTGGCCCGCACCGCCTTGCGCCCGATCCCCGCCGGCAAGATCAGCGTGAAGCAGGCGTGGGGTTTCGTGCTGGCCTGCTGCCTGGTCTCCTTCCTGATCCTCATCAGCCTGCCACCGCTGGCCATCGCGCTGGGCGCCGGCTCGCTGGCGCTGGTCGCCGCCTATCCGTTCATGAAGCGGATCACCTGGTGGCCGCAAGCCTGGCTCGGTCTGACCTTCAACTGGGGCGCGCTGCTGGGGTACGCTGCCGCGACAGGCGCGATTAATCTCCCGACCCTCCTGCTGTACGCCGCGGGCGTCTTCTGGACGCTGGGCTATGACACCATCTACGCGATCCAGGACCTCGAGGACGACGCCCTCGCCGGCGTGAAATCCTCCGCACGGCGGCTGGGCGCGAAGGCCCCGCGGGCGGTGTTGGGCTTCTACCTGGCGAGCCTCGCCCTGCTTGCGGCGATGGGGGTGGCGGCCGGCCTGACGCCGCTCTTCTTTGTGCTGCTCGCCGCCTACGCCGCCCACCTGATCTGGCAGGCGAGGCGGGTGCGGGTGGACGACGGGGCGCTGGCGCTGGCGCTCTTCAGGTCCAACACCGGCGCCGGGCTGATCCTGTTCCTGGCCATCGTGGTCGGCACGCGGCTGCCCATCGCGTTCTGAGCGGCTTCCGCAGGGTCATTCTGTTTTCGCCCCCGGTTCGGCGTTACAATCGCGCCATGGCCGTCGCCTCACGCATCGATCCGAAAGCCTATTTCGCGCCCGACGAGTGGGCGCCGCTGGCGCGCCGCTCGGGGTGGAAGGGCCTGGCGCTGCTGGCCCACGCCTGGATTGTCATCGGGCTCGCCATGGCCATGGCGGTCGCCAGCCCATGGTATCTGCGCCCGATCACCATCCCGCTGGCCATCGCCATCATCGGCGCGCGCCAGCTTGGCATCGCAATCCTGATGCACGACGCAGCCCACGGCGCGCTGCACCCGGACCTGAAGGTCAATGACTGGGTGGGCAATCACCTCACCACCGGCGGCCTGCAGGGCTACCGAACCTATCACCTGGGCCACCACAAGTACGCCCAGCAGGCGGAAGACCCGGACCTGGCGCTCTCCGCCCCCTTCCCGATCACGCGCCTGTCGCTGCGCCGCAAGATCGTCCGCGATCTCACCGGCCAGACCTATTACAAGCAGCGCTGGTCGGGCCTCGTGAAACGCATCGCCGGACGCAAGCCGGGCGAACCCCCGGCGCCCATCCTGGCGGAGGCGATCGCCAGCCGCCGGCGCTTCCTGATCGGCATGGTCGCGACGATCGCGGTGACCGCGCCCTTCGGCCTTTGGTGGGTGTGGCCGGTGCTGTGGCTGGTCCCGCAGGCGACCTGGCTGCCGATGGTCACCCGCCTACGCAACATCGCCGAGCACGCCTGCGTCGCGAAGAACGAGCCCGACCCGCTGCGCCACGCGCGGACGACCACGGCCAACTGGCTGGAGCGGGCGTTCATCGCGCCCTACTATGTGAACTATCACTGCGAGCATCACATGTTCATGCATGTGCCCTGCTACAGCCTGCCCCGCGCCCACCGCCTGCTGAAGGCCCGGGGCGTGATGGACGGCATGCTCACCGCGCCGGGCTATCTCGACGTGCTACGCCAGGCCACGGCGAAGGCCGCCTAGAGGAAGACTTTCCGGAAGCTAAGGCGGATGGTCCGGCCCTGTGGGTCGATGTAGTCCGGCTGATAGCTGAGCGGCGTGGCGCCGGAGCCATCCTTCACCCTCACCCTGGCGTCGAAGATGTTGCTGACGCCCAGCGTCACCCGCGCGCCTTTCAGGAACGGCGCCTTCTGGATCAGCGTCTTCTGCTGGCTGAGGTCGGCGAAGAGCCGCAGGCTGACCTTGCCGATGTCCGAGAAACGCAGGTCGCCGCTGGGCGATCCGGCCGCTCCGGTGACGGTCGTACCACTCAGCCAGTCAGCGCTCAGGCGTGCGCCCATGCCGCGCTCCGACACCCCGAGCTGGGCCTCGATCTGGTGCTGCGGCTGGCCGCCGCCGTTGCCGGCCGCCGCGCCGTTCAGCAGATCAAGCAGCGGCCCGCCGCGCCGCACCAGGTATTCATCCTGGAAAATCACCGTGTGATAGAGCGAGACCTGCAGCCGCCCTTCCTGGAGGCCGCCGCGGCCACCGCCGCCGCCAGGTCCGCCGAAGCCGCCCGGCGGACCGCCGCCGACAAATCCGCCGCCAGTGTCGAGCCGGGGCGCATCACCGTCGGCGGGGGGCCGACCGAAGCGGCCGCGCTGGGGCGCCGTCTTGGGGCCGATCGGCTTGGTGTAGTTCAGGCCCCAGCGCAGTTCGCGCCGGTCCAGGCTGGCGAAGTTCACCGGCCGGAAGTCCACCTGGGTCAGCTGACCGTCGGCGCCGCGCACGAACCGCTCGGGGAAGGCGGCCTCGATGGCCGCCGTGGCCGCCGGGAAGGTCAGGATCGGGTTGCGCTCACGGCTGTCGACGTAGTTGGCGGTGAGCGTCAGGTCGTGGGCGGTGAACGGCTTCCAGGTGGCGCCGAGCTTGAGGACGTCGCGGGTGTTGCTGGCCAGCGCCGGATTGCCGCCAGAGATGCTGGTCACGTCTACGGTACGCCCCGTGGCGTAGTCGAACAGGCGCGTGCCCGAGGTCAGCACCAGCGGATTGCCCAGCTGCTGCTGGGTGGGTGCATCCTGGTCGTGGCTGTTGGTGACCAGAAAGCTCAGTTGCGTGGTCGGACGCCAGTTCAGGCCGTAGCCCATGGTGGTGAGGGTTCCGAAGTCGGAAAGCTGCTCCGCCGCCACGTTCAGGTTGGCCGACAGCTCGCCGAACTGCGGCAGGAAATCCTGCCGCTTGCTGGTCAGCGGGAGGTCGAAGTTGGCCTGGGCGTTCAGTGTGTTGCGCGAAAAGTCGGCGGTGCGCGCGACGCCCTGACGTTCGGAGTCCGAACCGAACCGGCTATAGGCGTCGCCCACCCGCAGGCTGGTCCGCACAGCGCCGGCGGGGGCGTTGAACAGCGGGCCATTGACCACCAGCTGCACATTGCCGCCGTCCGACATGGAATGCGCGGTGTTCGGCGCCCGCATCTTGAGCAGGTCCGCCGGCAGGACGCCGAACGGATTGAGCGTCGCCGAGCGCGCTGTCAGCAGGGCCTGCAGCGCGGTCGCGTCGATACCCGTGCCGCTCTCCGTCTTGCTGTCGGCATGGTCGTAGGCGCCGGTGAGCGACAGCCGCCAGCGGGAGATGTCCTTGTTGAGCGTGGTCCCCAGGTGGCCAGACCAGCCGTTGCTGCTCTGGCCGAGCGCGCCAAGGCCGGCGACGTAGCGGTCCGCCTCCACCGGCTGGCTGAAGGGCGAGAACGGGCCGCCGGCCGGGACCTGCAGGGCGACACCGGGCAGGCCCAGGCGCGCATCGCTGCTGCTGGCCTCGAGCGTCGCGTTGAAACTGGCGTTGATCCCGGCGAACAGCGGGTGGCTGTAGACAGCGTTGGCGCTGGCCTGCCGGGTCTGCGGCAGGAGGGTGCGGTAGCGGCGCACGTCGCTGGCGTTGGCGATCCCGGCGGTGGGCAGGAAGTCGGCGAGGCGCAAGGTTCGTCCGTCCGCGCCCGCCGGAACCCCCGCGATGGTAACAGGCCGGCCCGCGAGCGAGCTGAAGGCGGGGTCGATCTCGGCGCCAGGGGTTGGTGAGCGGACATTGCCCATGAAGTCGAACGTCTGGCCGGACGACAGCGAGGTCAGGTTGCGCTCGGCCTCGGTCAGCGCGCTGGCGGCCTGGTACTTGAGGTCGAGGTTGGCGCGGTTGTCGTCAATGATCCGGAAAATCCCCACCTCGACCTGACCGCTCTGCCGCCCGCCCGCGGTCGGCGCGCCGCCGGAGGCTTCCACCGTCACCGCCCTGAACTGCGGTTTCAGGACAAAGTTAATGACCCGCTGGTCGGCGGCGTAGCCGTACTTCAGCGCGGCTTCTTCCGGCAGGATGTCGACCCGCAGGATCGCCTCGGTCGGCAAGTCGCGAATCTCAGCGAAGCCCGAGACGCGCCGTCCGTTGATCAGCACCACCGGCCCGCCGCCGCCCCGCCCGCGATCGCTGCGGACCTGCGGCGCCAGCTCGGCGAGCAGGCCGGAAATGCTCGAGACGCCGTAGGCCTGGATGTCGGCCGGGGCGAGCTGGAGCTCCGGCGGGACATCGCCGATCACCGCGCCGGCCTGCGCCCGCTCGGCGGTGACCACGATTTCGGAAACGGTCGCGGGTGTACTGGCGGCGGCCTCGGCCAGGATCGGAGCCTGGGCATGCGCCGCCGATACGGCCAGCGCCGCCAGGCAGGCGCCATCGCGCAGCCTGTGAAGAATTGACGTCCTGACCATGCCCTGCGTCCTCCGCTCGCGGCGCCGTGGCCGTCAGTTATCCAGCAGGATGAATCCCAGATCAGGGCGTCTGGAAGATGGCGGCATCGTTTCGGCGTCGTCATCGAGTGACCGCCGTGTTTCGTTGAAGCGGTCATGACGAAGACTCCCGCCAGAGACCCGGCGCCGCGCGAGCATTCCACAGAGGCCGGAGACCTCGATCCCGCGCGGGGCGACAGGCGGGAAGCGGCGCGATGTCCGGCTCGACCCAGCCCTGCCGGGCTTCCACCGAGAACAGTCGCGCGCGGGTCCAGTAGTCCAGCATCCACTCGCGGTCGCCCAGCGGCCCGTCCATCAGCAGGGCGTGGATCGCGTGCAGCGGTCGCGAGGCCGGGTGCGCGTCGAGGAACCGTTTGGTTTCCCGCAGCGAGGCCTGGGTGATGGTCTCGTGATAGCCGGCCGTGTCGGTGTTCTCGCCACCTGCCGCCACGTTGTAGCCAGCGATGATGCCGGGCATTTCGCGCGGCGCATCGATGTCGGGCCGCGCGCGAAAGATCCACAGCGCGGCGGCGTAGTGCGCGGCGTGGGTCCACTCCAGGCGCGGCAGGGTGCGGTCCAGCAGGCCGCGGCCGATCCGTTCGATTTCGGCGTCGCTGGTGTAGTGCGAGGTCATGGTCCCTTGGGGCTCAGGTCAGGAAGCGTCAGGCGCCGCCAAGAGCGCGTTTCCGGAGCCCGGGCAAGAGGTCGCCGCTCAGGCCGCGATCGCCTCGCCGTCCGTGGTGGCGGTGAGATGCTTAGGCGTCAGCAGTAGGAGCGGCAGGATCGCGGCGTAGACAGCGATCGTCGCGTAGACCGCGGTCGTAAAGCCGCCCTTGTGGTCATAGAGCCAGGCGCCCCAAAGGTCCCCGAACCGTAGCGCCACCCAGTAGGCGGCGATCAGCATCATCGCCATCGTACCCTGCAGGCCGCGTGGACAGGAGCGGATCGCCAGGTCCACATAGGCCGCCTGTGCGATGCCACCCATCAGGCCGATGGGGATGGCGGCCATCAACGCCTGGCCAGGCGTGTGGGCGAAGAGGATCGGCAGCCACTGCAGCACGGCCCCGCCAGTGCCCCACCAGAGCAGGGCTCTGAGCTTCACCCGCTGGCAGAGCCAGCCATAGGCCGCCACGGTTGGTATGAACCCGACATAGAAGACCGCATAGAAGGCGCCGACCTGGGCGTCGGTGGCGTGCAGCGTATTGGCCATGTGGAATTGCAAGGCCACGCCGCCTGCCGGCGCGAACTGCCACAGGAGGTAGATCGCCAGCGCCGGATAGACCGCCCTGTGCCGGGCGATCCGTACGACCTCGGAAACAAGGCTGGCCGTCGACTTCGCACGTGGGAGGGCGTGAAACAGGCTCCGTGGACCAAGCCCGGCGCTGAGCGCGACCATCGCCATCAGCCCCGCGCCGACCAGAAACAGCATCCTTGCCGCCGTGGTCGCCGAGCTGCCCTCCAGCGCCCCACTGAGGAAGCCTCCCAGCAGATAGGCGACGAGTGAGGGAACCACGACGGCCATGTTCATCACGGTGCTGGTCTGGCCGGCCATGGCGTGCTGCTGGCCGATGTCGGCCATCATGCCCCGCGCGGCGGCCCAGGCGACCTGGATGGCGCAGGTCAGCAGGATCACGGCGCTCAGCAGCATCAGGTAGCTTGGCGCGACGAACGCCACAGCGGCGTACATTGCCCCGGTGATCAGGCCGAACAGGATCAGCAGGCCCCGGTCGCCGCTTCCGAAGGGGCTCCAGCGGTCGCGCAGCATCCCGAACAGGAACCCAAGGAACAGCGGGGCGGCCGTCATGACGTTGAACTGGGCCACGGCATTGGCCGATAGGTGCAACTTGTTCTTCAGAAAAAAGGTGATGGGCAACCCGATCAGGCCCTCGTAGGGCGCGGCGAACTGCAGGAGCAGCAGGATCAGACCGCCATAGGCCATTACCTGCACGCGTCGCCGGGCCGGCATGCCGGCAATATCGACCGCCTCGTGCGTCATGAATTCCCCCGAACCCTGTCGCCACGGACCACGCCCGCGGCAGTGAGGTCAAGGACCGCCGCGGCGCGGCCTCGGCGTCGCCCAGAACGACATCAGGAAACCCAGGTAGAGCGAGTGGCGGACCACCCGATAGAACGGCGGCGTCACGAAGCGCGGCGGCGCCGCGACCTACTTGCGCCCGTAGGCCCAGACCTGATTCGGGCCGAAGTGGTTGATAAGGAAGGTGCTGAGCAGCGCTAGGGCCCAGCCCAGGACGAACCCCGCCCAGATCGCCGCCACCGCCAGCGGCGAGGTGATCGTACAGACGGCATGCGGCAGGGGCCGCCACTGCCAGCAGAGCAGGATCAGCGCCAGGCTCGAGAACAGCACATAGGTCGAGCGCTCGATGGGCTCCGGGACCAACCGGGTCCAATGACGCTTGAAGGCCGGCCGGGCGATCACGCTGTGCTGGACCGCGAAGAACGCGATCAGGCCAAGGTCGATGGCGATCGACGCCGCCAGGCCTGCGGGCTGACCCCGTCGATCCACTTGGGGGCCCACAGATTGCCAGCGAAACCCACCGAATACAGGAAGGGCGCGAAGAAGATCAGAAAGGCGACGACACCTTAGAGGACGGCGAAGAAGCGAGACATGGGAGGCTGTAGTCCTGTGGAAAATAGACGGGCCGCCACCGGTTTGGGGGAGCAGGTCTCGCCTGCCTCACGGGGATGGATGCCTCACGGCCGGTTTCACCCCAGTGGCGATTCCTGGAGGGCGCCGCGCCGGTCATCGCCACCGTCCTGCCCCGACATCTGGACGCGCGCGGACCCGCCGGCCGCGGGCTGCATGGCTCCAAGGGCGACAGGTCAGGACGGGCGGACGCGCCGCCCGGGATCAGACCAGGCCGTGCGCGATCAGACTGCGGGCGGTGTCGAGCACCGTCTCCTCCAGCGGCCGGGGCCGCCAGCCCAGAAGGCGCTGGGCCTTGTTCGAGGCGAAGTCATGCTTGCGGCCAAGGCCGGGCGTCACCGAGCCCAGGTCCCTGTCGAAGAGGCCCGCCAGCCGGATGACGAAGTCCGGCACCTTGCGGGTCGGAACCCGGGCCGCGGCCGCGCCCAGCCGGTCGCGAAGCAGGGCGGCGAGGTCGGCCATCCAGGCATAGTTCGCCGCCGCCACGAACCGCTCTCCCGCCGCCTTCGGGTCGGTCATGGCCCGGATGTGCAGGTCGGCCACGTCGCGCACATCGACGACATTGAACCCCAGCCGCGGCAGGCCCGGAACCCGTCCGGACAGCAGCCGCTCCACCACCTGCACCGACTCGGAGAAGTCGCCGCTCAGCACCGGCCCCAGCACCAGCGCCGGGTTGACCGTCGCCAGGGTCGTCTTGCTCGACGAGGCGTTGATCAGGTCCCAGGCCGCCCGCTCGGCGAGAGTCTTGGAGCGCGCATAGGCGCTGACGCCGCGCGCGTCTGGGTCGGTCCAGACGGTCTCATCGCTGATCGAGTCCGTACCGGCTTCCTGGCTGGTCGCCGCCACCGAGGAGGTCAGCACCACCCGCTTCACCCCGGCCCCGATCGCCGCGTTCAGCGCCCGCCTGGCGCCCTCGCGGGCCGGCACGATCAGCTCGTTCGGATCCTTCGGCTCGGCCACTCCAAGCGGCGAGGCGACGTGCAGGACGTAATCGCAGCCGGCGGCGGCCGCGTCCCATCCTGCGTCGTCGGTCAGGTTGGCGGCATGAAAGCTCAGGCGATTGCCAGGATCGACCACCGTCCCCAGCGCCTTGCGAACGCCGGCCTCGCGCGCGAGGTCACGCACCGTCGTGCGCACCACATAGCCCTGCTGAAGCAGGCCGATGACGCACCAGCCGCCGATGAACCCGGACCCGCCGGTCACCAGCACCGTCCCCTGTCCGTCCATCGTCGTAGCCTCCAATGTTTACACTGATAAGATACAGGCTTTTGAGCGATGGGGAACGGCGGACTTGGGTCGCGTCCCGGGCGGGGGGTGAAAGCCACATGACGTCCCCCGGGTCGTGCTCAGCCTCAGCTCCCCGTCAGCCGCCGCGGCGCGGCCAGTCGCCAGCTCGACGCCACCCGCGCCGCGACCAGCGTCCAGTCGGCGTCATCGGCCAGGCTGACCCCGATCCATCCGGACGGGCCCATATAGGGCAGCCAGCTGTAGGTCCCGGGGTCGGCCTCGATCAGGAAGTCCTGTTCGTCGCGACCGGTGGTCTTCACCGCCACGCGCGTGAACCCGTCCCCGTGATGGTCGTGCCAGAAGTAGGCGAACATCTTGCCCGCCACGCGGAAGGCCGGCATCCCGTGGCTGAGCTTCTCGTCGGTCTCGGGCATCGCCTGGCACAGCGCGCGCAGGCGGTCCTCGGCGGCCCCGGGGTCGGTGCTCAGCATTTGACGATCCTCGCGCATCCGAGCGGGTTTGGTCTAGTAAGCCCGATGATCCCCCAGACCCTCCAAGGCCGCCGCGACTTCATCGTCGCAAACACCCGGCTGCAGGCCCCGCCGCACACCCCGGAGCTGCGCCTCTACCTGGCCGACGAGATCACCCCGATCTGGAAGCTGACGGAGGAGGCGCTGGCCGAGAGCGGACTGCCGCCGCCGTTCTGGGCCTTCGCGTGGGCCGGCGGCCAGGCGCTGGCCCGCTACGTCCTCGACAACCCCGGGACCGTCGCCGACAGGCGGGTGATCGACTTCGCTTCCGGCTCGGGCCTGGTCGGGATCGCCGCGAAGATGGCGGGCGCAAAGGACGTGCTCGCCGCCGATATCGACCTCTATTGCGAGGCCGCACTGGCCCTCAACGCCGGGGTCAATGGGGTCAGCGTCGCCTACAGCGCGTCCGACCTGCTGCAGGCCGCGCCGCCGCCCTGGGCCGAGGTCATCCTGGCCGGCGACATCTGTTACGAAAAGCCGATGACCGAGAAGGTGATGGTCTGGCTGGCCGCCGCCCGGGCCCAGGGCTCGACGGTGCTGATCGGCGACCCGGGCCGCAGCTACTTCCCCAGGAGCGGCCTCACGAAGCTTGTCGAATACGAGGTGGAGACCACGCGCGAACTGGAGGATTTCGCCGTCAAGAAGACCGCGGTCTGGACTCTCGAGGGTTGAGCCAATAGTCTGGAACAAACACGGAACTCTCGGAAACTAGCTCCATGCGCGTGGACGGCAAGATCGACTACGTCGAACTCCCGGGAACCAACCTGCCGGCCACCAAGGGCTTTTACGAACGCGCCTTGGGCTGGACGTTCATCGACTACGGTCCGGCGTATGCGGCGTTCGACAACGGCGGCATGGACGGCGGCTTCAACGCCGATCCGGCGGACCGGCCGGCAGCGCCGCTGGTGGTGCTGTTCGCCACGGACCTGGAGACGATGCTGGCCAGGGTGACGGACGCCGGCGGCCTGGTCACCCGCCCGATTTTCAGCTTCCCCGGCGGTCGCCGCTTCCATTTCCGCGACCCCAGCGGGAATGAACTGGCGGTGTTCAGCGAGGGTTGAGTCGGCGGTTTCCCGTGGCTTAATCTGCAGCGTTGCGAGGGGAGAATTGATGAATCGGTCGCTGTCAGGCTGGCGCCTGCTGGGGTGCGTCCTGGGCGCTGTTGCGATGGCCGGCCCGGCTGACGCCACCGCCAGCAAGATCCGAACCCTGGTCCTCGGCCAGGCAATCTTCAGTACAGCCCCGGGCGACGCGTGGGGGGCGATATCCCGCGGCAGGAACTGCGACCAGAGCTCGGGGGACCTGCGCTGGGACCCGTCTCTCGGCGAGGCGGCGGTTGCGGGATTTCCGGCGCTGTTCGCCGAAGTGCTCGCCGGAAGCACACCCGTTCGGGCAAGGTCAAGGCTGCGGATAGAGGGCCGGATCGGCGCGCTTGCCGCGAACCTGTGCGAGCGCGGCCGCAAACACGTCGCCGGTACGCTAACGATGACGGTCACCTGGCGCGTTATCGACCCTGGTAATAGCAAGCCGCTCTCCGTCATCGAAACCCGCGCGAGCGGCGACGCTGGGCAGATGGCCGCCGATGCGCCCGGTCCGCTGTTCGAGGCGGCCTTCCGCGCCAACGTCCAGGCGCTGATCGACGATCCGGCGTTCCGCAAAGCCGTCAAGCCGCCGCCCCGCCCGCGCGCGAAGCCCGCCGTCGCCGCGATCGAGGTTCCCCTGGCGGAGATGCGCCTCGCCCTGGCGGCGCCGGGAAGCCCGATGCCGCTGGAGCAGGCGGCCCGGGGCGTGGTCTCCATCATCACGGGCAAGTCGCTGGGCAGCGGCCTGCTGATCACCGCCGACGGCTATCTGCTCACGAACGCCCATGTGGTCGGCGCCGCGTCGGCGGTGACTGTGCGCTGGCCCGACGGCGTGGAGACGCCCGGCGCCGTCGTCCGTATCGAGCCCCGCCGCGACGTGGCCCTCGTCAAGACCGACCCGCCAGGCGTCCGGCCGCTGGCCATCCGGCGCCGGCCGGTGGCGCTGGCCGAAACGGTCTTCGCCATCGGCACCCCGCGGGAGACCCAGTTCGCCGGGACACTCACGCGCGGCGTGGTCTCGACCTCGCAGCGGGTCATCGGCGGTCAGACCTTCATCCAGAGCGACGTGGCGATCACCCATGGCGACTCGGGCGGCCCGTTGCTGGACGAGAAGGGCTGGGTGGTCGGCGTCACCCAGTCCACCTACGAGCCGGGCGGCGTCTCCCAGAACATCAACTTCTTCATCCCCATCGACGAGGCGCTGAAGGCGCTGGCGCTGAAGCCCGTTGGCTAGGCCGGTCGGAAAGGCTGGCATGGCTCTGCGGGCGATAGGATAGTCACCGCGAGTCAGGGCGGCGGAAGGTGTTCGGATGACGGGTCAACTCACACGCCGCGCGGTGTTCGCTGCCGGAGCCGCATCGGCGCTGGTCCCCTCGCTGGGTCTCGCCGCAGGCCCGCCGCAGCTTCGGCCGATGACCGCTGGCGCCAGGCCGATCAGCGCCGACGAACGCCGCGACCGCATCGCCAGGCTGCAGCGGCTGATGGCCGACGCCGGCGTCGGTGCGATGATCGTCGAATCCGGCACGAGCCTCGACTACTTCACCGGCGTCCAGTGGTGGCGCTCGGAGCGGACCACAGCCGCGGTGATCCCCGCGCGCGGCGGCATCGTAATCGTCACCCCGGCGTTCGAGGAGCCCTCGGTGCGCGAGACCCTGACGGTGGGCGACGACGTCCGGCCCTGGAACGAACACGAGAGCCCGTTCGAACGGATCGTCGGCGCCCTGAAGGACCGCGGCCTGGCGTCCGGGAATATCGCCTTCGAAGCCACGACCCGCCTGTTCATCGTCGACGGCGTTCGCCAGGCCGGCGCGGGCGCCTATCAGGTGGTCTCCGGCGACGCCCTGGTCCGCGCCTGCCGCCTGATCAAGTCCCCGGCCGAGCTTGACCTGATGCGGCTGGCGAACACCATCACCCTGGAGGCCATCCGCCACGCCTATCACGCCGTGAAGCCCGGCATGGGCCCCGGCGAGATCAACGACCTGATCGGGGCGGCGACCACGGCCCAGGGCGGGGGATGGGACGGCGGGCTGGCGCTGCTGAACGAGGCCAGCGCCTATCCGCACGGCTCGCACCAGAAACAGACCGTACACGAGGGCTCGGTGGTGCTGATCGACGTCGGCTGCACCGTACACGGCTATACCTCCGACATCTCCCGCACCTGGGTCGTCGGCGCGCCGAGCGCGAAGCAGCGCAAGGTCTGGGCGACGGTGAAGCGCGGCCAGGAGATCGCGCTGCAGACCGCGAAGATCGGCGTGGCTGTCGGCGCGATCGACGACGCGGTGCGCGCCTACTACGAGAGAGAGGGCTGGGGCCCCGGCTACAAACTCCCCGGGCTCTCGCACCGCACCGGCCACGGCATCGGCATGGACGGCCACGAAGCGCCCTATCTGGTGCACGGCGACGCCACGCCGCTGGCGGCCGGAATGTGCTTCTCCGACGAACCCGGTCTCTACATCCCCGGCGAATTCGGCATCCGACTGGAGGACTGCTGGTACATGACCGAAGCGGGCCCGAAGACCTTCACCCCGCTGGCGGCGTCCATTGACCAGCCGATCTGAGGCCGGGTCTATCCGGGTCACGTCAGGCGTCGCGGCGTCGCGGCGGGACGCGCGCCGGGGCTAGACCAGGGTCACCGAGAGATCGCCGAGACTTTGGATCGAGGTGACCATGCGATCGCCCGCCTTCAGCCAGATGCGTCTGTCCGGCGGATCGCCGCTGATTGTACCCTCGCAGGTGCCGGTGAAAATCACGTCGCCCGGCTCCATCGTGAAGTGCTTCGAGCAGTAGGCGATGATCTGGGCGCAGCTGAAGATCATCAGCCGGGTGTTGGTCGACTGCCGCACCCGTCCGTTGACGGTCATCTTCATATCGAGGTTGTTGACGTCGACCTGGTCGGCGCTGACCAGCCAGGGGCCGAAGGGACCCGAGCCGTCAACGGTCTTGCCCAGCATCCATTGGGCTGACCTGCGTTGCAGGTCGCGGGCGGTGAAGTCGTTGCCGCTGGCGTAACCGAAGACGTAGTCCAGCGCCGAGGTCTCGGGGATGTTTCGGCCGCCCCTGCCCATCACCATCACCAGCTCCGCCTCGTAATCCCACTCGCGGGCGGGCTCGGTCGAGACCTTGATCGTCCCCTCGTGGTGATTGAGGGCGGTGTTGTATTTGTTGAACAGGATCGGCTCGGTGGGCGGCTTGGAGCCGCCCTCGGCGGCGTGGGCGGCGTAGTTCAGGCCGACGCAGATGATCTTCGGCGGGTTGTCGAGAATCCGGCTGAAGATGACCTTGTCTTCGGCGATCAGCCGCCGAGCCGGCGCCCTGGCCGCGACGTTGGCGAGCAGACCCGCCAGGGCCGCAACGTCACCCTGACCGGCAATCAGCGCCGCCACCGTTGTCGGCAGGCCGAGCCGCAGGTCCTTCTCGGCCCCAGCAACGTCCAGTACGCCGCGCGCTGTTCGCACGCCAAGCCCGTCGCCCGCGGCAGTCCGGATCGTGGTCACCGAGCTGTTGCGGAGCCGCCCGCCACGCGCGGCCCTTGCGGGTTCCGCCTGCGCTGCGGCACCCACAAGCGCCGCTCCGACGCCCAGCCCGATCACGCCCCTGCGGTTCTGTGTCATGCCCACCCCCTCCCGATGCCCGCCTTCAGCATGCGCGCGGCCGGCTCCCGCGGCAAATTGTCCATCGGAAATCCATAAAGGGTGCGCACACGCCTCGCCGTCACTCTCATCCAAAATGACGGAACCCAAGATGGCCGCAGGTAGGCAGGACCCGGATTCACAGTTGACCGAAGACGCCCTGGAGTCGCGCTCGGCGACGTGGTTCTTCGCGAACGCGGCCGACCTATTCGCGGTCGTGGGTCCCGATGGCTGCCTGCTCTCGGTCAACCCGGCGTGGGAGACGGTGACCGGCTGGACCCGCGCCGACGTGATCGGGCGGCGACTGCTGGATTTCGGCCACCCCGACGACCGGGCGGAGCTGAAAGCGATGGCTCGCAAGGTCGAGCAGGATGGCGCGGTGAACCTGTGCATCCGCATGGCGCACAGGAACGGCGGCTGGGTCTGGCTTGAGGGACACTGCCGGCGCGGGCTGGATGGCGAAGTGATGGGCGCCCTGCGGGCCGTCACGGCGGAGCGCGAGCGCGCCGAGGATCTCGAGCGGGTGCGCCAGGCGAATTCGCGGCTGCAGGAAACCGCAGGCGTCGGGCACTGGCGCTTCGATCCGGAAACCGACGCCATCGAGTGGTCACCCGAGTGGCTGGCGATGCTGGCGAGCGTCGGCGTCGAGATGCGCGTGGCCGAAGACTTCCTCGCGGTCTGCCACCCCGACGACTATCCCAAGATGTACGCCGCGATCGAGGCGGTGCTGGAGCGGGGCGGCTTCCAGGCCGTGGACCACCGCTTCCGGGCGGCGAATGGCCGGTGGATCTGGATTCGCGCGCACGTTTGGGCCGAGACCTTCGCCGACGGCCGCCAGATGGTGCACGGCATCTCCCAGAACATCACCGAGCTGGCGGAGGCCCTGGAGGCGGTCACGGCGGCGCGCGCCGACGCCGACGCCCTGGCGCAGCGGCTGGGCATCGCGTTGCGCGCCGGCAAGGGCGCGGTCTTCGAGATCGACTACGCGGCGGGTCGGGTCTGGACCTCGCCCGAGTTCGAGGCCCTGCTGGGCCAGACCATGACCTTCGAGGAGGCGGCGGCTCCGGTCTGGCCGTTCGTGCACCCCGACGATGTCGAGATGGTGCGCGCCGCCGGCGAGGCCCGGGGCCCAGGCGCCCAGCCCGAGCCCATGGACGCCCGCCTGGTGCACGCCGGCGGAAGGGTCTTCTGGGCCCGCCTGTATCTCAATATCGAACGCGGCGACGACGGGCGCTGGCTGAGCTGCGTTGGCCTGGTGATGGACGTCGACGCCGCCAAGCGCCAGGAGCTGGCGCTGGTCGCGGCCGAGCACGCCGCCCAGTTGGCCGCCGAAGCCAAGTCCCAGTTCCTGGCCAACATGAGCCACGAGATCCGCACCCCGATGAATGGCGTGCTGGGCCTGCTGCACATTCTTCGGACCCAGCCCGAGCCCGACGAGGCGCTGGCGATGATCGACGATGCGTTGGCGTGCGGGACCATGCTGCAGGCGCTGCTGGACGACGTGGTCGACTTCTCGAAGATCGCGGCCGGGCAGCTGGTGCTCGCCGCCGAGCCGGCGGCCCCCGGCGCGATCGTGGAGAGCGTGGCGAAGATGCTGGCGCCCCAGGCGCGGGACAAGGGGCTGACCCTCCAGGTGGAGGTGGCGGAACTGCCGCGTTGGATCCTCACCGACGGCGTGCGCCTGCGGCAATGCCTGTTCAACCTGATCGGCAATGCGGTGAAATTCACCGAAAGCGGCTCCGTGACGGTCCGCGCGGCGTCACGGGATACGCCCGCCGGGCGGCGCCTCCGCTTCGAGATCGAGGACACCGGGATCGGCATTCCGCCGGAAGCCCAGGCCCGCCTGTTCGAGCGCTTCCAGCAGGCCGACGCCTCCACCACGCGGCGCTTCGGCGGCTCCGGTCTCGGGCTCGCGATCACCCGCAAGCTGGCCCGGATGATGGGCGGCGACGTGGGGGTCGCCTCCACCCCGGGGCGTGGGTCGGTCTTCTGGTTCGAGATCGACGCGCCGCCGGCCGAGGCCCCGGTGGAGCTGGAAGCGGCCGATTCCCTGCCGCTCGCGAGACTGCGCATCCTGGTGGTCGAGGACAACGCCACCAACCGGCTCATCGTGACCCGGATGCTGGAGAGTCTTGGCGCCCGCGTGGACATCGCGGAGGACGGCGAGCGCGGCGTGGAGGCGACCCGGAGCGACGCCGCGGACCTGATCCTCATGGACATCCAGATGCCGGGGATAGACGGCGTGGAGGCGACCCGCCGGATCCGCGCCCTCGGCGGTGCGGCGGCGGCGACGCCGATCATCGCCCTGACCGCCAACGTGCTCACCCACCAGCGCGCAGCCTATCTCGCGGCAGGCATGAACGGCGTTGTCGGAAAGCCGTTCTCTCCGGCCCTCATCCTCGCCGAGATCGCCAGCGTCTGCGCCGGCGAGAGCCCCGCGGCTGAGGCCGCGGCCTAGGTCGGCGGGACGACGCCGCTGGGCGTCAGCGCGTCCACCGCCTTGGGCAGCACTTCGGAGAGCTTGCCGGCCAGCACGTCGGGCGACACGCCCAGTTTGGCCGCCAGGTCGGCGATGGTGTTCGGGCCCAGCGCTTGATGGATCTGGCTGGCGCTGACCGGCTGGTTGGGGCCGGGGTTGATCCAGGACTGCACGGTGTCGCCCAGCCCCTTGGACTGCAGTTCGGAGACGATGCCCTGCACGCCCCCGTGCTGCTCGATGAGCTTGTTCACGACCGTGGCCATCTCGGCCCCGATCACGCCGCCGATGATGCCGTCGAAAAGTCCCATGCGCCTGGTTCCCTTTGGCTGGAGGTCGGCGCGATCCTAGGGCGCCGGCGGCTCGCCCGCGAGCGCCGCGAAGGCCGCATAGAACACTTCGTCCGGGACGAGCTCCGGGGTGAGGAACCGCTGGAACAGCAGGCCCTCGGTGAGCGCGTGGATGACGCAGACCAGCAGCTCCGGCGCCATGGGCAGTCCGCCGTCGTCGGCCACGGTGCGTAGCCAAGCCGCCCCCGTCCCGAAGCTCCTGGCGGTGACCTCGCGCACCTGGGCGCGGAAGGCCTCGTGGGTGAGGGCGTAGGCCATGCCGGTGAGCCGCCCCACGGCCGCCGTCTCGCGCTCCGGGACCGCGGCCACCGTGGCGGCGGCCAGCGCGCGCATCTTGTCGGCGAAGCTTGAGCCCGGCCGGATCACAGGCTTGATCGGCGCCCAGTACTCGGCCGCAAGAGCCACGAACAGATCCTCGCGGTTCCGGAAGTTGCCATAGATGGCGCCGCTGGTCATGCCGGCGCGCTCGGCCACGTCCTGCAGGGTGGTGCGCTCATAGCCCTTCTCGCGGACCAGTTCGCGCGCGGCGGCCAGCAGCGCGGCCCGGGTGCGCGCCCGCTTGTGGCCCTTTCGCGGGCGCGTCGGTGCAAGAGTCGCTGGTGATCTCACAGTTACAAGCTAGATGATTGCAAATTTTATAGAAATGATATTTTATAGTTTCGACATATTTGTGGATTTCGACATGAGCGCCGATCCGATCGCTAACGCGCTGGCCGAGTACGTGGATGCGGGCGACATCGCGGGCGCGGTGGCAATGGTATGGCGGGACGGCCACGTGGCGCAGGCCGCTGCAGTGGGCTGGCGCGATGTCGAGGCACAGGCGCCGATGACCCGCGATACGATCTTCCGCATCGCGTCCATGACCAAGCCGGTGACCTCGACGGCGGCCCTGATGCTGCTTGACGAAGGCAAGGTCGCGCTGGACGAGCCGATCACGCGCTGGGCGCCAGAGTTCGCGGACATGCGCGTCCTGAGCGCGCCGGACGCCCCGCTGGACGACACCCGGCCGGCCGATCGCCAGATCACCTTCGGCGACCTGCTGACCCATCGCTCGGGCCTGACGTACGGCGCGTTCCACCCGGGTCCCTTCGCGGCGGCCTACGCCTCGGCCCTGGGGAGCGACCTCGACAGCCATGTCGCGCCCGACGACTGGATCGCGGGCCTGGCCGCCCTGCCCCTGATCGACCAGCCCGGCGCGGGCTTCCACTACGGCAGTTCCGTCGACCTGCTCGGCTTCATCATCGCGCGCATCGAGGGCGCGCCGCTTGGCGAGGTGCTGAGGCGCCGGATCTTCGAACCACTGGGCATGAAGGACACCGGCTTCGTCGTGCCCCCTGAGCATCGCGGCCGCCGCGCGGTGATGTACGGCTTCGACGAGGCGGCGCGCCTGACGCCGCGCCGCACCGGCCCATCCGGCTCGTTCTTGGCCGAGCGTCCGGACGACATGACCTATGTCTCCGGCGGCGCGGGGCTCTGGTCGACCGTGGACGACTATCTGGCTTTCGCCCGGATGTTCGTGAGCGGAGGATCCGTCGACGGGGTGCGCCTCCTGAAGCCAGAGACCCTGGCTCTGATGACCGCCAACCACCTGAGCGGCGCCCAGCGCGTCCGGGCGGAGAACTTCGGCCTGCCGCTGTTCACGGGACACGGCTTCGGCCTGGGCGTCGCCGTCGTACTCGATCCGGCAAAGGCCGAGCTCACCCGCTGCAGGGGCGGCATCGGCACGGTGGGCTGGCCCGGGGCCTACGGCGGCTGGTGGCAGGCCGATCCCACCGACGGCTCGGTGATGATCTTCCTGGCCCACAACCTCTTCGAACTGGAACAACTGGCCAACGGTGTCGGCCTGGGCGTCTATGGCGCCATCACCCGCTTCCACGCCCTGGCCTCGGCAGCCAAGGCGTGACCGGATCAGGCGGCGGCGAGCGCCTGTGGCCGGCGCCGACGCAGCGCCAGTCCCAGGCCTCCAAAGCCCAGCAGCATCAGCGCCCAGGTCCCGGGCTCCGGCACGCCCAGGCCGCCGATGCGCGCGCCATCGGCGCTGAACAGCACCTGCGGGTCCGCGTAGTGCGACATCGTCACGTCGGGGTTGGCGAAACTGTTCAGTGTGCCGACATAGTGCAGGCCCTGGAAAGTGAGCGTGGTGGGCAGCGCCGCGAAGTCCCCCGGACCGAAGTTCTGGCCAAAGTGCACGACGCCCTCGTCGTCGGTCTTGAGGTTGGACGTGAGCAGCGCATTCCCGTCCCCGTCGAGGAAAGCTAGGCTGCCCGTGCCGTTCACATTGCTGTTCGCGCTCCCGTAGGAGAACAGCCAGAAGAACGTCGGATTGATCAGGGTGAGCGACTGGCCGGCCCCGAACTGGACGGTGAAATCGAGCGTGTCACCCGCCGAAAGGTCGTAGCTGAACCCCGGGCTGAATGAACCGAACCCGCGCCAGCCGGCGGTGAAGCCGTAGTTCTGCTGCGGCGTCGAGAGGTCGAGGGTCTCGTTCAGCACCACCGTGCTGGCGTGGGCCGGTGCGACCGCGGTCGCAAGGCCGATCGCCACGGCGGCGCCCGCCAGAAGGCCGGAAAACTTCATTCTGTACTCCATCATTCGCGTTGACCCGCGAGTCGCGCCTGAGGCGTCTTGCATTGCGCTCCGGCCGGTTTCGCGGTGATATTTCATCGGGATTTCTGCTCCAGCGTGGTGGCTGGAAACTCACCTGACGCCAGGCGCGGCGCGCGCCCTAGGTGCAAATGGACTGGTTTCGCCGGACATATTCGGCGCGGCCATGGCCGGGGGCAGGCATGGACGACCGCGATATCGGGGGCATCCTCGACCTTGCTTACGGCGCGGCCATTGAGCCCGACCTGTGGCCGCGGTTCCTGGCGGCCTTCGCCGACATGACCGGGGCGGCCTCCAGCGCGCTGGTCTGGCAGAACCAGCGCACCCGCCAGGGCGAGGGCCTGGGCTCGCGGCTCGATTCGGGGCTGCTGCCCATCTACTTCAGCGCCTTCGCCGGCCGCCACCCAAGCCAGCGCTGGCAGTACAGCCCCCGCGACCGCGTCCGCCACTTCGTGCCGCACATCGTCGCCGACGACGACGCCATGCCGAAAGCCGAGCTGATGCGCACCGATTTCTACAACGACTTCATGCGCCCCTTCGATCTGCACTCGGTAGTTCGCCTGGGCCTGGCCGCCCGGGGCGAGGACGCGGCCTTCCTGATGGTCGCCCGACCCCAGGCGCGCGATCGCTTCGGCCAGCCGGAGCTCGCGCTCGCCCGGCGCCTGCACCCCCACGTGATCCGCGCCTTCGAACTCGGCCAGAAACTGGGCGAGCGGCGTCCGCGGGAAGGCGGCGCCGAGGCGGTGCTGGCGGCCTCACCCCAGGCGCTGTTCATTCTCGACGCCGGCGGCAAGTTGCTGCACGCCAATCCCGCCGCCGAGACGCTCATCGCGGCGCAGGCGGGCCTAAGCGTCATCCACGGCCGGCTCTGCGCGCCGACCGGAGAAGCGACCCAGCGCCTGCACGCCCTGATCACGAGGGCGGCGTCGGCCGATGTCGCCGAGCGGCGCGGCGGCGCCATGGCGCTGTCATCGCCGCTGCGCCGCCTGCCGCTGCCGGTCACCGTCGCCCCGATCCGCGCCGATGCGCCCATCGCCATCCGGCAGGAACAATCGGTGCTCGTCTGCGTCAGCGATCTGGAGGTGCGCGGCCAGGTTTCCGAGGAACGATTGCGCGACATCTTCGGCCTCACCCGCGCCGAGGCCCGCATCGCCGCGGCCCTGTTCGAGGGCGCGACACCCCGGGAGACTGCCGAGCAGATCGGGGTCAGCTTCTACACCGTGCGGGGACACCTGGTCCGCATCTTCGAAAAGACCGGCGCCAGCCGCCAGGCCGAGCTGGTCCGTCTGTTGGCCGCCGCCGGATCGTTGGCGGGACCTGACGTTCCCCGCTAAAGACCGTAGCAGTCACGCCGCGAGGGACCCATGACCCGTCATTCAATCGCATCGAAGGCGGGTCTGCTCGCCGCAGCCCTGATCCTCGCCGCCGCCCAGCCCGCGGCGTCCGCCGAGCCCTGGCGCCGCATCTTCGACGGCCATTCCCTGAAGGGCTGGATCCCCAAGATCGCGCGCCATCCGCTGGGCGAGAACTACAAGGACACCTTCGTCGCCGACCACGGGACCATCCGCGTCTCCTACGCCGGCTATGACCGCTTCGCCGCCCAGTTCGGGCACCTGATGTACCAGACCCCGCTAAAGGCCTATCGCCTGCGCCTGCAGTACCGGGTTCTACCCTCCACCCTGCCCGACATCCCGGCCTGGGCGCACAGCAACTCCGGCGTGATGTTCATGGGCCAGGCGCCCGAGACCATGACCCTGAACCAGTCGTTCCCGGTCTCCATCGAGTTCCAGATCCTGGGCCCCGACGGCCCGGGGCCCCGGCCCACGGGCTCCGTCTGCACGCCCGGCACCAACATCTTCTTCGACGCTGTGATGGCCGTGCCGCACTGCACGACCTCCCACGGCCCCACTATCCCCGACGGGACCTGGATCAAGCTGGAGCTGGAGGTGCTGCCCACCGGCGAGATCACCCAGCGCATCAACGGCGCCGAGGTGCTGCACTACAACCGCCCGGAACTCGATCCGCGCGACCCCGACGCGAAACCCCTGATCGCGGGCCGCAAAGGGAACCTCACCCTCACCGAGGGCTACATCTCGCTGCAGAGCGAGGGCCACCCGGTCGAGTTCAAGGACATCGAGGTTCAGCAGATCCGCTAGGCGGGCCTCAAAGACGCGCGATCGCCGCCTTTAGCTTTTCAGCCACGGCCCCGGCCTTCGCCTTGAGCTCCGGATTGTCTATCGCCTGCATCGAAGCGACGGGGTCGATGGCCGAGATCTCCGTCCGCCCCTCGCCCGCCTCCTGCACGACGACATTGCAGGGCAGCATGGCGCCGACATTGGACTCCAGCTTCAACGCCTCATGGGCGAGGGCCGGATTGCAGGCGCCCAGGATCAGGTAGGGCCGGAAATCCACGTCGAGCTTGGTCCTGAGCACGGCCTGGACGTCGACTTCGGTGATCACGCCGAAGCCCTCCGCCGTCAGCGCCTCGCGCGCCCTGGCGACCGCTTCGGCAAAGGGCAGAGTAAGGGTCTTGGAGAAGACGTAGCTCATTGGAGGTCTCCCGGGCCTGCGGTCACGATCGTTTTGGCAAGGATCGAGGGTCCGGCCTCCGTCGACGCGCCAAGGCGGCGGACGTAGCCCTCCAGCGGCGTCGCAGCCGCCACCGTGTTCGAGATCGTGCCGTACTTGCGGACATTGCAGTGCAGGAGGTCCAGCCGCGCATCGCTCTCGTCGGTGTCGACGATCAGTTCGTAGTCGACCTGCAGGATGAGGGGCGGAGAATCCTGGCGCACCGCCGTCAGTCGCACCTCCACGCCGCGGAGGTCGAACTTCAGCAGGGGCGTGACCCGCTCAATGCCCTTGATCATGCAGGCCGCTATGGCGGCCAGGAACAGCTCAGCCGGGTTGAACGCATCGCGGCGGCCCGCGACGTCGGTGTCGAGCACCAGGGTGGCGTCCTTGGCGCGGGCGATACTGCCGTGAGTGTCGACCCGCTCGGCGGTGACTCGATATTCCATGCCAGAACCTTTCGCGCGGCGGCCGCCCACCGAGCGTGAGTGCGCCCGCAGTCTGGCGCCAGGGGCGGCGCCGGCCTTGAGGGAGGTCAACGCGCGTTGCCAGCCGGGGGCGAAAGGCGCCATCAATCCCGACGGGCGAGAGAAAAGACCATGACGACCAGGATTCTGAACATGCGGGCCGCAGCCGTGGCGCTGGCGGCGGGGCTGACTTTCTTATCGGCAGGCACTGCGGCGCAGGCGGCGAAGACCGTCGATGCGAAGGTGTCGTCGGTCGTACGCGGAGACGCCGCAGCGCTGGGGTTCGACCCCGCGAAGCTGGACGTCGCCCGCGCCGGCCTGAAGGCCGACGTGGCCAGCGGCAAGATCGCCGGCGCCTATCTGCTGATCGGCCGCCACGGCAAGGTCGCCTTCCAGGAAGGCTTCGGCGTCCAGGGGCCGGGCCAGGCTACGGCGGTCAGCGACGAGACCATCTTCCGGGTCTTCTCGATGACCAAGCCGATCGTGTCGGTTACCGCCATGACCCTGGTCGAACAGGGCAAGCTGGACCTCGACGCACCGGTCTCGAAGTACCTGCCGGAGTTCGCGAACCTGCGGGTCTGGCAGGCAGGCGGGTCAAGCGTTCCAGCTGCGAAGCCGATGCTTGTCCGCCACCTGATGAGCCACACCTCAGGGCTGATCTACGGGTTCATCACGCCAGGCGCGCCGATCGCCAGGGTCTGGGATGCCGGCGGCGAGAACCGCGACGACCTGACGGCGCGCGAATATGCAAAGGTCATCGCCAAACTGCCGCTGAAGAACGAGCCGGGGACCGCCTGGAATTACTCGCGCTCAACCGACGTGCTGGGCGCGGTGGTCGAGGTCGCCGGCGGCAAGCCGCTGGACGTGCTGGTGCGCGAACGGGTGACGGGTCCGCTGGGGATGACTGACACCGCGTTCTGGCAGCCGGAGGCGAAACGGGGCCGCTTCGCCGAGCCCCGGAACGGGGCCGCCAGCGGCATCGCCTACGACTACGCCAAGCCGACCCCGATGCTGTCGGCCGGCGGCGGCATGTCGTCGACCACCGAGGACTATCTGCGCTTCGTGCTGATGCTGGAGGGCGGCGGGCAATACAAGGGTGTACGGATCATCAAGCCGGAGACCCTGGCCCGTATGCGGCAGGACGAGACGACGCCGGAAATCCGCAAGGCGGGCCTGTTCTTCCCTGGCCCGGGCATGGGCTTCGGCCTCGGCTTCAGCCTGGTCCTTGACGACAGGCTGCAGCGGCCCGGGAACGGGACCTTCTCCTGGTGGGGCATCGCGGGCACCGAGTTCTGGGTCGACCCAAAGAACGACGTCTTCATGGTCTTCATGGTCCAGAGCCGCGAACTGGCCATGGAATACCAGCGCAAGAACCGCCAGTGGATCTACGACGCCCTGGTGAAGTAGCGGCCTCCGGGATTCCGAATCCACAGCCTTGAATAAGGCCGTCAGCTGGCCAAAGCTGGCGGCCATAAGAAACAGGCTCATTGGGCGAGGAAATTTCAGATGCTTCAGACACGAATTACCGAGATGTTCGGCGTCGAGACGCCCATCGTCATGGGCGGCATGACCGGGGTCGGCTACGGCGAGCTCGTGGCCGCGGTGGCCAACGCCGGCGCGCTCGGCTTCATCGTCGCGCATATGTTCCCCACGGCCGAGGAGCTGAAGGCGGAGATCGAGAAGACCCGCCAGCTCACCGACAAGCCGTTCGGCGTCAACCTCACCCTGCTGCCGTCGCTCAATCCGATCCCCTATGACGAATATCGCCGCGCGATCATCGAGAGCGGCATCACCATCGTGGAGACCGCGGGCCGCAGCCCGATCGAGCACCTGCCCGACTTCAAGGCGGCCGGCGTGCGGGTCATCCACAAATGCACGTCGGCCCGCCATGCCATCACCGCCGAGCGCCTCGGCGTGGACGTGATCAGCATCGACGGCTTCGAATGCGCCGGCCATCCGGGCGAGGACGATGTCGGCCTTGTGGTGCTGTTGCCGTCCACGGTCGACCAGGTGAGCATCCCGGTGATCGCCTCGGGCGGCATGGCCGACGGCCGCAGCCTAGTGGCCGCGCTCGCCCTCGGGGCCGACGGGGTCAACATGGGCACCCGCTTCATGGCCACCCAGGAGTGCAAGATCCACCCGAACGTCAAACAGGGCATCGTCGACGGCTCGGAGCGCGACACGCTGCTCATCAACCGCACCCTGCGCAACACCTCGCGCGTGGCGCGCAACGCCATCTCCGAGGAGGTCCTGCGCATTCAGCAGGACAGCCGCAAGACCATCGACGACGTGCGCGAGCTGGTGGCCGGGGTGCGCGGACGCACCAATGTGATGAAGGGCGGCGACCTCGACGGCGGCATCTGGACCACAGGCCAGAGCCAGGGGCTGATCCGCTCCATCCCCACCTGCGCCGAGGTGGTGGCCGACATCATGCGGCAGGCGGACGAGATCATCCACGCCCGCATCGACCGCATGGCCGCCGGCCAGACGGCCGCCTCGGCCCGCGTGCCGATCGCTGCGGCGGCGGAATAGGGCCCCTCGGCATGAGCAAGCTCGTCGAGGTGTCCGACAAGGGCCACGTCAGGACCATCCGCCTGAACCGCCCGGAGAAGAAGAACGCCCTCAGCCAGGCCCTGGCCTGGGGCGTCGTCGAGTCTGTCGATGCCGCCGCCATGGACGACAACGTCTGGGTGGTGGCGATCACCGGCTCGGGCGATGCGTTCTGCGCCGGTCTCGATCTCTCCGGCTCCGACCTCTATTCGCCCTATCCGGCCATGACCGCCCAGCTGGACGATATCGGCTGGGTCGGCCAGTTCGTTCTGTCGATCCGCAAGCGCTGCGACAAGCCGGTTGTGGGCGGGATCAACGGCGTGGCGGTGGGCGCGGGTCTCGGCCTGGCCATGGCGACCGACGTGCGCCTCGTCGCCTCCAGCGCTCGGCTGATGGCCGGCTACACCCGCATCGGCGGCTCGCCGGACGCGGGGCTGACCATCACCCTGCCCCAGGCCATGGGTTATGAGCAGGCCATGCGGTTCATGATGGAGAACCGGACCGTGGTCGGCGCCGAGGCGGTGTCCCTGGGCATGGCGGGCGAGGTGGTGGATGACGCCGCCTTCGCTGACCGGCTGGCCGCCTACTGCGAAGAGCTCTGCGCCTGGTCCCCGATCACCCTGCGGCTGCTCAAGCGCGGCATCGCCAGGTCGTTCGAATCCTCCGACATGGAGCAGCAGCTTCGCTACGAGGTCTCCAACATCCGCCGCGCTTTCGGCAGCGAGGACGGCCAGGAAGCGCGCCGCGCCTTCCTGGAAAAACGCAAACCGGTCTTCAGCGGACGGTAGGCCGGAGGGTGTCCAGCCCTACCGCGCCTGGCGCGCCTCCTCCGTGGCCGCGTTGAGCTTGCGGATGCGGGCCTCGTAGAGAGCCGTCAGTCGGTCTGGGTCGGCGATGGTGTTGCGGGCGTCGCGCCAGGCAAGCTGGCGCTGGCGCAGCAGGTCGCGGTCCTCATGGGCGTCCAGGGCCTCGGCGTAGGCCTGGCGCAGCTCGGTTTGCAGTCGCTGGAGGTTCGGGGCGCCGCAGATGACACGGTCTGCGGGGGTCGGCTCGCGCGCGCAGCCTTTGACCACGACGGAGGGCGTCGGCGCAGGCGGTTCGCTGGCCTCACCGAACGCCTGATGGACGGGCTCCTGAGCCTCGGGCTGAGCCGAAGTCTCGGGTGGCGGCGTGGCGGCCGGTTCGGCGGGCGCTTCGACAACGATGGGGACGACGGGCGGAGGCGGCGCGCGTGCGGGGGTCAGGGCCGCTGTCTGAACCGGCCCCGGCAGCGGCAGCACATCGCGCGCGACCCCACCGGCCCACCAGCCGAACGCGGTTCCCAGGGCTATGCCGATGGTGAACCCCGCGAAGACGCGAAGGCTCACGCCGCGCGGCCGGGCCCGGGTTTTTGGCGACGCCAAGCCAAGCCGCAGATCCAGGTCCTCCACGGCGTCGCGAGGCGGGCCAGGGTCATCGAACTCCAGGCTGAGCGGCCGGCTCATCTCGACGGGTTCCTGGGCTTCGGGCTCGACGACTGAAACCGAGGCCACGGCCACCTCTGGCGCCCTGTCCTGCGCCGCGGGCGATGGCGGCCGCCAGTTGGGCATCGGCGGCAGGTCGTCCTGTTCGGCCGGTTCGGCCAGGTCCACCGCGAGGAGGCGCGACTCGGACCCGCGCCGCGACCTGTCCACGCTGCCGTCGCGTCGCGCGGCCATCTCCTGCAGGATGCTGTAGGACGCCGCCGCGTCGCCACGCCTTCGGCTGGCGTCGAGCAACTGGCGAAGCTCCGAGCCGTTCAGGGCAGACAGATTGACTTGCGGCATCGACGGCCGTCCTGGGCGCTGCTCAACTTCACTCGCTGGCGCCCGTCGCTTCACCAGCCAAGCCAGTATCAGGGCGGGCGGAGCCCGAGGGAAGCGCTATCCATGAGCAGAGCTGCGACCGAAGGTCCGCATCCTGCCGCCGAAGGACAAGCATGACGTCCACGCCCACTTTTTTCGCCGCACCGGAGGACTGGCGAGCTTGGCTGCAGGTCCACCACGGCGCCGCGACCGAGCTTTCCGTCGGTTTCTGGAAGACGGGATCGGGCAGGGCCTCGATTACCTGGCCACAGAGCGTCGACGAGGCGCTGGCCTTCGGCTGGATCGACGGAGTGCGTCACCGGATCAACGACGAGGCCTACCGGATCCGCTTCACGCCGCGCAAAGCCGGCGGGATCTGGAGCCAGGTCAACATCAGGCGCTTCGCCGAACTGGCGGCGCAGGGCCGCATCACGCCCGCCGGCCAGGCCGCCTACGACATCGGCAAGCACCGCACGAACCTCTATTCCTACGAGCGGGCGGCGTCCGAGTTCGAGCCGCAGGAACTGGCGGCGTTCATGGCCAATGCGTCCGCCTGGGCCTTCTACCAGTCGCTGCCGGCCGGCTATCGCAAGCTCACCACGCACCGCGTGCTGGCTGCGAAGACCGCCGAAACCCGCGCGCGGCGCCTGGCCTTCCTGATTGACGCCTCGGCGATCCGGCGCAAGCTGGCCAGCGCCACCCGGCTGGAGGAACCATGACGAAGGACGAGATGGAGGCCATCGTGATGGCCTTTCCCGACGTGGAACGGGGGATGAGCTACGGCTCGCCAGCCTACAAGCTGAACGGCAAATTCTTCACTCGCCTGCGCCGCGAGGACCAGTCGATGGTGCTCATGGACGTCAGCTTCGACGAGCGCGAGATGCTGATGGAGGCCGAGCCTGCGACCTTCCACTACACCCCCCACTACAAGGACTACCCGTGCGTCCTGGCCAGGATCGCCGACCTGCACCCGGGTTCGTTCCGCAATTTTCTTGATCGCCGCTTCCGCAAGATCGCCAGGAAGACTGCCGTGAAGGCGTGGGACGCCGCGACCGCCTAGCGCTGGCCCGGCGGGAACATCTCGGGGAATTCCAGCCTGGCGGTGTCGTACCCCAGAGCCTTCGACCGAGCCGTCAACTGGGCGACCTCGGCCTGCGAGGGTCGGGGATCGCGGGTGTAGAGGTTGATGTGCTTCAGCGTCGGGTCGGCCTGGATGAACCAGCCCTCGCCGTGGTCGAGAATCCAGTAGGTGCGCGGGATGGGCACAAAGCCGAACAGCCGGTAGTCGACCCGGATCTTGGTGTTCTGGCCAGGGTTCAGGATGGTGATCGGGCCCCCGATCACCTTCTCCTTGCCGGCGGGCGTCTTGTCGTGACAGGCGTCGCGGTCGATCAGCTTGCCGTCCTTGCTGAGGTAATCCGTGGTCCCGGCCACACAGCCGTCGGTCAGCTTCTGCGGATCGCGGCCGATCTCGTACCAGCGGCCGGTAAAGAAGGTCGCCGAGTTTACCGGCCTGGCCGGCTCCGGGGCCTGGGCCGCGTGGGCGATTGAGGCCGTGAGCATCGTCGCCGCGAGCGCCGCGCCCGCCAGTCTGATTGTCGTCATGCCTAGAACTCGTCTTCCATGATGGAGCGAAATTGCTCGAAAATTTCCTTCGCCTGTTCCTCCGAAGTCGGCGCGGCGGCTTCCGTTCCCGCAACCGGCTCCGGCGCGCCGCCGGTCAGCCGCCCGGCCACCGCGCCATTCTGCACCAGAAGCAGTTCCTCGCCCGCGTCCACGCTTGTCAGCAGGGCGGCGAGCCTGGGCGGTAGATCGTCGAGGTCAAGGCGCTTCATGCCACCATCGTAGTCCCCGCTTAAGGCGCGGCAAAGGTGACAGCGACGCGTCGTCGCCCTAGGGAGGACCCATGGCATACCGGTCGATGCGCGAGTTCCTGACGAAGCTGGAGGCGGCGGGCGAACTGGTCCGCGTGAGCGAGCCCGTCTCCACCGTCCTTGAGATGACCGAGATCGCGCGACGCCTGCTGGCGAACGGCGGCCCGGCGGTGCTGTTCGAGAACCCCATCCGCGCGGACGGCGAGCGCTCGTCAATGCCCTGTCTCGTGAACCTCTTCGGCACGGTCAAGCGCGTGGCCATGGGCGTGACCCTGGAAGGCCGCGAACGCACGACCGCCGCCGACCTGCGCGAGGTCGGCGAACTGCTGGCCTTCCTGCGCGCACCCGAGCCGCCCCGCGGCCTGAAAGATGCCTGGGACATGCTGCCGCTGGCCAAGACCGTCATGGCCATGCGCCCGCAAATCGTGAAGAAGGCGCCCGTCCAGGAGGTTGTCTGGACCGGCGACCAGATCGATCTGAACAAGCTTCCCATCCAGACCTGCTGGCCCGGCGAACCTGCACCGCTGATCACCTGGCCGCTCGTCGTCACCAAGGGGCCGTCGACGACCCGCGAGGACGACTACAACCTCGGCATCTACCGCATGCAGGTGCTGGGCCCGGATCGCACCGTGATGCGCTGGCTGGCCCACCGCGGCGGCGCCCAGCATCACCGTCGCTGGAAGGCCGAAGGCAAGCGCGAGCCCCTGCCAGCCTGCGCGGTGATCGGCGCCGACCCGGGCACGATCCTGGCCGCCGTCACGCCGGTCCCGGACACGCTTTCCGAGTACCAGTTCGCCGGTCTGATGCGCGGCGCCAAGGTAGAGCTCGTCCCCGCCAAGACCGTGACCCTGATGGTCCCCGCCAACGCCGAGATCGTCATTGAAGGCCATGTCCTGCTTGACGACTATGCGGACGAAGGCCCGTATGGCGACCACACCGGCTATTACAACTCGGTCGAAAAGTTCCCGATCTTCCAGATCAGCGCGATCACCATGCGCAGGGATCCGATCTACCTCACCACCTTCACCGGCCGGCCGCCGGATGAGCCCTCGGTGCTCGGAGAAGCCCTGAACGAGGTCTTCATTCCGCTGCTGCGCCAGCAGTTCCCCGAGATCATCGACTTCTGGCTGCCGCCCGAAGGCTGTTCCTACCGGATCGCCGTGGTGTCGATGAAGAAGGCCTACGCCGGCCACGCCAAGCGCGTGATGATGGGCGTCTGGAGCTACCTTCGCCAGTTCATGTACACCAAGTGGGTGATCGTTGTGGACGACGACATCAACGCCCGCGACTGGAAGGACGTCATGTGGGCCATCTCCACCCGCATGGACCCGGCCCGCGACATCACAGTCATCGAGTCGACGCCGATCGACTACCTGGACTTCGCCTCGCCGGAGAGCGGGCTGGGCTCGAAGATCGGGCTGGACGCTACCAACAAATGGGAGCCGGAAACCCATCGCGAGTGGGGCCAGAAGCTCGGCATGGACCAGGCCACCATCGAGGCCATCACCGAGAAATGGGCCACACTCGGCCTTCCGGGCGATGGCAAGCCGGTGGATTGAGGTTTAGGGCTTAAGCCGATGGAAATCTCCGCCTCCGCCCATGCCGCCGCCCTCTGGGTCGGGCTGCACCTGATCCTGCTGCTCGTCCTGTCGGTCCTGGTCGTCCGCCAGAGGCGCGCCCATGGCGTTGCTCTGGGCGACGGCGGAGTTCCGCAGCTGAGCCAGGCCATCCGCGCCTTTGGCAACGCGACGGAGTATGTCCCCGCGGGCCTCATCGCCCTCGTGGCGCTGGCCGTGGTCGGCGCGCCGCCGCTGGTGGTTCACGCCGCGGGCCTGACCCTGCTGATCGGTCGGGTCGCCCACGCCCTCGGGCTTTCGCGAACTGGCGGCGCGTCTCTCCCCCGCGCGGCCGGGGTCATCATGACCTGGCTGGCCTATATTCTCGGGGCCGTGGCGCTGGTTTTCTACGCCATACCCTAGCCGGCCGGCCCTGAGACACCGGGTCTCTCAAAACGCGCCATCGCTTGTCCCGGGCGGCCCGGTCCGCCATATGCCCCCGATGGACGAAAACCTGTTGAACGATGTCGTCGCCGCCGCTCTGAAGGCCGGCGCCGATGCGGCCGAAGCGGTCGGCGCCGAACGCCGCGCCCTTTCAATCTCCGTGCGCACCGGCGAGCTCGAGGAAGTCGAGCGCGAGGAGTCCCGCGATCTTGGCGTCCGTGTCTTCGTCGGCGGCCGCCAGGCCAGCGTCTCGGGCTCCGACGTCAGCGCCGAGGCCCGCGCCAAGCTGATCGAGCGTGTGGTCGCCATGGCGCGCCTGGCGCCCAAGGATCCTTACGCCGGCCTGGCCGACCCGGCGCGGCTGGCCCGGGGCGCCCTGCCCGACCTCGATCTCTACGATCCCGCCGAGCCCCAACCCCAAGCCCTGGAAGAAAGGGCCCGCATCGCCGAGGCCGCCGCCCGCGCCGTCCCCAAGGTCACCAATTCCGACGGCGGCTCGGCCTCCTGGTCGTCGTCGCAGTGGCGGATGGTGACCAGCGCCGGCTTCTCCGGCCTGCACCGCGCCTCGGGATTCTCCATCGGCGCCTCGGCCATCGCCGGCGACGATGACGGCATGGAAACCGGATACGACGGCCGCGCGGTGCGCTGGCAATCGGACCTGCCACAGGCCGAGGCCATCGGCGCCGAGGCCGGCCGCCGCGCCGCCGCCCGCCTGGGTGCGCGCAAGATCGCGTCCACCACCGCTCCGGTGATCTTCGAGAACCGCCTGGCGGCCTCTCTGCTGGGCCCGCTGATCGGCGCCATCTCCGGCCCATCGATCGCGCGCGGCACCTCGTTCCTGAAGGACCGGCTGGGCCAGCAGGTCTTCGCCAGAGGCATCAACGTCACCGACGATCCGCACCGCCTGCGGGGCCTGGGCTCCTCGCCCTTCGATGACGAGGGCGTGGCCAACGGTCCGGCGAGCCTGATCGATGACGGCGTCCTGACCACCTGGCTGCTCAACAGCTCCTCGGCGCGCCAGCTGGGCCTGGCCACGACTGGCCACGCCTCGCGCGGCCTCGCCGGCCCGCCCGGCGTCGGACCCTCGAACCTGACCCTGCAACCGGGAACGCGCAGCCGCGCTGAGCTGATGGCCGACGCCCGGGCCGGTCTCGTGATCACCTCGATGTTCGGCCCCTCGCTGAACGGCAACACGGGCGACTGGTCGGTGGGCTGCTCCGGCTTCTGGTTCGAGGATGGCGAGATGGCCTATCCGGTCAGTGAGATCACCGTGGCCGGCAACCTGATCGAGATCTACGCCCGCCTCGTGCCCGGTTCCGATCTCGAGATCCGTGGATCATCGAACGCGCCCTCGATCCTTGTGGACGCCCTGGCCGTCGCCGGAAAATGACCGATCTCGAACTGATCGTCGACGCGGCGCTGGAGGCGGGCGAACTTGCCGCCATGCTGCGCCGGCGCGGCCTGGAGATCGAATACAAGGAAAGCGACGGCACGCCGGTGACCAACGCCGACCTCGCCGCCGACGCCCTGCTAACCGAGCGGCTGCGCGCCGCGCGGCCAGACTATGGCTGGCTCTCCGAGGAGACCGCCGACGATTCCGACCGGCTGAGCCGCCAGCGGCTGTTCGTGGTCGATCCGATCGACGGCACGCGGGCCTTCCTGAACGATCGGCCCTGGTGGGCGGTGTCCATCGCCGTCGTCGAAGGCGCGCGCCCCATCGCGGGCGTGGTCTTCGCGCCGCAGCTGGAAGAGACCTACGCCGCCGCCGCCGGGCAGGGCGCGATGCTCAACGGCCGGCCGATCCGTCCAAGCAAAGCCACGGCGATCAAGGATTGCGGCATGGTCGCGGATTCCCGCCTCTTCACACTGCCCCACTGGCCAACTCCGTGGCCCGCGATGCGCGTGGAGCAACGCAATTCCACAGCCTACCGCATGTGCGTGGTGGCCTCGGGAGACTTCGACGCAGCAGTGACCCTGATGCCGAAGCACGACTGGGACCTGGCCGCCGCCGACCTGATCGCCAGTGAAGCCGGCTGCTTCGTCGGGAACCACACCGGGGCGGCGTTCGTCTACAATGGGGCGAGGCCGTTGCAGGCCAACCTCGTCTGCACGGCGCCCGGCCTTGCGCCATTGATCCTGGAGCGGCTTTCGCATATCGCCGCGCCAGCCTGATCGTTACATCTGATACGAGACCTGACCATGCCCACAAGACAACTGCTGCATCTGGTGATCGGCGGCGAGTTGAAGCGCCTCGAAGGGCCCGCCGAATTCGCCGACCTGAAGAAGGTCGATCTCGTGGGCGCCTTCCCCAGCTACCAGGAGGCGATGGCCGCCTGGCGCGGCAAGGCCCAGCAGACCGTCGACAATGCCCTGATGCGCTACTTCATCATCCATGCGCACAAGCTGCTCGATCCGCACGCTGACGGCGAAGACCACGATCACGAGCATTAGGCCTCCGGCCTGCTCGCTCTTTGGGGCGGCGGTGGCGGGTCACTCTCGCTTGAGCAGGCTTTCGGTCAGGAACCCGCCGAGCTTACCGGAGCGGAAGTCGGCCTTCATCCCGGCGGGGTCGTACATCGGGCTCTCAACCCACTCCAGGAACGACATCCCGGCGGGCTCTCCTTCCACCAGATAGCGCTCGAAGGTGTAGTCCAGCACCCCGGTCTTGCCCTGGCGCACATGCAGGTACCGCAGGTGCAGCTGGTCCATGGCCTCGCGGATCGTCTGGCCCTGCCGGAAATGCATGTAGAGCACGCTCATGATGCCCGCGCGGTCCGCGCCGGATTTGCAGTGCATCAGGGCCGGGTATTGCAGCGTTTCGAACAGCCGCTTGGCGCCCAGCACCCGATCGCGGCTGGGCGCCTCGCGCGAGGTGATCGTGAAATCCACGAGGTTCAGGCCCAGTCGCACGCAGGCGTCCTTCTCCAGCGCATGGAAACTGGCGTCGAATCCGCCGCGCAGATTCACAATGGTCCGGATCCCCCGATCCTTCCAGACGGCCAGTTGGTGAGGCCAGGGCTGGTTGGCGCGGACCAGCTCGTCAGAGATCCAGTGGGCGTTGGAAAATCCCAGCCTCAGATAGGCGTGGTCCTTCCACATGTAGTCCAGATAGGCCTTCACCCGCCCGGCAGGCGTGGTCAGGTCGAATCCATGCGTATCGGCGGCCATCGGCCCCAGATAGGCGCTGACGGCGCGCAGCGGAAGCTCAAGCCCTCGTAGGGGTCTCGCGTCGACGGTGGCGCAGCATCGCGCCGGCGCCGCCAAAGCCCGCGATCAGCAGGGCCCAGCTCCGCAGGTCCGGCAAGCCGGTCGTCTCGGAAGACTCCTTGGTTTGCGATAAGGGCGCCAGGAAGGCGATGTCGGGCAAGGGCGTCTGGGCATAGGCGGCGGCCAGGCAAACGGCGACGATCGCGGCGCCGACCGTCGTCAAAAGCTTGTTCATGTACCCCCCAAGACCGGCCGCAACTGGTGCAGTCCGGCTCTGATGCGGCCCCCTGCGGTCGGCCGCATCCCTCCTTTGGGGGGATCGCCAGCCGGTTTCGCAGCCCCCCTAGCGCCTGAGGGGAAAAACTCGCCCGCAGGGTGAAGCTGGATGCTCAGATCAGCGCGATCAGCGCCTCGGCGTGGGTGAACTGCGCGAGCAGGCCGGCGCCTTCCAGGGGGTCCATGGCGATGCCTGTCGCCCGCCAGGCGGCCAGGTCAGGCTCGCTCCAGAGCTGGTCGCTGTAGGCCATGCGCCAGCGCTCATCGATAACGCCCACCGGGATCCGCCAGCCATCGGCATAGGCCTGGTGCTCGGCGGTGACCCCCGCGATGGTCCGGGCCACAAGGCCCTGGACGTCCCGCACCAGGTGATCGCGCACCTCCGGCCGGGCGGCGCAGGCCCGGTCGGCCGAAGCGCTGGCATAGACCCTGCGGAAGATCGTGTGCAGCAGGTCCGAGCGGCTCTGACGGCGCAACGCCTCGAAAAACGTCCCGATCAGCCGCGGATTGTGCATCAGGAAGCGTGAAATGTGATCGCCGATGGTCGGATGGTCGGCCGGCGGCCGGTCCAGCGGCAGGCGGGGATTCAGCAGGACGGCGCGCTCCAGCCGGTCCGAATGGCGCTGGCCGAAGGCGAGCGCCGCGGCGGTCCCGCCTTCGCGCGCGAGGATCGTCATGCGCGGCGCGCCGAGGCGGTCGAGGATGGCGGCCATATCGTCGGCTGCGGTCGCCAGATAGTCGCCCGTCGCCGGGTCGCTGAGCCCGAAGCCGGGACGCTGTGGGGCCAGCGGCCGGTAGCCCCGTCGCTGCAGGCCCTCGACCAGCGCCGGCGCCAGCCTCAGGCCGGTCGCCAGCCCGTGGCCGACCATGATCGGGCGGCCGCTTGCCGGGCCATAGTCGATCATCGCCACCCGCCGCCCGGCTTCGGCGGCAATGACCCGCAGCCGGCCGTCGCCCGACTGGACCGGCTCCGGCCGCACCTCGGCCCGCGCGGTCAGCTGACGCAGTTCCTGCAACTCGACCATCACCCGGTTGAGGTCGCGCGACCGGTTGATCGCCAATTTGGAGAAGATCGTCTTTCGGTGGCTCTTCACCGTATGGACCGAAAGGCCAAGCGCCCGGCCCGCTGCCTCTGCGGTCTCGCCCCGCGCCAGGGCCAAGGCGATCCGCGCCTCGGCGGGCGTTAGCTCAGCGAGCGGGGGCAGGTCGGGCGGGCCCTGCGCCGGTTCGATAGCGCCGCAGATCAGGTCGATGATCCGGCTCAGCAACTGGGTGGTGCGCTCCACGCCCACCTTGCGCATGGCGTTGGCCAGGGCCTCCTTGGCAGTCTCGCGGCCCACGCCCAGGCGCTCGGCGGCGACCTGCAGGGTCGGGGCCTGCAGCAACGCCTCCACCAGCCGAGCCTCGAGCGGGGTCAGTCCGAACGCGGCGGCCGCGGAACGGACGAGGTCGACCGACCGGGAGGGCGCAAAGGCGACCAGCGCGGTCTCGGCGGCGGGATCGGCCAGCTGGGCTGTCATGCCGGGCGTCCAGGCGCAGGCGATGGCGGCCGGCGCCGCGCAGATGGCGATCACGCCGTCGCCGGGCATGTCGATGAGGCCAAACCGGGTTTCACCCTCCCGGGCCAGGTCGAGCAATTTCAGGCAGGCGGCGCGCGCCGCGGGATCGGCGAGCCAGCCGGCGAAACGCGGATCGGCGTGGCGAAGCGCGCGCCCAACGCCATAGACCGCGACGCTCCAGGCTTCGGGCGTCGAGAGAACGCCACCGCCGCCGTGCGGATCGGTGTCCCCGGGCGCAGCGCTGGGCGGCGGATCGCTGACGAGCGCCAGCAGATCCTGCAGCTC
>JBBREC010000009.1:0-42223 GCA_038203295.1 Caulobacterales bacterium
CGCGCACAGGGGGAAGGTTTGCCGCAAGCGGTGAATTTCAGAGTATACGAGCCGGGAATCTTGGGATGGCGTCCGTATGCGTAAGCTCCTTGCAACCTGGCTGGCCGGCGCGGCCCTGGTCGTCGCGTCCTCGCTCGGCGCGGCGTCGTCGGCGAATGCCGGCGTTGTGACGTTCGGCGAAATCACGCAGTTCGGGTGCGATTTCAACACCTCGCCGAGCTACGGCGGCATGGTCTTTGCCTCCACCTGGAGCAAGTGCGGGTATGCAGCCGCGGACTCGGCCGATTTCCCGACGCCTATCCATTCTTCTGTGCTTGGCGTCGGCTACTCCGACCTGACACTCACCACGAATGACGCCTCGGCCTTCAGCCTGAACTCCGTAGACCTCGCGTTCGGTCCCTTCGGTCACATGGGCCTGCTGGACGACACGACGCTCGTCACGGGCTTCCTTGAGGGCGGCGGGTCGGTCAGCCGGACTCTGCACATCGGCTTCGGCTTCCAGCGCTACAGCTTCGGAGCCGACTGGGCGAACCTCTCGTCGGTGGTCTTCGGCCAGTTGCCAAGCACCGAATACATCGGCTTCGACAACATCGCCTACAACGGCGGCATTCCGCCCGCTCTGGACGCCGGCGTCCCCGAACCCGCCACCTGGGGCCTGATGATCATCGGCTTCATGGGCGTGGGCGCCATGCTGCGCTCGACGCGGCGCAAGGCCGCATTGGCCTAGCTTTTCGCCCCGATCGGGATGTTGAGAAGCCTCCGTTAACCCTGATAGGCGAGGCTCCGCGGCAGGAGCACCGCTGACCCGTGGCCATGATCGCACTTCCCCGGCTTTCCGCGCCCAGCTTCGGGCCGATCAGGCTGCGCGCTCTGGTCGCCAACCGCTATGTCGGCCTGGGCGCCGCAGCCGCGCTGCTGGTGGCCGCGGCCACCGGCGTGATCACCCTCTTGCATCCCGGCGACCGTGACCCGCTGGCCGTGCAGGTCCCTCTGGCCGGGGTGTTCGAACATGCACCGCAGGGCTGGCGCCAGACGCTTCACCCCGCGCACGGCCCGCTGGTCGTCAGCACCGACGTGGTGCGCCTGTCCGCCCGCCCGCTGGCCCCGCAGGCCGGCGCCACCTGGAACACGCCCGGCGGCGAGATCGCCAGGCCGCTGCCAGCCTCCGGCGCCCTCGTCCCCGCCCCGATCGCCGGTGTCTTCGCGCCGGGCCCGGGCGGCCCGCTGCCGATTATAGCGCCCGACGGCCGCACGCCGTTCGACGCCTACAAACGTCCTTTCCTCTCCAACGGCCGACCGAAGATCGCGCTCGTCATCGGTGGCCTCGGCCTCAACGCCCGCGCCACACAGGCGGCTATCGAGACCCTGCCCGGCGAGATCACCCTGTCCTTCGTGGCCTATTCCGAGGGGCTCCAGGGCTGGATCGACATGGCCCGCGCCCACGGCCACGAGGTACTGCTCGAGACGCCGATGGAGCCTACCGACTATCCCGACAACGATCCCGGCCCCTACACCCTGATGACCGACGCGCAGGCGCCGGACACCGTGAAGAAGTTGGAATGGATCCTGTCGCGGACCACCGGCTATTTCGGCCTGACCAACTATCTGGGCTCGCGCTTCCTGGCATCGGACAAGGCCTATGGCGCCTTCGCCACCGTGGTGAAGGGACGCGGCCTCGGCTTCATCGACGACGGCGCCGCCGGGCGGCGAACGGGCGGTGGCGCACCGCGCGCCTCGGCCGAACGCGTGATCGACGAACAGCTTTCGGGGCCGGCCCTCGACCAGCAGCTGCTGGCGCTTGAAGCCAGCGCCCTGCAGCGCGGTCAGGCGCTGGGCTCGGGCTTCGCCTATCCGGTGACCCTGGAGACCGTGGCCCGCTGGTCGCAGGGCCTGGAGCAGCGGGGCTTTCAGCTCGCCCCGGCCTCGGCCCTCGTCGTCCGTCACTAGGATCGGGCCGGCGTGAGCGAAGACCTGTCGCTCTATCGGGCAAATGTGGGCGTGGTGCTCTTCCATCCCGACGGACGCGTGTGGCTGGGCCGCCGCGTCAACACCCCTGAGCCCTGGAACTGGCAGTTCCCGCAGGGCGGCGTCGATCCCGGCGAGGACCTGGCCAGCGCCGCGCGCCGCGAGCTGGCCGAGGAAACCGGGGCCCACAGCGTCACGGCGCTCGGCCGCACCGACGGCTGGATCGCCTACGACTTCCCGGCCGACCACGGCGGGACCAAGGCGATGAAGGGCTGGAAGGGCCAGAAGCAGGTCTGGTTCGCCTTCCGTTTCGACGGCGAGGAGGCCGAGATCGACCTGACCGCACACCTGACGCAGGAGTTTGACGCCTGGCGATGGGGCTATCTCGACGAGACGCCGGACATCGTGGTGCCGTTCAAGCGCGGGTCCTATGAGGCGGTGGCGCGCGCGTTTGCACCATTCGCCGCGCCAAGTACGCGCAGCGTCTGAAAGCGGGCGCGACGCTTCGTGATTGCCGCTAAAGTGGCTGCCGTGAGGGCCCCAGAACAATGACCACCATCATCATGGTGCACGGCGCCTTTTGCGGCGGCTGGGCCTACGAGCGCTTTCGCGCGCCCTTCGATGCGGCCGGCTTCACGGTTCTGACCCCCGACCTGCGCGGGCACGGTGAGGGCGAGCCGGGCAAGGCTGTCGCCGGCGTCTCGATGACCGACTATGCCGCCGATATTGCGAAGCTTTGCGCCGAACAGGCCGAGCCGCCGGTGCTGTTGGGCCACTCGCTTGGCGGGCTGGTGGCGCAGCTGGCGGCGCGCAAGGCCCGCATCCAGGCGCTGGCGCTGCTGGCGCCCTCGCCGCCCTGGGGCGTCGCCACCTGGAGCTTCGAGGAGGCGGCCACCGCCTTTGGCGTGCAGATCCTTGGCGTCTTCTCCAGCGGCGCCATGGAGCCAGACCGCGGCCTGATGCGCATGTACAGCCTCGACCGCATGAGCGCGGAAGACCGTGAGGCCGCCGTGGCGCGCCTGCGCCCTGAAAGCGCCGTGGCCATTCGTGAGACCCTCAACTGGTGGCTGGATCCGTTCATGACCACCAGCGTCGGCCACGGGCCGATCGGCGCGCCGGCCCTGGTGATCGCCGGAGAGCGCGACGTGGTCCATCCGCCGGTCACCGCGCGCGCCACAGCCGAACGCATCGGTGGGAGCTTCGAGACCATGCCCGGCATGAGCCACTGGCTGCTGGGTGAACCGGGCTGGGAAGACGTCGCCGCGCGCGTGCTGCGCTGGCTCGGCGAAGAGGCAAGGGCCGCGGCCTGATCCTGCGCCACTGTCATCCTGGTCTTGCAGGACGGCGGCGGCGGGCAGCCCTACTTCCGCAGCTTCGCCCATCCCAGCCGCGCGAGGCCGATGAGGGAGACGAGCGCCCAGGCGCCTTCCATGGCGGTGGCCGAGAGATTGAAGCTGGCGGTGAGCAGCGAGATCAGGATTAGCACCGCGCCTGCGAAATTCACAAACAGCGACAGCGCACGCTGCGGATCGATCCGGCCCAGCGCGGCGCCGGCGTAGGCGATGAGGATGATGAAGACGCCGAAGAGACCTCCGGCGTCCGCAAGGCTCATCAGAACTTGCGTTCCTGGTAGTAGAATTCGGCCGTCGAATATTTGGCGCTCAGCGAGGTGTCGTCCGGCTTGGTCAGGGTGGTGAAGTTCACCGCCTGCGAGGCATTGGCCTCCAGGTGCTCCCACGAACGCTGCACGCGCTTCACGCCGTCATCGTAGACCTTCACGTAGTTGGCCTGCAGGATGAACTCGGGCTGGTGCAGGAACGACCACACGTTCAGCGCCTTGACGATCGGATCGGTCTCGTTGACCGCGTAGTGGATGTCGCCGCGGCAGACGTCCTTGTTGGCGCCCGGGGCATAGATCGTGATCGTGTAGTTCTTGTCGGTCCCGAGCAGCATCGACCAGGTGTTGTCGCGCTTGTTCTTCTTCATCCCCATGGCCTTGCCGAGGCTGTCGAAGTCGCCGCCGCGGACCAGCGGCACGCAGAACCTGTCGATCACCGAGATCAGCACCGCGCCGTCGCCGGTGGTGGGCAGGGTCGGAACCTCGGGCACAGGCGCGGGCGTCGCCTCGGGCGCCGGAGCCGCGGCGGGAGCCGGGGCCGCCGGAGCGGCCGGCGCGACCGTGGCCGGAGCGGGAGGGGCCTCTGGCGCGGGCGCGGCGGCGGCCAGCGGCGCGGGTGCAGGCGCAGACTGATCAGCGTCATGGCGCCCATGAGAGCGATGAATGGGGTCGGCCGGCGGCGCGGGTGCAGGCACAGACTGATCAGCGTCATGGCGCCCATGAGAGCGATGAACGGGGTCGGCCGGCGGCGCGGGTGCAGGCGCAGACTGATCAGCGCCATGGCGCCCATGAGAGCGATGAATGGGGTCGGCCGGCGGCGCGGGTACAGGCGCAGACTGGGCCTGACCCTGGGCTTGGGCGGCGGTGACAACCCCCGCGGCGAGGATCAGACTGGCGAGAGCAATGCGCATCGGTAGAACCCCTGAGATTTCAGCACGCCATCAAACGGGAGCAAAGCCCCCTAGGCAAGACCCGAACAAGACAAAATTACAACTATAATTCAGGTTGCCTCAATTGCGTGCTCGGCCAGCACCGTGAACCCGTCCGGCGTGACGTCGGCGAAACCGCCGCGCACGTCGAACACCGTGACCACGCCATCGTTATGGACGCGGACCTGCCCTTCTTTCAGGGCAGTCATAAACGGCGCATGACCGGCCAGGACGCCGAAGCCGCCCTCGGAGCCCTCGGCATCGACCTGGTCCACAAGCCCCGAGAAGAGCTGGCGCTCCGGGGAGACCAGGGAGAACTGAAGCTTTTCGGCCATCTGACGCCTTACGCTTCCAGAGCCAGCTGCTCGGCCTTGCGGACCGCGTCTTCGATGGTGCCGACGTTATAGAAGGCCGGCTCCGGAAGGTGGTCGTATTCGCCGTCCACAACCGCCTTGAACGAGCGGATGGTGTCCTCAAGGGAGACCAGCACGCCGGGGGTGTTGGTGAACTGCTCGGCGACGTGGAAGGGCTGCGACAGGAAGCGGCTGATTTTGCGCGCCCGGGCGACGATCAGCTTGTCCTCTTCCGACAGCTCATCCATGCCAAGGATGGCGATGATGTCCTTGAGCTGCTTGTAGGTCTGCAGGGTCTCTTGGACCCGACGGGCGACCGTGTAGTGCTCCTCGCCGATCACCAGCGGGTCCATGATCCGCGAGGTGGAGTCGAGCGGGTCGACGGCGGGGAAAATGCCCTGGGAGGCGATGTCGCGGCTCAGAACCGTGGTCGCGTCCAGGTGGGCGAACGAGGCGGCGGGCGCCGGGTCGGTCAGGTCGTCGGCAGGCACGTAGATGGCCTGGACCGAGGTGATCGAACCCTTGGACGTGGACGTAATCCGCTCCTGCAGGTTGCCCATCTCGGTGGCGAGCGTCGGCTGATAGCCCACCGCCGAGGGGATGCGGCCCAGCAGCGCCGACACTTCAGAGCCGGCCTGGGTGAATCGGAAGATGTTGTCGATGAAGAGCAGCACGTCCTTGCCCTCTTCGTCGCGGAAGTACTCGGCCTGGGCCAGACCGGTCAGGGCCACACGGGCGCGGGCGCCGGGAGGCTCGTTCATCTGGCCGTAGACCAGGGCGCACTTGGAGCCCTCGGTGGAGCCGCCGTTTTCCTTCGGGTCCATGTTCACGTGGGACTCGATCATCTCGTAATAGAGATCGTTGCCTTCGCGGGTCCGCTCGCCGACGCCGGCCAGCACCGAGTAGCCGCCGTAGGCCTTGGCGATGTTGTTGATCAGCTCCTGCATGGTCACGGTCTTGCCGACGCCGGCGCCGCCAAACAGGCCGATCTTGCCGCCCTTGGTGTAGGGGCAAAGCAGGTCGATGACCTTGATGCCCGTGACCAGCACTTCGGCCGAGGTGGTCTGCTCGGCGAAGGACGGGGCCTCACGGTGGATCGAGGCGGAGAAGGGCGAGTTGATTGGACCGGCTTCGTCGATCGGGTCACCGATGACGTTCATGATTCGGCCGAGGCAGGCGGGGCCGACGGGCACAGTGATCGAGCGACCGGTGTCGGTGACCGGCTGGCCGCGGGTCAGGCCCTCGGTGGTGTCCATGGCGATGGCGCGCACGGTATTCTCACCCAGGTGCTGGGCGACTTCGAGCACCAGGCGGAAGGGCTCGCCGGTGCGCTGGTCGACGTTGGTCGTTTCCAGCGCGCTGAGGATCGCCGGCAGGTGACCTTCGAATTCGACGTCGACGACGGCGCCGATGATCTGCACCAGCTTGCCGGTGGCGACGCCCTTGACGGCGGCGGCTGGAGTCTTGGCGGGGGCCTTCGGGGCTGCCGGCTTCTTGGCGGCGGGCTTCTTGGCGGCGGTGGTGGTGGCCATGGTGGTGTCCAACTCTCTCGTCTAGATCGCTTCGGCGCCGGAGATGATCTCGATCAACTCCTTGGTGATCTGCGCCTGGCGGGCACGGTTCATCTGCAGGGTGAGGCTGGCGATCATGTCGCCGGCGTTGCGGGTGGCGTTATCCATCGCCGTCATCTGGGCGGCGAAGAAGCCGGCCTGGTTCTCCAGCATGGCGGAGAACACCTGGGTGGTGATGTTGCGGGGCAGAAGCTCGGCCAGGATGGATTCCTCGTCGGGCTCATATTCGTAGGCCGCGCCCTTCAGGTCGATGGCGGCCGCGCCTGAGGAAACCTCGGCCGGGATCAGCTGGCGCCCGGTGGGGATTTGGGTGACCACCGACTTGAACTGGCTGAAGAACAGCGTGACCACGTCCACGTCGCCGGCGTCGAACAGCTCGCGAATCTTGGCGGCGACGTTCTCGGCCACGGCCAGCGACGGGCTGCCGCCCGCCTCGATCGCGCCCACCGTGCGGCTGGGATAGAAGCGGCGCACCTGGTCGCGGGCCTTGCGGCCGACGGTCAGGATCTGCACGTCCTTGCCCTCGCCGATCAGCTTCGCGATGCGCTCGCGCGCAGCGCGGACGATGGAGGTGTTGAAGCCGCCCGCCAGACCCCGGTCGGAGGTGGCGATGACGATCAGGTGGCGCTGGTCTGCCCCCGTGCCCACCAGCAGCCGGGGCGCCCCGTCGCCGGACACCCCCGCGGCCAGATTGGCGATCACCGCGGCCATACGCGCGGCGTAGGGCCGCGCGCTCTGGGCGCCGCTCTGCGCGCGGCGCAGCTTCGCGGCCGCGACCATCTGCATCGCCTTCGTGATCTTCTGCGTGGCTTTCACGCTCGAGATCCGATTGCGCATTTCCTTGACGCTGGCCATCGCCGGCTACCTGCTCCCTGGACCGGCTTTAGGCGAAGTTGTCGGCGAAGCCGGCGAGCGCCGCCTTCAGGTCGTCTTCGATGCCCTTGAGATCCTTGGTGGTGCGGATCTTGTCGAGCAGACCCTGGTGCTTGGCGTGCAGGTGGGCCAGCAGTTCGCGCTCGAAGCGGCCGACCAGGGCGGTCGGCGTCTTGTCGAGGTAGCCACGGGTGCCGGCGTAGATCACCGCCACCTGCTCCTCGACCGACAGCGGCGAGTACTGCGGCTGCTTCAGGAGCTCGGTAAGGCGTTCGCCGCGCGCCAGCATGCGCTGGGTGGCGGCGTCCAGGTCGGAGCCGAATTTCGCGAAGGCGGCCATTTCCCGGTACTGGGCGAGCTCGCCCTTGATGGGGCCGGACGCGGTCTTCATCGCCTTGATCTGGGCCGAGGAGCCCACGCGGCTGACCGAGATGCCGACGTTCACGGCCGGGCGGATGCCCTGGAAGAACAGGTCGGTTTCCAGGAAGATCTGGCCGTCGGTGATCGAGATCACGTTGGTCGGGATGTAGGCCGACACGTCGTTGGCCTGGGTTTCGATCAGCGGCAGGGCGGTCAGCGATCCAGACCCGTTGTCTTCGTTCAGCTTCGCTGCGCGCTCAAGTAGCCGGCTGTGCAGGTAGAAGACGTCGCCCGGATAGGCCTCGCGGCCCGGCGGACGGCGCAGCAGCAGCGACATCTGGCGGTAGGCGACGGCCTGCTTGGAAAGGTCGTCGTAGATGATGACGGCGTGCATGCCGTTGTCGCGGAACCACTCGCCCATGGCGCAGCCGGCGAACGGGGCCAGGAACTGCAGCGGCGCGGGCTCGGAGGCCGTGGCCGAGACGATGATCGTGTAGTCCAGCGCGCCACGCTCCTCGAGCGTCTTGACGATCTGGGCGACGGTCGAGCGCTTTTGGCCGATGGCGACATAGATGCAATAGAGCTTGGCGCTCTCATCCGTGCCGGCGTTGATCTCTTTCTGGTTCAGGATCGTGTCGATCGCCACCGCGGTCTTGCCGGTCTGGCGGTCGCCGATGATCAGTTCGCGCTGGCCGCGGCCGATCGGGATCAGGGTGTCGATGGCCTTCAGGCCGGTCTGCACGGGCTCGTGCACCGACTTGCGGGGAATGATGCCCGGCGCCTTCACGTCCACGCGGCGGCGTTCGGCGACATTGACCAGCGGGCCCTTGCCATCGATCGGCTCGCCAAGCGGATTGACCACGCGGCCAAGCAGGCCGCGACCCACCGGCACGTCGACGATTTCGCCGAGGCGGCGGACTTCGTCGCCTTCGGAGATCGCCTGGTCCTGGCCGAAGATCACGACGCCGACGTTGTCGCGTTCGAGGTTGAGGGCCATGCCCTTCACACCGGCCTTGGGGAACTCGACCATTTCGCCGGCCTGGACATTGTCGAGGCCGAAGACGCGGGCGATACCGTCGCCGACGGAGAGGACGCTGCCGACGTCGGAGACGTCCGCTTCCTCGCCGAAGTTGGCGATCTGGGACTTGAGGATGGCCGAGATTTCGGCGGCGCGGATGTCCATGGTCTTACGCTCTCTTGAGGGCGAACTTGAGGGAATCGAGCTTCGACTTCAGCGAAGCGTCGAACAGTCGGGAGCCGACCCGCACCTTGATCCCGCCAAGGATGGCGGGGTCGACGCGGGTCGTGATTTCGGGGTCTTTGCCCAGCGCCTGGCGCAACGCGGCGGCCACGCCCTTGGACTGGGCGGCGCTGAGCGGCACCGCGGTGGTCACCTGGGCGGACACCGCGCCGCGGGCCTTGGAGGCCAGGTCTTCGAAGCCGGTGATCACCGAGGCCAGCAGCGAGGCCCGGCCGTTGGCGGCCAGCAGGCCAAGGAACTTGCGGGTCGTCTCGCTGAACTTCGCCCTGGCGGCGATGGCGGCGAGGCCCTTGGCCTTGTCGGCTGCCCCGAACGCCGGCGAGCCGACCAGGACGCGCAGGTCCTTCGATTCGGCCAGCGCCGTTTTCAGCGACTTCAGGTCGGCCTCGACAGCCGCGATCTGTCTGTTTTCGCTCGCGAGATCGAACAGGGCTTTCGCGTACCTGGAGCCCACATTCGATAGCTTAGAGTCATCCGCCACTTATAGGTCCGCCCGGTGCGTATACGAAAGCCGCGGCGGGGTAATCCGCTGCAGCCTTAAAGGCTTGAAAGCGCTTGGAAAAAGCACATCGTCCCGAAAGGTCGCAGAACCTCTGGTCCAAAGCCGCGCGCCTGATAGCACGCGATATCTGGCGCCGCAACACGGCGGGACCCCCAAGTGACGGACGATTAGTCACGGAGTTGGGGACGACCTCTTCTCTCCCCCGACGCGAAGCGCGAGGGACGAGGCATAAAAAATAGGCCGCCGGTTGCCCGGCGGCCTTCAGTGTCAGAGCTCGACAACAGAGCTGCTGGGAGTTGGTTGGATCCTAGCGCTTGGCAAGTTCCGGGCCGGCGGCGCGGGCGACCGCGACGCTGTTGCAGTCGCCGAGACGCGCGTCGTCAAAGGACTTCGGGCCGCCGGCGAAGGACGCCACGGGACCGACTTTGCCGGCGATGATCTTGCAGGCGGCGCTGCCGAGCGTGGCCGAGGTGGTGGCCTGGGCGGTGCAGGCGTCGCCTTCACAGACGAACATGGCGCCGCCGGCAATGAACTTGGTCTTTTCGGCGACGGGGGTCTGCAGCTTGGCGATTACGGGGTCGCCGGCGAAGGCCGGAGCGGCCGACAGGGTGACGAGGGCGGCGCAGGCGGCCGCGAGGGTCAGGAGTTTCATATGAATAGTGCCTTCCAGCGTTCGGGGAGGAGCGACGCCCCTGCTCAAGGCGCCGGCCCTGTTCGCTGCGTTGGATCGCCGCCGGTATCCCCACCAACGACGCGCCGCGAACTGAGCATCGCTAAGATAACAGTGTTAAGATCACGGGCAAATGAATTTTTCGCAACGCGGCTATGCGTTTTTGTGGGTGGCGCCGCGGCCACGGCGTCCCCATGCGCCTCGCCAGAGCCTGCCGTTGCGCGCGCCGCGCCGGCCCACGTTCATATCTCGTCAATATTGTTTGCGGTCTGGTTACGGTGATAAGGCAGGGCCCGGTCGGGGCGGCCACCGAAAGCCAGGACGACAAGCAATATGGCCAAAGCGCAAGCGCCCGGCGACGGCCAGGGCGAGGCCCGGCCTCGCCGGTCTCCCCTGCAGGCGCTGATCTACTGGACCCTGGTGCTGGGCGTTTGGGGGCTGATCTTCACGGTCGCCTTCTTCGCGGTGTTCGCCACGGATCTGCCTGACACGTCGAAACTGTATGAAGTGAAGCGCCAGCCGTCGGTCTCCTATCTCGACCGCTCCGGGGCGCTGGTCGCCGTGCGCGGCAGCCAGTACGCGCCGCCCGTCGATCTCAACAAGCTGCCGCCCTACGTACCCAAGGCGTTCATCGCCATCGAGGACCGCTGGTTCTATTGGCACTTCGGGTTCAACCCCTGGGGCATCGCGCGCAGCCAGATCTACAATATGACCCACACGGGCGGGAACCTGCGCGGTGGCTCCACGATCACCCAGCAGCTGGCCCGAAACCTTTTCCTGACCCCTAACCAGACCTATCGGCGCAAGGCCCAGGAGCTGATCCTGGCTATGTGGCTGGAGGCGAAGTTCTCCAAGAAGCAGGTTCTGGAGCTCTATCTCAACCGGGTCTACTTCGGGGCCGGGGCCTATGGCATCGAAGCCGCCTCGCAGCGCTACTTCGGCAAGCCCGCCGAACAGCTCAGTCTCGGCGAGAGCGCGTTGCTGGCGGGGATGATGAAGGGCCCGTCGCGCTATTCGCCGGTGGCCGCCACCGACCGCGCGGCCCGCCGGGCCACCATCGTCCTCGATGAGATGGTGCGGCTCCACTACATCTCGCCCGCCCAGCGCGATGAGGCGTTCCGCACCAAGGTCCGGGTGAACCCGGTGCTGGCCAACCAGCGGGCGCAGTACTTCACCGACTGGACGGACGACCAGGTGCGCCAGCTCGTGGGCGAACCCACCGAGGACCTGGTCGTGGAGACCACGCTCGACCTGCCGCTGCAGGCCTCCGCCGAGCAGGCGGTGCAGGCGGGCGTCGCCGCCGCGAAGAACCTGGGCGTCCAGCAGGGCGCGCTGGTCTCGCTCGACGGCGAGGGCCGCATCCGCGCCTATGTCGGCGGCATCGACTATCTGCAGAGCCAGTTCGACCGCGCGACCCAGGCCCGTCGCCAGGCCGGCTCGTCGTTCAAGCCCTTCGTCTATCTCACCGCCATGGAGGCCGGCCGCACGCCCGATACGCCGGTGGTCGACGAGCCGATCACCATCGGAAGCTGGACGCCGCGCAACTACACCGGCCGCTACCTCGGGCCGATCACCCTGGAAGTCGGGCTGAAGGAATCCATCAACACCGTCGCCGCCCGGCTCGCCAACGAGGTCGGCACCTCCAACGTGGCCGCCACGGCGCGCCGCCTCGGCATCACCTCGCCGATCCAGCTCGACCCCTCGATGGCGCTCGGCGCGGTCGAGGTGAGCCCGCTGGAGATGGCGCAGGCCTATGCGCCGTTCTCCAACGGCGGGGTCTGGGCCAAGGGCTATGGCATCGAGCGCATCCGCACCGCGTCCGGCCGCGTGCTCTATGATCACGGCGTCGATCAGGGCCAGCGCCGCGCGGTCATCGGCCAGCCGGCGCTGTCCTATATGGTGCGCATGATGCGGCAGGTGATCCACTCGGGCACCGGCACGCGGGCCGCGATCCCCGGCTTCGACATCGCCGGCAAGACTGGCACCACCTCGGACTACAGGGACGCCTGGTTTATCGGCTACACTGGCGGTTTCGTCACCGCCGTCTGGGTGGGCAAGGACGACAACACCCCTATGAAGAAGGTCACCGGCGGCGGCGCGCCCGCCGGGATCTGGCGAGCCTACATGGCCGCCGCCCTGCCGCGTCTCAAGGTCCAGCCGATCCCGGGCGGCGATTTCGCCCCAGCGCCGCCCGAAGGCCCGGATGGCATCGGCGCGATCATCGACGGCGTCCAGGACCTGCTCCACGGCGACCGCGCTGAACAGCCCGCCCCGCAGGAAGACGAAGCGCCACACTGACCTTTTCTTCTCCCCGACGCGCAGCGCGGGGCGAGAGGCATGGCTGTTACCGCCCGAAGGCGTGCAGTCGCGCGCCCTCGGCGCGGAGCCAGGCCCGGTGCGGGCGCATGTCGCCCACCAGCGCCGTGACGTGGGCCCAGAACTGCGGGCCGTGGTTGAGTTCCCTCAGGTGGGCGCACTCATGCGCGGCCACATAGTCGGCGACCTCGAAGGGAGCCAGGGCCAGGCGCCAGGAATAGCGGATCGAGCCCGGCCCGCCGCGTGAGCCTCCGCGACAGGATCCCCAGCGGCCCCGGGCGTCCATGATCGTCACCTTCGGCATCGGCGCGCCCAGCATGGCGGCGTAGACCTCGGTGCGTTCGGAGAGCACGCCCATCGCCCGCTTCTTCAGCATCAGGATCACGGCGCGCGCATAGCCCTCGCCCTCGCCCATGGCGGTGATGCGGGCCGGTCGGTCGTCGGTGGCGGCCAGCCACTTGGCGCGGCCGGTCCCCTGCTCCAGCGCCACCGGCTCGCCGAACACCGACAGCAGCATCCCGGGGTGGATCGGCGAGGCGTCGGGCAGTTCGGCGATCCGCTCGGCGATCCAGACCGCGCGCTCGCGGGCGAAAGCCGCGGCTTCGGGAAGGCGTCGCGGCGAGGGCGCGGTGGCGACGATCTCGCGGCGCGTGCGGTCCAGGCGCAGGGAAACCCGGCGGGCGCGGCGGTTCACCTTGAGCGTGACGGCGGTTCCGGCGATGTCCAGCCGGTCGCCGTCGACCAGCGCGCGTCGCGGCGACGTGGAGGCCGGTTCGCCGCCCGGAGGGCGCGCCAGCAGGGATTCCAGGGCTCGGCCGAAGGGACTCACGTCCCCCTGTCTAGGCGGCTTCGGTCTTCTTCGGTAGGGCCACTTCGATGGCGACCCCCGACAGCGACAGTTCACGCCGCCAGATGAACTCGCGGACCCGGGGATAGATCTCCTCGCGGAATCGCTTGCCGTTGAAGACGCCGTAGTGGCCGACCTTCGGCTGGACATAGTCCTGCTTGAGATCCGCCGGGATGCCCGAGCAGAGATCATGCGCCGCCTGCGTCTGGCCGATGCCGGAGATGTCGTCGTTCTCGCCCTCGACGGTCAGCAGGCCGATGTCGGTGATCAGGTCGCAGCGGACCGGGCGGCCGCGATGCACCAGCTCACCCTTGGGCAGCAGGTAGCGCTGGAACACGATGTCGACGGTCTGGAGGTAGAATTCCTCGGTCAGGTCGAGCACCGACAGGTACTCGTCGTAGAATTCCAGGTGCTTGTCAGCCCCGTCGCCGTCGCCGTCCATCAGGTGCTTCAGATAGCGCTGGTGGGCGTCCTGGTGCTTCTCGAGGTTCATCGACATGAAGCTGGCGAGCTGCACGAACCCCGGATAAACGCGCCGGCCCATGCCCGGGTAGGGCCCCGGCACGGTGTCGATCATGTTCGACTTGAACCAGGCGAAGGGCCGATCCTCGGCGAGCTTGTTGGTCACCGTCGGCGACAGCCGCGCGTCGATCGGCGAGCCCATGAAGGTCATCGAGGCCGGGCGGCTCTCGTCAGCGTCCTCGGCCATCAGGGCCGCCGCGGCCAGCACGGGCGGCCCGGGCTGGCAGACCGCCACCACGTGCGGGCGCGGGCCCAGCACCTGCAGCATCTGGCGGATGTGGTCGATGTAGTCGTGAAAATCGAAGCGGCCTTCCAGCACCGGTACGTCGCGGGCGTTGGACCATTCGGTGATGTAGACCTCGTGGTCCTGCAGGAAGCCTTCGACGGTCCCGCGCAACAGCGTCGCATAATGCCCCGACAGGGGCGCGGCGATCAGGACGGCCGGCTCAAGCGTCCGGCGGCCGGCCTTGCGCATGTCGCTCATGTCGCGGGCGAAATGGGTGAGCTTGCACCAGGGGCTGGACCACACCTCGGTGGCCCTCACCCGGACGGGATGGCCGTCGATCTCGACGCTGTCGATCCGCCACTTCGGCTTGCCGTAGCGCCGGGTGAGGTTCGCGAACAGGTCGGTGTTGGCGAAGATCCGCCGCCCGAGCTCGCTTTCCTTCGCGGGATTGAGCGGCGAGGACCAGAAATCCCGCATCGCCAGCGCCGCCTGCCTCAGCGGCGTGGAGGCGTAATAGCCGGCTTCGTAGAGCGTATAGAGCATGGGCCAACCCTCCAGAGCGCTCGGACTCGAACGCTCAAAGCCTTGTCTGACACCATTTCCGGACGCCGAACCGGCGGCCACTTCGGCTGGAAATGGTGTTGTGCGCCGCAGCATAACACCCGAACCGTTAATCGGGTCCATAGCTATGTGCACTGCGGCAGCGTCGTCGGCCCGTTCCGGGTCTGGCTAGCCCACTACCGGCGGCGGGGGCGAGCCACAGCCTTCCGCCCCGGGACCCTGCTTGATCGCGGCGCCGATCATCCTGGCCAGGCTCTGCGGCGAGGCGCCGTAGGGGATCACGCAGACGAACCTGCCGCGCGGACTCATCAGATAGGTGATCGTCGAGTGGTTGACCGTGTAGCCGGCCCCCTCGGGCGCCTTCTGGTAGTAGGCGTGATAGACCCGCGCGGCGGCCGCCACCTGCTCGGGCGTGCCGGTCAGGCCCACCGACGCGCGGGGATAGGCGCTGTTGGAGAGATAGGCGGCGAGTTTCGCTGGCGTGTCGCGCTCCGGGTCCACCGAGATGAACACGGTCTGGAAATCCCTGGCCTTGAGCAGCTTCTCGGCCTCGCCCAGGGCGAACAGCGTGGTCGGGCAGGCCTCGGGGCAGTAGGTGAAGCCGAAGAACACCGCGCTCCACTTGCCCTTCAGCACCTTTTCATCGACCGCCTTGCCGGTCTGGTCGACCAGCTGGAACGGTCCGCCGATAGCGGCGCTTTCAGAGTGCGGGCCGAGGATTCCCCGGCGCACCGCAAGGCCCGTGATGGCGGCGAACGCCAGCGCCAGGACCGCGAGGACGACCAGCATGGTCCGGCTCATGACGCTATCCTTGCTACGCGACCGCTTTGGGCTCGCCAGCGGGCGCCCGGCGGGCGATCCTGACCGGGCGATGGCCAATACTGGGACCACAGACGATCTGAAGCCCCCGCCGGGCCTCGATAGGACCGCGGCCGCGACGGCGCAAGATGAGGCCGACTGGACCGAAGGCGCGGCGCGCCGCGGGCGCCTGCGTGTCCGCACCCTGGTGACCCTGCGCTGGATGGTGGTGGCCGGCGAAGCGGCCCTGCTGCTGGTGGTCGGTGTGGGGCTGGGTTTCAACGCCCCCTACGCGCTCTGTTTCGCCGTGGTGGCCGCGGGCGCCTGGCTCAATCTGTTGACCGGCGTCGCCAGTCCCGGCCAGCGGATGTTCGGCGACCGCGAGGCCGCGGCCCAGCTGGCGGCCGACATTCTGCAGATCAGCGCGCTGGTGTACCTGACCGGCGGCGCCGGCAATCCCTTCATGCTGATGCTGATCGCGCCGGTCACCCTGGCGGCCGCCACCCTGCCGCTGCGCCCGGTGCTGGCCCTCGGCGCGCTCGCCGGCGCGATCTCGCTTGCCCTGGCGTTCTTCGCCCTGCCGCTGCCCGCGGCGGCCGGAATGGTCGCGGTGACGCCGCTGAGCTACCGGATCGGCGCAGCCATCGCCAATATCGCCGGGCTGGCCCTTACCGCGGGCTATGTGCGCCAGGCCGCGGTGGAGTCGGCGCGCATGGCTTTGGCGCTCGACGTCACCCAGGCGGTGCTGGCGCGCGAGCAGCGGCTCTCGGCCCTGGGCGCCCTGGCCGCCGCCGCCGCCCACGAGCTCGGAACCCCGCTCGCCACCATCGCCATCGTCGCCAAGGAGATGGCCCGCGAGGCGCCGACGCCCTCGGTCAAGACCGACGCCGAATTGCTGATTACCCAGACAGCCCGCTGCCGCGAGATCCTGCGTCGGCTCACCGACGCGCCCGACGCGGCCTCCGACGTGATGCATGAGCGCCTGTCGCTGCGCCAGCTGATGCAGGAGGTGATCGAACCCCACGCCGGGACCAGCAAGGATGTCCGCGTCGAGGCCATCGTCACCGGCTCCCCAGGCGTGAAGAGCCCCGACATCCGCCGCATGCCCGAGATCACCCACGCCTTCACCTCGTTCGTCGAGAACGCCGTCGATTTCGCGAAATCGGAGGTTCTGGTCTCCGCGCGTTTCGACGCCGACTGGGTGTCGATCGAGGTGCGCGACGACGGCCCAGGCTTCGCCCCGGAGATCCTCGCCAAGCTCGGCGAGCCCTACGTCACCTCCCGTCCGGGGGCCGAAGGGTCGCGCACCGGCCACATTGGCATGGGACTGGGCTTCTTTATTTCGAAGACCCTGCTGGAACGAAGCGGGGCCTTGGTGAGCTTTCAGAATGGCCGACCCCATGGCGCCGTTGTATCGGCGCGCTGGCCTCGCGTTAGAATTGAGGCGGGTGAAACTTAAGGTTGCAGACTTGCGCTTACGCTCAAACCTGCGACAGGATGCCGCAAGCCTCCTTGTTCAGGGAGCCCAGTTTGGGGTCGTTGCATGACCGATCTATCCGCCGACATCGCAGCCCTTGGCGATAAATCGCTGCTCGTCCTGGATGACGACGCCCCCTTGCGAACGCGACTCGGCCGGGCGCTGGAGCAACGCGGCTTCGAGCCCACGATGGTGGGCAGCGTCTCGGAGGCCCTGGCGGCGGTGAAGGCCCACGCGCCAGCCTTCGCGGTGCTCGACATGCGCCTTGAGGATGGCACGGGGCTGAAGGTGGTCGAGGCGGTGCGCGACGCGCGGCCTGACGCCAGAATCATCATGCTCACCGGCTACGGCAACATCGCCACGGCGGTGCAGGCCGTGAAGGCCGGCGCGGTGGACTACCTGTCGAAGCCCGCCGACGCGGACGACGTGGCCCGCGCCCTGCTGGCTCGCGACGGCGACAGCGCCGCCCCGCCGGAAAATCCGATGAGCGCCGACCGGGTCCGCTGGGAGCACATCCAGCGCGTCTACGAGCTCTGCAGCCACAATGTCTCGGAGACCGCGCGGCGGCTCAACATGCACCGCCGCACCCTGCAACGAATCCTCGCGAAAAGAGCGCCGCGCTGAGGCTTCATTCCCCCGACGCGGCACGCGCGGGGGGACCAGTCTCAGGCCGCCTCCGCCGCCCGTTCGCTGACGATGGGTTCGCCCTGGCGGATCAGGGCGTCGATGCGCTCGCGCAGATCCAGGCCGCGCTCGGTAAGCTGGATAACGTGGCTGCGTCCGTCGTTGGGGTGCAGATAGGCGCGCACCAGGCCCAGCGCCGGCTGCAGCGACCATTCAGAGTCCGCCGGTCCCAGCGAGCGCAGGCTGCGTGAGGCGGTGGACTGGGTCAGCCGCGCCACGCCGGCCAGATCCTGGACCGTCAGGCCCTCGTTCTCGCAGACATAGAGAAAGGCCATCACCTCGTTGACGCTGACGCGCGGGTCGAGCGTCTTGAACAGGTGTAGCGACGCCAGGACGGTATTGCGCGGGCGCAAGGTCAGCGCGCCCGTTCGAAGCCGCCGGCCGCCAGCGGCGCGGCGCGGGTCAGGTCCAGGGTCTTGCGTTCGCGGCGTTCGCGCATCGAAAGTGTGGCGTCGGGATAGGCGGCGCGCACCTGGCGCAGGATTTCCTCAAGACGCTTTTGGTGGTCGGCCGCCTCGACATAGTCGCCGACATTGAGTTCGACTGAAATCTGTCCGCACAGCTTCATGGCGCCGCCCCGCTTGTTTCCTGGGACATAGAGGGTCGGGATCGTCGTTTCCGCTATCCCCTCCGCCCGACAGGAAGCATCCGGCGGTAAACGCAGATGATCACGGTGTAATCGACCGACGTTCGATTGCCGGAGGCGAACAGCAGTCAATGCTGCCAACGGTCGCGTCCGCGCGACGAATGACGTCGAGTTTGCCCATGACTTGCAGGAAGGCGTCTATAATCGAACGCGGTACTGGATGGGGGCGCCCTCAATTGGACATGGCCGATCAGCCCGTCGCGGCGCGACCCCTCGGCCTTCCCCGCTGGCTGCGCCCTGACCGCTATCTCGCGGCCAACCTGCTGCTTTGGCTCATCAGTTATCTGCTGGTCACCGCCCGGATGATGAATCCGGAGATGGTGTACCCGCACAAGGGCGAAATGGCCGTTCGCCGCGCGTTCATTTGCCTGTGCGCGGTCGGCCTGTGCGTCCTGATCAAACGCGCCCTGTTGGCGACGCGGGACTGGCCCCGCACGCACAGGGTGCTGCTGGCGGTAGGTCTGACGCTCGCCGGCGTCACGGCCTACACGCTGATCAACCATGTGGTTTTCTACGTCATCTTCCCGCGCATGCCGTGGGACAAAAGTCTTCTGCAGCTGCTCTTCGAGATGGGGCTCAACGCGACGGTGCTGATCTGGAGCTTTATCGCCTGGTGCGCGATCGTCTTCGCCATGGGCTATGACGAGGAGGTGCGGGAGAAGACCCTGCGGCTGGTCCAGACCCAGGCGCTGGCGGCCGAAAGCCAGAACCAGATGCTGCGCTACCAGATCAATCCGCACTTCCTGTTCAACACCCTGAACGCGCTCTCCTCGCTGATCCTGCAGAAGGAAAACGAGAAGGCCGAGAAGGTGGTGCTGTCGCTGTCGAAGTTCCTGCGCGTCTCCCTGGAAAAGGACCCCAGCGACAAGATCGCGCTCGCCGACGAGATCGAGGCCCAGCGCCAGTACCTCTCCATCGAGGAAATCCGCTTCGGCGAGCGTATGCGCTTCGAGGCGGACATTCCGCCGGATTTGGCCAACGCCCTGGCGCCCAGCCTGATCCTGCAGCCGCTGGTCGAGAACGCGGTGAAGTATGGCGTCGCCCGCTCGACCGGGCCGGTGCGGGTGACCATCGCCGCCGAGGCCCGCGATGGCCAGCTGCGGATCACCGTCAGCGACGACGGGGCCCATGACCTCCTCGCCGAGCCAGTGCGTCTGGGCGTGGGCCTCGAAAACGTGCGCCGGCGTCTGGACGTGCTCTATGGCCCGGCCGGCAGGCTCACCTGCGGGCCCGGCGCCGGGCGCGGCTTCACGGCGGCCATCGAACTGCCGCTCGAGCGGGCGTGAGCCGTTGTTGCGCGTCCTGATCGTCGACGACGAGCCGCTGGCGCGGCGCCGGCTCGACATCCTGCTGAAGGCGATCCCCGACGTCGAGGTGGCCGGCGCCGCTCCCGACGGCGAGGCCGCCCGGCGGATGGTCGGCGCGCTGCGGCCCGATGTCATGCTGCTCGACATCAAGATGCCCGGACTGAACGGCTTCGAGCTGATGGACGCCCTGCCGGCGGGGACCGCGCCGATTGTCATCTTCGTGACCGCCTTCGATCACTATGCCATCGAGGCGTTCCGGCGCGCGGCCTTCGACTACCTCCTGAAGCCCGTCGAGCCCGAGCGGCTGCACGCCGCCATCGCGAGGGCCCGCGACGCCATGAGCACGCGGGCCGCCTCCGAACGGGTGCGCGAGCTGGAGGAGATCATCGGCAACATCCGCCGCGGCCCGGGCGAGGCCCAGCCGTGCTTCGATCGCGAGGTCTGGGTTCAGGACCGCAACGACCGCCTCAGCCTGCCGGTCCCCGCCATCGACTGGATCGCCGCCGAGCGCGACTACGTCCGCATCCATTCCGGCGGCCGCAGCTACCTGATCCGTCAGGCTTTGGGCGGAATGGAGTCCCGACTCGACCCGGCCGTCTTCCAGCGCATCCACCGCTCCAGCCTGGTCCGCCTCGACCGCATCGTCCGCCTGCGGTCAAACGCCGGCAGGAGCTCGGTGGTCCTGTCCACCGGCGTCGAGCTGCCGGTCTCCCGCCGGTGCGTGGCGAAACTGAAGGCGCTGATCGGGGCGCGGGGATAACGCCTCTCCCCCCGCGAAGCGGAGCGGGAGAGGCTGGGAGAGGGCGGCTGGGCGCGTCCTTCGCGGCAATCATCAGTCAGGGAACCGCCCCTGTGAGTGCTGGCTGGGCATCGGAATAGGCGGCTTGTCGCGCGCCGCCCTCTCCCTACCCTGTCCCTCTCCACTTCGCGGGGGGAGAGGAGATACCCCTACTCCAGCGCCACCGCCTGCACCCCAGCCGCACGCAGCGCCGCGAGCCGGCCGAAGGCGAGCGTCAGCGCCTTTCGCCGGGCGCCGGCCAGCGGAACCGCCACGGCCTCGCGCAGCACCGCGCCGCCGAAGCCGTCGGCGACGATCAGCCCCGGCTCGTCCGGCAGGATCTCGCGCGGGAACTCCGGCGCCACGGCGAAGGCGAAGGCGTCGCAGTACGGCTGGTACTCGTGCCATTTCTGGTCGCAGCGGAAATCCTCGAGGCTCGATTTCACCTCCACGATGAAGATCTCGCCCTTGCGCCCCAGGGCCATCAGGTCGGCGCGCCGGCCGTTCGGCAGGGTCACCTCGGTCAGCGGCGCATAGCCCAGCGCCGCCAGCAGCCGCGCGGCCCCACGGGTCACGCTGGCGGTGGTCTCGGGGCGCGAGACACTGACGATGGAAACCTGGACGTCCATGCCGGACAATCTGTTCCGGCTACGTTCCTGGCGCAAGCCGGGAATCAGCTGCGCGCGGGCGCCGGCCACTCCAGGCGCCCCGGGTCGAAGCCCAGCTGCTTGATGCGGGTCACCACCTGGCTGCGCACGCCGGCGGCCAGCGTCGGGCGCTGCGACATGAGCCAAAGGTACTTGCCGTCATGGGTCGACAGGATCAGCCAGCCCTCGGCGTCGCGGCGGTCCAGCACCCAGTACTCCTGGCTCACCAGCCCGCCGACGAAGGTCATCTTGAACTTGGCGTTGGTGGCCGGGTCGGCGACCCGCGCCTTGGCCGTCCACCGCGAGATCGGCCCGTCCGGCGCGCCCTTGTGGCAACTCTGCACCACCGAGAAGCCGTCCGCCGAACGCGTCCAGTCCGAGGCGCCGGCCTGGCAGCCCTTCTGGATCGAGTTGGGCAGACGCGCGATCTCGTACCAACGGCCCATCATCTGGGTCAGCTCGAGGTGGGCGAGCGTCTGCGGCATCGCCAGAGCGGGCGAGGCCATCAGCAGGACGGCCGCGAACACGGCGAGGACGAGGCGCTGGATCATGCTGCGGTGCAATATGGGGTGACGGCGACAAAATGAAGGCGCCCGCAGCCGCCCGGCGCGCTACATAATGACGCACGCGCGGGGAACTGCAGGCCTCAGTCAGTTGCGCCTACTCCGCGGCGATCAGGATCTGGCGCGCCTTGTCGGCGAAGTTGATCTCCTGAAGGTAGCGGATCCCCTCCTCGGCGATGTCGTCGCCGACCATCTTGTCGCCCTCGGCCTTCAACTCGTCGATGTCGACGTACATGGCGTAGAAGGCCTTGGTGCGGTCGGTGATGATCCCGGCGTTGACCAGGGTCTTCACCAGCACGCGGAAGATGTTGGTCTGTTCCTTCATCTCCTCGCGGCGGCTCTCGTCGTTGACCAGCTTGGCCATCTCCTCGATCACCCGGTTCGGGTCGAGACCGAATTCCTCATAGAGGCCGACGTTCTGGGTCGGGGCCACCAGGTTGAAGAGCAGCGTCTGGAAGCAGTGGGCCGCCCACATCTCGATGATCTCGTGCTCGCTCGCAGACAGGTGCGGGATGGTCCGGTCGGCCCAGATCTTCCCGAACTTGTGGTGGAAGGCCTCGTCGGTCATCACCAGCTGCATCAGCTTCTTCGCCAGCGGGTCGTTGGTCTGGTTGAAGACGGTGGCGAAGGCGCCCATGGCCAGACCCTCCACCAGCATCTGCATGCCGATGATCTTCTTGTAGACCTCGGGGCTGCCGATGATGTCGACCAGCAGGTCCTTCAGGATGGGCCCGCATTCCACCGGCCGGCCCCAGCGGGCCTTGATGTATTTGGCGAAGGCGGTGACGTGGCGCGCCTCTTCGCGGGTCTGGTTGGCGGCGTATTCCTGCGCGCCCTGGTCCAGCAGCACGTGGCACAGGCTGGCCGAAAGGTTCAGAGCGCCCTGCTCGCCGTGCAGGATCGAGGAGAAGGTGCGCAGGGCCTGGGCGTTGGCGAACCGCACCCGGGTCTTCTGGTCCTTCAGGATCTCGTTGACGTAGTCGAGCCGCAGAGCCCCCACCATGCTCTCCGGCAGGATCATGGTGTTTTCCATGTCGAAGGGCGCGTCGAAGTCGATGTACTTCTTGTCGAGCGGATCCCAGAAATGGTCGTGCGTGGCCGAGATGATCTTGTCGAACGCCGTCGAGCGATTGCCGTAGCGGTCGAGGTCAAGCATGGCCTCGAAGTCGTCGGGCGCGACGGCCTCGTAGATGATGTCCTTGGTGATGTTGCCGTCGGCGGCCATGGCGGGATCCCTCAATGCGCCGGACGCTAACGGCCCGGTCTGCGTTCCTGGCCGCGAACCTCCCATCTAAACATTGATCAGTCAATAAAGATGACGGGGGCGTCACCTTGGGGTCCCAGACAGGCGCCGATGGCTGGCGTCACCTCATTGCGGCCGTCCCCCGGCCCTCAGATGATCGAGATAGCTCGACAGTTCGTCGACCCACCGGCGCGACACGGCCCCGTCCGCCAGGTCCGCGGCGTGCTCCAGCCCGGCGCCGATGTCGGTGATCATCTGGAACCCGAAGCCGCCGCCGGAGCCGCGCAGGTTGTGCCCGACGATCGTTACGGCCTCGAAGTCTCCGCGGTCGAGCGCGGCCAGCACGGCGATCACATTGAGCCGGCAATTCTCCAGATAGGCCGGGGTACGCTCCGCGAGCCGCTGGGCCGCCCGCGACAGGTCCACACTCGGCGCGGCCTGCGGCGCGGCCGCCGGCCTGACGGCGGAGTGGTCCCGGATCGCCCGCAGCAGGACTTCCTGCTTGATGGGCTTGGTGAGGTAGGCGGTGCAGCCGGCCGCGATACAGGCTTCCCGGTCCCCTTTCAGCGCCGACGCGGTCAGGGCGATGATCGGCGTGGGCGGCCGGTCGTGAAGCTTTTCCCAGGCCCGGATGGTCCGGGTCGCGGTGAGGCCGTCCATGGCCGGCATCTGGCGATCCATCAGCACCAGGTCGTAGCGGCCGGCCTTGAACATCTCGCACGCCAGCACGCCGGTCTCGGCCACATCGACGACGTAGGGGGTGTCCTCGAGGTAGGCCAGCGCGATGGTGCAGTTATCCGGCGAGTCCTCGGCCATGAGGATGTGCAGCGCCGGAAGCGCCGCCTCCGGCCCGGCCCCGACCGGGGCCGCCTCCGGGCGCGGTGGCCCGACCGAGATCTCGAAGGGGACGGCGAAGGCGAACAGGCTGCCCTTGTCGACCTCGCTCTCCACCCAGATGCGTCCGCCCATCAGCTCCACGAGGCGCCGCGATATCGTCAGCCCCAGTCCGGAGCCCCCGAACCGCCGGGTGGTCGAGGAATCGGCCTGGGTGAAACGCTCGAAGACGTGCTCCAGCTTTTCCTCAGCGATGCCGATCCCGGTGTCGGTCACGGTGAAGCGCAGGGCAGTGGGCGCCGCGCCGTTGGCGTCTGACTCGACCCTCAGCGAGACGCTGCCGGATTGCGTGAACTTGATGGCGTTACCCAGCAGGTTGAGCAGCACCTGGCGCAGGCGGGTGGGGTCGCCAACCAGTTCGTTGCTCACCCCGGGCGCGATCTCGCAGACCAGGGTCAGCCCCTTTTCCTGGGCGCGGGGGGCGACCATCTCCGTAACCTTCTCCAGGTGGTCGGCCAGGGAGAAGTCGGTCCGCTCCAGGTCGAGCTGCGAGGACTCCACCTTGGAGAGGTCGAGGATATCGTTGATCAGGTTCCGCAGGTTGGCGCCGGAACGGCGGAAGATCTGCACGAACTTGTCCTGCTCGGGGGTCAGCGCGGTCTTCGCCAGCAGGTCGGCGATCCCCATGATGGCGTTCATCGGCGTGCGGATTTCGTGGCTCATGCTGGCCAGGAAGTCGGACTTGGTGCTGCTGGCGCTTTCCGCCGCCGCCTTGGCCTGCTGCAGCTCCACCTCGACGCGCTTGCGCTCGGTGACGTCGCGCGCCGAGGCGAACACGCCCTTCAGCGTACGGCTGCGGTCGTAGAAGGTGGTGGCGTTGTAGGAGACCACGGTCTGGGTGCCGTCGCGCGCCCGGGCGGTCAGCTCGTAGTCGGTCACCGACTTCTCGGCCAGCACCCGCCGGATGCCGGCTTCGGCGCGGGCGGGGTCGGTGAAGCAGTCCTTGAACGGCGCGCCGATCAGCTCGTCGCGTGTGCTGCCGGTCAGGGCCTCCATCTGCTTGTTCACGTCGGTGATGATGCCTGACGGGTCGGTGGTCATCAGGGCGTCGATGTTCGATTCAATCAGCGAGCGGGTGTAGAATTGCTGGTCGCACAGCCGCTGGTCGGAGGCCTTCTGCTCTTCCTCGACCAGCTTGCGCGCCGTGTTGTCGGTGCCGATCAGCAGGTAGCCGATGATCGCGCCCTGGGCGTCGCGCAGCGCGGTCACCGACACCACCGCCGGAAACCGGGTCCCGTCCTTGCGGATGTAGGTCAGCTCATAGATGTCCTCGATCCCGCGCGAGGCCTTGAAGACCAGCGCCTCGAACCCGGGCGTGATCGGCGTTGCAAGCTCGGCGCTCAGCGCCTCGGCCCGCGCGACGAGTTCCTGCGGGTCGGAGATGTCGGCTGGCGTGATGGTGTTCATCACTTCCGCCGCCGTGTAGCCCAGCATCCGCTCGGCCCCGACGTTGAAGATCTGGATCACGCCCTTGGCGTCGGTCGCGATGCTGGAGAAGTTGGCGCTGTTGAAGATCGCGCTCTGCAGGGCGCCGATCTTGACGATCGATTCCTCGGACTGGACGCGCCCGTCACCAACACCCTTGGCCGTCGGGAGCGCCAGGTCCGTCTCGGCGTCGGAAATGGAAATCGGCTGTCCTAACTGTGGGCGGGAGCACTGCCGGATTTGGCCGTGAAGACATAATGCGTCAGGCGAGAAGTTGTTCCATGGCGATCCCCAGCTGCTCTGGGGAGTAGGGCTTCTGGAGGAACTGGCCGCCCTGCACGAACTGGCCCGACATCTCCGCGGTGAGCGGCGTTCCAGAGGTGTACAGCACCCGCAGGTCGGGTCGCAGGGCGACGGCCCGGTTGGCGACCTCGTAGCCGCCAAAGGCCTGGTGGCCCAGGCGCATGTCCACGAACAGCGCCTCGATCGGGGTCGGCGACGACAGATGAACGATAGCCTCGTCCAGATCCCCAGCGGTCAGGGTCTTGTGCCCCAGATCCTCCATGGTCCACTCGGCGCTTTGCCGAATAAATACCTCGTCTTCGACAATGAGTATCACAGCCATCAGTATTCTGTCGCTTTCGGGGCAGACGTTACCGAAATCAGGATTTGATTTCGAGACGCCGGAATTTGAATGACGGCACGACAAATTTATCAAAATTCTAGGTCGAATGCGGCCAGTTCAGGAGTCTCGGTCATGACGATTTGGTTTTAGGCCGATTCAACTATCCCCAGACCCTGCTCCCCTATGCATTTCGAAGATATGTCCAACTTAAGTTTTCTCCAGGCCGGTCGCGCCGGGCTTCTACCCCGCGCTGGCCTCGATCGCCTCGATGGCGTCGTCGGACAGGCCGAAGTGGTGGCCGATCTCGTGCACCAGCACGTGGCTGATCAGGTCCTCCAGCGTGACCTCGCCCCGCTCGGCCCATTCGTCGAGGATCGGGCGGCGGTAGAGGAAGATCATCGAGGGCGGGGCGGCCGGTCCGAAGTCCGAGCGGTGGCCGATATGGACGCCCTGATAGAGCCCCGTCAGCCCGAACGCGTCCTCGATGCCAAGCTCCTCCAGCACCTCCTCGGCAGGGAAGTCGTCGACCCGAAAGACCAGGTCGCCGGCCATCTGGCGGAAGCCGTCAGGCAGGGCCTCGAACGCGGCCTGGGCCAGGACCGCGAAGTCGTCCAGCGACGGCGCTTTTCCAAACTCACTCATCGGGCATCAGGATGTGCGGGGCCTCCGGCGGGCGAACCTCGAAGAGGCCGATGTCCAGCGGCTGCTGCGGCTCCACCGGACGCATCGGCTGCCGTGCGATGGCGCGCAGCGTCTCTGGGTCCAGCGGTTGCTTGGCCCGGCGCGCCTGCCGCGCCTGGGGGGCCGCGATCGGTCGCTCCGCCGTGGCGATCCGCCAATAGGAGACCATCAGCCGCCAGGCCGTGCGCGGTGGCGACGCGGACGGCATCGGCCAGCGCCGCCCGTCGGCGAACGTCGGCTCCACCGGCGTGACGCGCTTGCCCGTCTGCCCGACGATCTGCGCGGCCAGTCGGCAATAGCGGTCCTCGATCGCGGGCCCCGCGCCCGTCCTGTCGTCCTCGACGCGGCCCCTGTAGGCCTCCAGCGCCGCCTCATAGGTGGCGAACGCCGGCCCCATGGGATCGGTGGTGAACACCACCGCCTCGCCGGCCACGCCCAGCGCCTCGCGCTCGCGCACTGCCCGGCCCAGCGGACGCGACAGCGCCTGCTCGGCATTGCCGGCGACGGGATAGGAGATCGCGGTCATCTGGGTGATCATGCCCCAACCACATTAGCAGGTGAAACGCGGCGCGGATGCGGCGGAGCCGCTGCTAGTGTGCCGAAGATGATTCGCTCAGGTAGCGGGGCCCAAGGCTGGGGATGAGCGCTCACCAACTGATCCTTGCGGCGGCGGCGGGCGCTATCTCGCTCGCGATCTGCGCGGTGCTGTGGGCGCTTGCCCAGCGCCGCCAGGCCCAGGGCCGCGTCGACGAGCTGACCGCCCGCATCGCCGAGATCGAGGCCCGCGCCGAGACCGCCCAGGCCTCCGCCGAGGCCTTCGATTCCGCCCTGCTCGCGGTCGAGGACGGCCGCGCCCTGCTGGCGTCGGGCGAGGAAAGCCTGGCGCTCTGCGCCTCGGCGCTTGGGGTCACCGATCCCGATCCCCAGGCGCTGGTCAACGCCCTGATGCGCGCCGACCCCGACCATGCGCGGCGTCTGCGCGCCCTGTTCGAACGCGGCGAGGCCTGCGCCTTCGAGGTCAAGGGTGACGGCGGGCTGGTGGCGGTCGAGGGCCGCGCGGCCGGCGCACTCGCCTGGCTGCGGCTGTCGGCGGCGGCGGGCGAGGATTCCGGTCTGCCCACCGCCCCGCGCTTCGCGGCCTTCCTCAACGCCCGCCAGACGCCGGCCTGGATCGCCGCGGCCGACGGTTCGCCGGTCTGGGTCAACGCCGCCTGGCTGACGGCGGTCGACGCCGCCAGTCTCGACGAGGCCGCCGTGCGCGGGGCGCACTTCGACAGGGGCGCCGACGCCCTGGCCAGCGAGGCGGCCAATCTCGGCCAGCGACGCGACACCGTCCGCTGGGCCACCGTCGCCGGCAAGCGCCGCGCCTTCCACGTCACCGCCCAGCCGCTCGAGGGCGGCGGCGTCGGGGTCTGGACCGAGGATGTCAGCGAGCAGGAGGAACTGCGCGAGCTCCTCAGGCGCAACGTCGAGGCGCACGACGAAACCCTGAACCACATCGCCGACGCCGTGGCGGTGTTCAGTCAGGGCAAGAAGCTGATCTTCCACAACACCGCCTTCGCCGAGCTCTGGGGCCTGGAGCCCGCCTGGCTGGCGGAACAGCCCAGCCATTCCGAGGTGCTGGACCGCCTGCGCCAGCGCCGCCGCCTGCCCGAGACCGTGGACTACGCCAGGTGGAAGGCCGCCGAGCTCGCCGGCTACGACAAGCTCGCCGCCGGCCCCGACGAGATGTGGTCGCTCCCCGCCGGCCGCACGCTGAAGGTCGTGCGCCAGCCCCACCCCATGGGCGGCCTGCTGCTGCTGTTCAGCGACATCACCGACGAGCTCAACCTAACGACCCAGTACAACGGCCTGATCCAGGTGCAGCAGGCGACGCTCGACAAGCTATCCGACGCCGTCGCCGTCTTCGGCTCCGACGGACGGCTGCGCCTGCACAACGAGGCGTTCGGCAGGTTCTGGAACATCACGCCGGCCCAGCTGGAGGCCGCCGGGGACTTCGACCGTGTCGCCGACCTCTGCATCCACAAGCTGCACGACCGCAATTTCTGGACCGACATGAAGGGCCGCGTGGCCGACCCCGATCCGGTCTCCCGCGCCCCCACCACCGGCGAGGTCAAGACCTCCGACGGCCGTATCGTGGTCTATCAGTCGCGCCCCCTGCCGGACGGCGCGACCCTGATCGCCTTCACCGACGTCACCGACACCCGCAAGCTGGAAAGCGCGCTGGCCGCCCGCGAGACGGCCCTGGCTGACGCCGAGCGCCTGAAGCGCGATTTCGTCGGCAATGTCTCCTATGAACTGCGCACCCCGCTGACCACCATCATCGGCTATTCGGAGCTGCTGGAACGCTCCGGCGACGCCCTTCCCGAGCGCCTGCGCGGGCACGCCCAGGCTGTGAAATCGGCGGCCACCCAGCTTGCTCGCTCCATCGACGACGTCCTCGACATGGCCCAGATCGATGCCGACGAGATGGCGCTGGACCTGGAGGACGTCCGGGTCACCGACCTGCTGGAAGGCGCCGCTGCGCGCTGGGCTGCCCAGGCCGAGGCCAGCAACGTGCAGATCGTCGTCGAGAACCCGTCCGACCTTGGCCTGATCCGCGGCGACGCCCGACGGCTGGGCCAGATCCTCGAGCACCTGGTGGAGAACGCGCTCGGCCAGACGCCCGCCGGCGGCGTCGTCACCATCGCGGCCCGCAAGGCGCTGGGCGAGATTCAACTCCAGGTCTCAGACACGGGGCGTGGCATTCCGTTCCACGTCCAGGCGCACATCTTCGACCGCTTCATCGGCCGCGAGCGCGGCGGCCCGGGCCTGGGCCTGGCCCTGGTCAAGGCGCTGACCGAACTGCACGGCGGCTGGGTGGCGCTGGAGAGCGAGCCCGGCGCCGGCGCCACCTTCACCTGCCACCTCCCCGAGGACGCCCAGCCCCAGGCCGCCCAGCCGGAACTGCGGCTCTGAATCTCCGCTCACGATAGGGGCGCGCGCGCCGGTTTCACGCTTCCCGTTCGTCTATGGGGCCGACACCACGTTGGCGTGGCGGGCGATTTCCTGCCACTTGCCGCCGGTGTTGAGCCAGATTGCCGTGTACCGGAGCGGCAAGACCTTCCCTGCGAGCGGCATCTTTCCCGACCACTCGACGTTTTCGCTTCCGATCACGATGGCCATGTTCCCATGGTGCAGGATCTGCTCGATCTGCCGATCATAGGATTTGAAGGAGAGCATCCCGCCCTTCACCATCGTGAGCACTTGCGGCTTGGTGGCCACCTTGTTCAACGGGTTGGTTACGACAAAATCGTCTGACCAAAGCTGAGCCAGCGCCGCCGGATCGGTCGCCAGGAAGGCGTCGACCTCCCGCGCGTTGGCGGCGCGCAATTTGGCGTCTCCCAAGCTGCCATCGGTCTTCGACTGTGCTGCCGCGGCGCTGGCCCCGCACAGAGCGATCGTCACTGCGACAACGAACAAGCGGCTCTTCATCGAACGCTCTCCTCGGGCTCGGGCCTGAGCGACAGTACCGCTATTCAGCAAAACACCAGCATGTGGCGCAGACCCCGATCGAGGCGTCGCTTACCTATCAAGCCTCATAACCCCACCACTTCAGCTCAAAACCCGTAGACCAGCTGCACGTAGCCCGCGCTCATGTCCTGCACCCGGCCGAAATAGCTGAGCTTCGGGCCCGAGAAGATGTCGGCGCCCACCGTGCCGCGGACGTGATCGTTGAAGGCATAGGTCAGCCTGGGCCGGACCGCGACGTCGCCGGTCTCGAAATAGGTCAGCGCGGTCACCTCGAAATCCAGCGTGTCGTTCAGCCAGCTGCGCGCGGCCCGCAGGCTGACGCCGCTCTGCGCGCGGTCGAGCTGGCTGTTCACCGCCGCGCTCTGCAGCGCCACCGCCCGCGCGAGCGGATTGGCCAGCCGCTGCGGGTCGGAGTAGTCGAAGATGTAGCGGAAGGAATACTGCAGGTTGACGTTCCAGCCGCTGTCGAAGGTCCGGTCGACGCCCGCCACCAGCCACAGATTGTCGTTCTTGCGGAACGGCGTGTCCGCGCCGCGCACGTGGGTCCAGGCGGCCTCCGCGCGATACCCGAACTTGCCCTGCACGCCGGCCAGGTCCGCGCCCAGCATGCGGATGTCGGGGAACTGCTGCTGAACGGCCGCCAGCGTGCCCGCCGGGCTGCCCGCCGGGACCGCGACCGGGGCGATGTCGCGCGTGTGGTCGAGGCCCTCGAAATAGGACAGCGACCAGTCCAGGCCGCTCCCAGAATGGTCGAGGTGCAGCCCGACCTGACCCCGGTCGCGCCGGCGCTGGTCGTCTACGATCACCACGCCCGGCCGTGAACGGTCCAGCGGGAACCGGTTGGCGCGGAACTCGGGAATCCAGACCGCCGACACCGTCCAGGGGCCGGACCCGTAGCTGAGCATCGCCATCGTCACGCCCCGCCGCTGCTCGTCGTCGTCCGCCAGCAGGCGGGTGTAGTCGCGCGAGCCCAGCACATCGGTCGGATTGAGCCGGTCGGCCCGACCCCAGACCACAATCTGGCGGCCAAGGGTCAGGGTCGCGCCACCGCCGGCGATCCGCATCCAGCCTTCGCGCAGGTCTGCGCCGGACCGGCCCGTGCTTTCGGCCTGGGCGCGGCCCTCCGCATAGGCGTCGACGGTTTCGGAAAAGCGCGGCGACACGCGAAGTCCGATTTCAGCTGCGCCCACCACGCCGCGATCGCCCAGGTCGCGATCGTGGCTCCATACCCCGGCGCGCAGCGAGACTTCGGGTTTCAGGCCCGCCGCCGGCCCGCCGGGCGCGGCGTCGGCGGCCATCGCCCGCGGCGCGCAAAGCGTCAGGGCCGTGGTCGCGACGAGGGCCAGCTGTTGCTGCGGGGTCAACGGCGCTGCTCCAGCGTGCGAGGCGAGAACCGGTCCTCGGGGATCGCCGCGAGGGTGTCGAAGGTGGTGTATTCCACCACGGTGGCGTGGCCCGTTTGGACGTTGGTCATCTGCTGGCGCATCGGCTGGAAACGGTGGTTGGCGCGGTCCACCAGGCGGATATCCGAGCCCGCGTAGACCTTCAGCAGCGCCCCTTGCGGGTCGTAGTACTCCGCCTTGACCGCGACGGCGTCCGCCGCCCGGATCCACGACACCCGCCGGCCATAGCCGGAGGTGGCCGCCACGCCGGCATCGCGCGGCAGGGACTCGATGACCCGGACCTGGGCGCCGTCAACCACCTCTGTGCGGAGCAGTCTGTGGGTCCAGGCCTCGACCGGATGGCCCAGGATGTCGCCATAGGAGAAGTCCGTGCCGACGAAGGCGTCGCGCTTGTTGGCCGCGGTCAGCCGACGGACCTTTTTCAGGGCCGGCAGATAGACCCAGATGTCATCCTCCGCGCCGTTGTTCTCGACGGTCAGCACCGAAGTGCCGGCGATGTCGGCGGGCGTGTCGAAGCGAATCAGCCGGCGGTTGCTCTGCCCGTCGGGCTTCAGCTCCGACAGGCTGGCGGTGTCCCGCACCCGCGTCTGGCCGGCCTTGTTGGTCAGGATGAACCGCGCCGCGGCGGTGGACCGCAGCGCCCGGGTGGCCCGGTTGCTGTCGCTCATCAGCGCCACTGGATCGACGGGCGCCGGCGCGGGCGCAGGCGGCTTGGCGGGCGGAGCCTTGGCCGACGCGGACCTGGGCGGCCTGTGGGCCGCCGCCTCGGCGGTCCGGGGCGCCAGCAGCGCGCAGCCCAGGATCGCGGCGATCAGCACGGTCGCGGCGGCCCGCACGGCCAGGGGCGCGCCGGCTGCTGCGCCGCGGTCCGCGAACACCACCTTCGGCCGCAACCCAACGAGCAGGGCGGCGAACAGGGTCAGCGTACTCGACGCGGCGACCACCATCGCCAGCGCCACCAGCAGGCCCAGCCAGAAGTGGACGTTGAAGCCCACCGAGGCCATCAGCACGGAGTATCCGCCGGCCACCGCAGTCGCCACGAACATCACCGCCTTGCCGGAGCTGGCGAAGGCCGCTGTGATCGCCTCGCGCTCGTCGGCGCGCGCGCGCAGTTCCTCGCGCAGCCGGTAGGTCAGGTAGATCGCGTAGTCGGCGCCGATGCCGATGGCGAGCGCGCAGACCGTCGCCGTCGCGATCTGCAGCGGGATGCCGGTCAGCCCCATGATCCCGAACACCGCCAGCGCCGTGGCCGCCAGCGGCGCCGTCACCAGCAGGCCGAGCGTCGGCGAGCGGAACAGCAGGGTGGCGATCACGAACACCACCAGGCTGATCTGGGCGATGTTGGTCAGCTTGCCCGACACCATCACCTCGTTCATCGCCGTCGGCGTGGTGACGCTGCCGCCCAGCCGCACCTTGACGCCGGGCGGGAAGCTGGCGGCGATCACCGGGGCGATCCGGCGGTTCAGGCTGGCCACATAGGCCGAGCTGTCGGTCTTCACGAACGCCTGGATGATCGCGTTGCGATAGGGATAGTCGACCACCCCGTCGAAATCCCCGGGCTCGCCCGAGATCGAATAGAGCAGCAGGTACTGCGAGACGGCCTCGCGGTCGGTTGGCAGCCGGTAGTGCGCCGGGTCGCCGCCGTTCATCGCCTGGTTGATCTGCTTCAGGTGGTCGACGATCGAGATCGACCGGCCGATCTGCGGCTCACGGGCGAGAAAGGCCTGGGTCGCCTCGATCCCGCGCAGCACGGCGGGGTCCTTGATCGCGTCGTCGCCCGCGCCCTCGACCAGCACATAGAAGGTGTTGGAGCCGGCCATGGCCGCGTTCAGGATCTTGTCGTCCTTGCGCACCGTCTCGCCGGCGCCGACGAAGCCGCGCAGCGAATTGTCCACCTGAACCCGGCTGGCCCCGAACGCGAAGACCAGGGCGACCGCGGCCCAGATCGCGAAGATCCGACGCCGGCCCGCGGGCTCGGCCACCTGCCCGGCCAGGAATCGCGCCAGGCGGTCCCAGCGGGTCTGGGCCTTCTCGGCATTGGTCTCGCGCGCGCCCGGCGGCGGCAGGATGGCCCGCAGCGCCGGGGTGAAGGTCAGCTCCACCACCACGATGCTGAAAATGCCGATACCGGCATAGATCCCGAACCCACGGATCGACTGGATCTTGAACACCGCCAGCGACATGAAGCTCAGCGCCGCGATCGAGCCGGCCGCGAGCATCACCGGCCCCACCCGCACGATCGAATTGACCACCGCCTGCCGGCTGGCCTCGCGCGGGTCGAGGTCGCCCGACTGCCGCAGCACACGATATTCTTCATAGTAGCGCTTCAGCACCTGCACCGCATGGCCGGCGGCCACCGCCAGGATCAGGATGGGCGTGATGTTGTTGAACGGGTCGAGGTGCTGGCCGGCGAGCGTCATGATCCCCAGCGCCCAGACCATCGCCAGGATGGCGGTGACCAGCGGCAGCACCAGGCCCTGCGCCGTGCGGAAGGCCTCCAGGTGGATCAGCCCGATCAGCACGATCGCCAGCGGCAGCAGCAGGTTCATCCGCTTGGAATAGGTCTCGATGGCCGCCAGGAAGACCGGCTGGCCCGCGACCGAGAGGCTCACCGTATCGTCGCGCACGGGCGCGACGGCGGCATTGACCTTCTGCATCACCGCGCTGAACCCGGCCGGGTCCTTCCTGAACTCGGCGTAGATCGCTGCGGTGCGCCCGTCCTGGCTCACCAGGATGTCGCGGTAGATCGGGTTGGCCGCCAGCCGCCCGGCCACGGCGCGGGCCGCGGCCGCATCGGCGGGCTGGCGCTCAAGCAACCGGTGGACCTCCAGCCCCTCGGGCGTGCCGGCGATGTCCTTGGCCCGGCGCGCGGCCAGGCTTTGCAGGTTGCCGGGGGTCACGCCGGGCGTGGCCGCCAGCGCCTCGGTGACCTTGATGACCTTGCCCAGGATCTCCGGCGTATAGACGTCTCCCTGTTTCGCGGTGATGCCCACCACCACCGTGAAGCGATTGCCGAACAGCGCCTCGACCCGCTCCGTCACCTGCACGAACGGGTGCGCCTTCGGCAGCAGTTCGTCGGCGTCGACGATCACATTCAGATTGCGAAGCTGCAGGCCCAGCGCCAGCGTCACGGCGACGGAGAGCGCGAGCACCGCCACGCGGCGGCGCACGATGAACTCGGCAAATCTGCGCATTCCCAAACCTCCGCTGGGTTCGCGCACTGCCGCCCCCCCGGGCGCAGCGGAACACGCCAGCCAAGCCTAGATGCGCCGGCGCCGGTTTGCCCCCATTCCCCGCGCTGCGTTCGGCGAACCGGACTTGGTCGCGCGCCGGGCGGGTGACACGGCGACCCGGCGCGGGCAGGATGGCGCGGCCTGCAGCCCCTTTGCGAGACCTGCCCATGCCGTTCAAGCTCCTGTCCCGCGCGCTGGTCGCCGCCGCGCTGATCGCTGCCGCCCTCCCCGCGGTCGCCGCCCCGCCCAGAAGCCCGGCGGGCCTCAGGCTCTACGCCATGGACTGCGGGACCTTCGCGGTCCCCAACGCGGACATGTTCGCCGACGACGGCGCCTACAAGGGCGTCGCCAGGACCCTGACCGTGCCCTGCTATCTGATCCGCCATCCCAAGGGCGACCTGATCTGGGATACGGGCGTGCCGCAGACCATCGCCGACCTGCCGGGCGGCAAAGGCCCCAGCGGCCTCACCGTCGCCCACAAGCTCACCGACCAGCTGAAGGCGCTTGGCCTGACCCCGGCCGACATCGAGTACCTCTCGGTTTCCCACAGCCACTTCGACCACATCGGCAACGCCGGCCTGTTCGCGGCCTCCACCTGGATCGTCGACGCCGACGAGCGCGCCTTCGCCTTCCGGCCGGCGGCGCGCAAGTCGGGCCAGGACTTCGCGGCCTATTCGGCGCTTGAAACCGCGAAGACCGTCCTGATCGAGGGCGATGCGTCCCACGACGTCTTCGGCGACGGCTCGGTGGTGATCTACCAGGCGCCCGGCCACACCCCGGGCCACACCGTCCTGCTGGTCCGGCTGCCGAAGGCCGGCGCGGTCCTGCTCACCGGCGACATGTGGCACATCGCCGAAAGCCGCGCCGCGCGCCGCGTCCCGCGCTTCAACACCGATCGCGCCCAGACGCTCAGGAGCATGGACCTGGTCGAGAAGCTCGCCGCCGAGACCCACGCCCGCGTGATCCGCGAACATGTCCCCGAGGACTTCGCCGCCCTGCCGGAATTCCCGCAGGCCCTGCGCTGACTCATCCGGCCAAGGCGCGCCCCGCGCGGTATCGCCGCACAGTCGCGTTACCAATGATACACCAAGCTTAACCTGGGTTAGACTGCCTTCATCGTCGGCAATCCATCGGGGCGCCGGCGGCTGAGAGACGGGGGGCGCCCCCCGAGCTCCCGCTCGCGGGAGAGCGTCATGGACCTCTACACCTTCTTCGTCTGCAAGGCGGACGGCAGTTCGACGATGTTCGACATGTGTGAATTGCCGTCGCGGGACGCCGTCGCCGGCCATGCCATGGCGATGCTTGAGGAACACGCCTGCGCCTATATCGCGGCCTGGTGCGGCGACCGGCCGGTGCTGACCCGCCACCGCCTGCCGCAGGGCCCCAAACCGATCGCCGCGACGAGCGATGAGGGCGCCTATCCTTGAGCCTCTACGTCCTGCAGTTCGAATGGTCGGGCGAGGCAAATCTCGAGGACAATGTCCGCCGCCGCCTCGAGGCCGACAGCCTTGACGACGCGAAGTTCGAGGCCGCCCTCGCCTTCGCCATGGACGACTTCAAGGGCGATCCGCCCTCGGGCTACTGCATCCTCGATGCGTCCCACCAGGAAGTCTACCGCTACCCCGGGGGCTACCGGCCGCGCGCATAGGCGGCGGAACCGCCGCAACGATCCGGAGTGGCTAGTGCTGGCTTTCCGGCATCCGCACGACCAGGCCGTCCAGCGCGTCGGTGACCTTGATCTGGCAGGAGAGCCGGCTGGACGGCTCCACGTTCTCGGCGAAGTCGAGCATGGACTCTTCCATGGCCGATTTCTCGCCGGTCTTGGAGTCCCAGGCCGCGTCCACATAGACGTGGCAGGTGGCGCAGGCGCAGGCGCCGCCACAGTCGGCGTCGATGCCCGGCACGTTGTTCTTCACGGCGCCTTCCATGACGGTGAGGCCGGACTTCACGTCGATGACGTGCTCGGTTCCGTTGTGCTCGATGTAGGTGACTTTAGCCATAGAACCCCTCGACGCGTACGTGAGCCTGACAGCCGGATCTGGATGCCGGTTCCGGCGCCCGTCAGGATCACAAATGAAAAACAAAGCCGTTTTGGCTATTCCAGCCCTCTGTCTGGAATAGCCAAAAGGGCCTAGGCCGCGACCTCTTTCATGGAAATGGATGGGTCCGCAAGCTTCGCCTTGTCGACGGGCCTGCGCGCCCCGATGAGCTGTTTGCCCATCATGAACTCGGGCGGTGAATTGATCGCTTCGACACACTGGACCAGATTGCCCTTCAGGTGGAAGACCGCGAACTTGCCTGACGCCGGGTCACCCCGGATGAGGATTTCGTCCACGTCGAAGGCGTAGCCGGCGATCTGCAGCTTCAGGTCATACTGGTCGGACCACTGCCACGGCACCTCGGCGGCGGGCGCCTGGCGGCCGGTGATGGCTGAGGCGGCCTGCTTGGCCTGCTCCAGCGCGTTGGGCACGCTCTCCATGCGGAACATGCGGTCGTAGATCGGCATCGGCCGGTGGGCCACGTCGCCGATGGCGAAGATCGACGGGTCGGAGGTCCGCGCCTCCAGGTCGACCACCACGCCGCGGGCGGTCTCCAGCCCGGCGTCCCGGGCCAGTTCCTCGTTGGGGTGCGCGCCGACGCCCACCACGACGGCGTCGCAAGCCACGGTGCGTCCATCGGCCAGGGTCACGCCGGTCACGTGGCCGTCCTTGCCCTCGAACGCGGCGGCGGTGGCGCCCAGCTCGAATTTCACGCCATGCGCCTCATGCCGGGCCTTGAAGAAGCTCGAGAGCGCCTCGCAGGCCACCCGGGCCAGCAGGCGTTTTTCGCGTTCGAGCACCACAACCTCGGCGCCCAGGGCCCGGCCGGACGCGGCGACCTCCAGCCCGATATAGCCGCCGCCCACCACGGCCAGGGTCTTGCCGGGTCCCACCGTGGCCTTCAGCGTCTCGGCGTCCGCCGCGGTGCGCAGGAACATCACCCCCGCCAGGTCCGCGCCCGGGATGGGCAGGGCGATGGCCCGCGCCCCGGTGGCCAGGATCAGGATGTCGTAGGACAGCTGCGAGCCGTCCGACAACGTGAGGGTCTTCGCCGCCCGGTCCAGCGCGGTCGCCCGCGTCGAGGCCCGAAAGTCGATATTGTGCTCGGCGTAGAATTCCAGCGGCTTCAGCGCCAGGGAATCGGCGTCCGCCTCGCCCTTCAGCCAGGCCTTGGACAGCGGCGGCCGCTGGTACGGCGGGATCGGCTCCTCGCCCACCAGCGTGATCGGGCCTTCGAAGCCATACTGGCGCAACAGCGCCGCCGCCGTGCCCCCCGCATGGCCGGCGCCCAGGATCACAACATGCCCAATGAAGGCAGCAACGGCCGGATCGCTCATGACACCTCGATGCATAAAAATGACGGCAGCGTCAACTTAGTGTCTGCCGCAGACCGCCAAAATGGCGCAACGGCCGGCGTCATCAGACACCATCGTCATCCCCCGGTCAGCCAAGGGCTGATCCCTCGGTGGGCGCCGCGGCGTGCAGGCCATGCAGGGGATCGCCAAGCAGCGCGGCGCGCGCCTGGCCGGCGGCGCGCATGAACGGGACGTCGCGCGCGAAATAGGCGCTCGGCGTCATGCCCATGAAGTATCGGAAGTCGCGGATGAACTGGGACTGGTCCACATAGCCAGGATCGATCGCCCGACCCCAGCCGCCGGGCGGCAGCTCGCGGATCGCCGCGAAGCTGCGCAGGAAGCGCTGGCGGCGCAACAGGGCCTTGGGGCTCATGCCGAAGTAGGTCAGCGCCAGCCGCTCCACCTGCCTCGACGAGCGTCCCAGGCGTCGCGCCCATTCCGCCACCGACCCCACGCTCGGATCGAGCAGCATCTCGTGCGCGGTCACCAGCGCCGCCTGGGCCTCCGCCGCTTCGGCGCCCGCCATGTGGGCCAGGAACCAGGCGTCGAGCGCGGCGACCAGCGCCGCATCGTCCGGGGCGCCCATCACATTGCGCAAAAGCTCGTCGGCCGCGGCGCCGACGAAGATCGACAGTGCGACGATGTCATCGACATAGTCTCGCGCCGGCAGGTCTGTGAAGGCGGGCCAGCCGGCCGGCAGGAAGCCGATGCCCACGGCGCGCCCCGGCCCGCCCCTGATCCTGGCCGTGCGGCTGATCACGCCGCTCATCAGCGCCATGGGCGGCGAATGGCTGACAGTGCGGCCGTCGCCGAAGGTCTGGGTCCAGCGACCGTCAAGCAGAAGGCGGATATTCGCCCACTCGGGAAACAGCAGCTCCTCGACCAGCCCGGATCCGCCGATCTCGAGCACATAATAGGTGGTGATCGTCGCGCGCAGCGCCGGCGCCGGCAGGAAATACCGAAACGAGACGCCCAACTCCGGCATCGCGCGCTGACCATCTGGAGATGTAACCACAACCGGTAATGTAGGGCCTTGGATCGCGCTGCGGAAGCCTGACGCGGAAGGCTGAGTGTTCTTTCTTTGTTCTATTCCCACAGTCGCGCTAGACTCCCGTCATGCGCCGCCCGCCCTTCGCCTATCCGCGCGCCGCCCTGCAGGCCCAGGTGCTGGCGCGGCTGCAGAGCGGGATGACCACCCGCGCCGTCGCCGGCCTGCCGGGTTACCCCAGCCGCCAGACGCTCCATCGCTGGGCCGCGGCCGACCCGGGCTTCGCCCAGGCGCTCGCCTGGACCCGTGCGCTGAGCGCCGGCGAACGGCAGGGCTGGGCCCTGGCGGCCCAGGGGTTCGACGAGGTCCGGGCCGAGGCCTTCCTGCTCGCGGTCCGGCGCGGGACGCCGGTGCGCGAGCTTGTGAAACGGCCCGAAGGGCCCAGCCGCGACCGCCTCGACGCCTGGAAACGCGCGCGCCCCGAATTCGCCGCCGCCCTGGCCCAGTCGGCCCGCTTCGCCCGCGAGGTCCACACGCCGGCCTGGGCGACGTTCGACCAGACTGTCGCCGACCGCATCGTCCTGCGGCTCAGCAAGGGCGAGACGGTCCGGCAGGTCGCCGCTGACCCAGACCTTCCCGGCGAAACCGCGCTCAGACGCTGGCGCCGCCGCCATCCCGAGTTCAACACCGTCCTCAACCTCGCCAAGGGCTCCGGCCACCGCCGCCGCATGCAGGCCCGCTCAGCCTGCACCCCCGCCCTCACCGAAGCCATCGCCCACCACATCATCCACGGCGGCTCCCTCAGGAGCGCCGCCCAGGCCGTCCCCGGCGCCCCGCACCGCGTCACCCTCTACGGCTGGATCCGCCGCCACCGGGCCTTCGCCGAAGAAATCGCCCGCGCCAAGGCCTTCCGCGACGACATGCTGGTCGACCGCATCATCGACGCCGACGGCCGGGACGGGGCGCTGAGGCAGCGGCTGGGGCAGGTGAGCGGAGGGGCGAAAGCCAGGCCGCGATGAGCTAGGGCTTCAGCAGCGTCAGCAGCTCGCGCGCGGCGGCTTCGGACGAGGCGGGATTCTGGCCCGTCACAAGGTGACCATCGCGCACCACGTAGGACCCCCAGTCCGGGCCCTTTTCATAGGCGCCGCCGTTCGCCTTCAACATGTCTTCCAGCAGGAACGGCACGACGTCCGTCAGGCCGACGCCGGCTTCCTCGCTGTTGGTGAACCCCGTCACCCGGCGACCGGACACCAGCGGCGCGCCATTGGCCGCCTTGGTGTGACGGAACACGGCCGGTGCGTGACAGACCGCGGCGATGGGCCGGTCGTCGGCGGCGAAGGCCTCGATCAGCCGCCGGGCGTCGGTGCTTTCCGCCAGGTCCCACATCGGGCCGTGTCCGCCCGGAAAGAAGACCGCGTCGAAGTCGCCGGCGTTCACCTGCGCCAGTGGCGTCGTGGACGCCAACCGCCGCTGCGCGTCATCGTCGGCCTTGAACCTCTCGGTCGAGGGTGTCTGGGCGTCCTTGGCGTCGCTGCGCGGGTCCAGCGGCGGCTGGCCGCCCTTGGGCGAGGCCAGGGTGATCTTGGCCCCGGCGTCGTGCAGCACGTAATAGGGCGCCGCGAACTCCTCGAGCCAGAACCCGGTCTTCTCGCCCGTGTCCCCAAGCTGGTCGTGGGACGTGAGCACCATCAGGACGTTCATTCTGATCTCCTATGCGTTGGGTGAGGACGCGCGAGCCGGCGTCGCTCCGCAGCCCGGCCAGGCCCGTACTGGGCGCTCCGTGTTGCGCTGCGGGATGCAGCGTGATCTGCAGCGCCACATAAGTTCCGGGGCCCGAAAAGGTTGCGGGCCGCGTCCGGCCAGGGGCGCCGGGGGCCGGGAGAACGGGGCGGCTCTGACTCTCCCCACGCCCGGCGCGCGCCCTTGACTCGCCGTGGCCGGCGCGCTCGCATCAGGCCTCTGGATCCAGGGAGACTTCCGATGCACGAGCACGAAATCCGCGTCGCCGAAGCCTCCGAGGGCGAGGCGGTGCTCGATACCCTGATGCTGGCGTTCAGCACGGACCCCTGCCTGCGTTACCTGCTGGCCAGCCCGCACGCCTTCTTCAGGGGTTTCCGGCCGTTCGCGACGGGCATGGGCGGCGCGGCCCTGGCGGAGGGGACGGCGTGGCTGGCCGGCGGCGGGGCGGCCGCGGCGCTCTGGCTGCCGCCGGGCGTCGCCTCCGACCGCGACGCCATGATGGCGGTGATCGGCGAGCTGGCGCGGGAGGAGAAGCTGCCGGTGCTTGGCGAGGTCGGCGAGGCCATGGCGGGCTACCATCCGCACGAACCGCACTGGTACCTGGCCATGATCGGCGTCGACCCGGCGCGCCAGGGCCAGGGCTTCGGCTCGGCGATCCTCAAGGCCTCGCTCCGCCGCTGCGATGAGGACGGCGTCGGCGCCTACCTCGAAAGCTCGAACCCGAAGAACGTGCCGCTCTACGAACGCTACGGCTTCGAGGTCATGGGCTTCGTCCAGCCCGGCGACTTCCCCGGCATCTACCCGATGTACCGCCCCGCGCGAGGCTGAGGCCGAGGCCGACCCCGCGCCGCCCCGAATTAATTACGGTGACAGTGCACTTAATTGACAGAGTCGTATCTCGGCTCTAGCCTCCCGCCATGGCTAGATTGGCGCGCGCGGTGTTCGCGGACGTTCCGCATCATGTGACCCAGCGCGGCAACGGTGGGCAGCAGACGTTCTTCTGTGAGGAGGACTACGCCCTCTACCGCGATCTGCTGGCCGAACACGCGGCCGCGGCGGATGTGGCGGTATGGTCCTGGGTGCTGATGCCCAACCATGTCCACCTGATCCTGACGCCGGGTGACCCGGACGGGCTGCGGCGCGCGCTGGCGGCGGTGCACCGCCGCTATGCCGGCCACGTCCATGCCCGCCTCAGGCGGACCGGGCACTTCTGGCAGGGTCGGTTCGGATGCGTGGCGATGGACGAGGCGCACCTGGGCGCAGCGCTGCGCTATGTGGCGCTCAACCCGGTCCGGGCGCGCCTGGCCCAACGGGCCACCGAGTGGCCGTGGTCGAGCGTGCATGCCCAGCTCGGCCTGGTCGCCGGCGACGGCCTCACCGACACCGCCCCGGTCGCCGAACGCTACCCGGACTTCGCCGCCCTGCTGGCCGCGGGAGAGGACGACATCGCCTCGGCGCAGCTTCGACGCGCCGAAGCCGTCGGCCGGCCGCTCGGCGACGACGTCTTCCTGGCCCGCCTGGAGCGCGCCTCCGGCCGCACCCTCAAGCCGGCAAAGCGAGGGCCGAAGAGGGAGGGAGAGCCGGAGTAAGGTGCACTGTCACCGTAATCC
>JBBREC010000010.1:0-38489 GCA_038203295.1 Caulobacterales bacterium
CGATCAGCTCTTCAAGCTGGGCGCCACCGCCTGTGGCGGCGGCGCCGGCCGCCATGGCGGGCATGGCGGCGGCCATCCCTGCCAGAAGGGCGATGACGGATGTCGTATACTGCAGCTTCATTGGTTTCTCCCCCGGGGACCTGACCGGCCTGAACAGCGCGGCGGGTCCATGTTGCATCCCGCTCAAGGCGGAAATTCTGATCGGTTAAGGGGTGCGGCGCACCCAGAAGAGGCCCTTTCGGCCAACGTAGCCTGCGAATCGCATCGAGCTTGCATAACAGCGACAATGCAGACTGTGGATGGCCTGGAGGCGCGGGCGCCAACGGCCCCGACCTTTCCTGGTGACGACTTTCCCCTTGTTGCTTTCTTTAGCTTGCCTAGGCTGGCAAAGCTTCGGCGGTTTTTATCATCTCGTCAAGCAAGTCACCTACCGATGAGGGTTGCATGGCCCGGGAAAACCGGCGAAATCCTCCTTCGGGCGGTCGAGTTTGGGGTCTCCAGATCGGGATTCTCCAAAAATGAGTACCGTTATGAAAGTCAATTGCAACCCGGACCGGCAGTCAGCCTCGCGGTCCGCGCTCAGGGGAGAACACGACCATGTCCACCACGCTTACGGACGAACAGAAGGTCGCCGCCGGTCGGGAGATGGCCGAGGCGTGGCGGGCCCTGGACTGGCGAAAGGTCGCCGACATGTTCATGCCTGATGGGGTGCTGCATTCGATGATGGTCGACCCGGTCGTCGGCCGTGAAGCGGTGTACAAGCGGGTTTCAGGCCTGGGCGTTGGACTGGAGTCCATCACCCTGAACATCCGCCACATGGGGGTGATCGACGGCATCCTCTACATGGAACGGGTCGACGAGTTAGTTATCCGCGGCAAGTTCGGGTCCGCCCCCGTGGTTGGGGTGCTGGAGTTCGAAGGCCCCCTGATCAAGGTCTGGCGGGAATACTACGACCGGGCTCACCTGCTGAAGGCGATGGGCCTGGTGGAGGATTTTGACGCCAAGACCCGCTGACCGCCCCTAGGCCTCTAGCGGCCGAAATTCCGCAGCGCGGCGCCCTGGGCGGAGTCCAGGTATTCGTCGAGGCGGGCAATCAGGCCATTCTCGATCCGCACTACGACGCAGGCGTCCATCGCCCATTTCGTGCCGTCCGGCAGGGTAGCTTCCAGGACATGCTGCTGAAGGAAGCCATCCTTCAGGGCTTCGCGGCGCACGACCCGGTAGTTGCGGTCGGGCAGGGTACGGATGAACCAGTCGAGGACCCTCATGTTCTGGTCGACGGTCTGCTCGATGCCGTCGGTATTGTGCCAGAGCTTGGCGTCCGGGGCGTAGCAGGCGCGCACCGTGGCGGTGTCGCCGGTCTGGATCGCGCCGACAAAGCGCTCGGCGAAGTCGAGGTATTCTTGCGGGGTCATCGGAGGTCTTTCGCTCAGCGGCCGGTGGTGACGCGCTCGCCGGACAGCGAGCGACGCATCTGCAGTTCCAGAGCCTTGGGGTCTCGCGCGAGATTCGCGCGCACGTCCACGGCCATGAAGTCGGTGTCGACCTCGTCGGCGCCGCGGCGGATCGCCTTCAACCCTGCCTCTGCGATGGTCGCCGGGGTTTCCTTGAAGCCCTCAACATGGCTGGCCATGCGGGTGTCGACGGAGCCGACGATCAGCGCGGTCACGCTGGTGTTCTGCGGGGCGAGTTCCGCGCGCAGGCAGGTGCTCATGGCGCGGCCCGCGAACTTGGATGGGCTGTAGCCGCCCATTCCGGGGACGGCCACGATGCCGCCGGCCGACAGTACGTTGGCAATGGCGCTTTCCTTGTTGCGGCCGAGGATCGGGGCGAAGGCCCGGCACATGGCCAGGGGCCCGAAATAGTTGGTCTCCATCTCGGACCGCGCGGCTGACAGGTCCGGCGCCTTCAGCAGGGTCTGCATCGCGAACTGGCCAGCGTTATTGATCAGGATGCTGACGTCCTGGCAGCGCGCCGCAGCCGCCTCGATCTGCTCGGGCCGGCTGACGTCAAGCTCAACCGCGACCACGCGGCCCCGGCCTTCGTCGACCAGGTGCTGGGCGTTCTTCGGATCGCGGGCGCCGACGTAGACCTTGCCCGCGCCGGCCGTCAGAAGAGCCCGCACGAAGGCCTCGCCGATGCCGCGATTTCCGCCTGTCACGAGGGCGATGCTGTCCTTGATGTCCATGGGTCTTCCAGGTCAGGCGGCGGGCGCGGCGTTCAGGCCGGCGATGAAGCCTTCGCGGACGAATTCACGGTCAGCCCAGGCGCTATGCGTGCCGCTGGAGATCTTATGCGGCAGGGCGATTCGCACGACGGGTCCGGCCTCGAAATTCTTGCAGTCCACCAGGATGCATTCCGAGGTCCCGGTGTTCTCGTCGATGATGAAGCTGACGAGATAGCCGTCATCCTCGTCCTTGGCGCCGATGCGCGGCACGAAGGGCGATTCACTGGCGTACCGGCCTTCGGGAAGGTTGAGCTCCCAGGATTCGCCGGTCTGGAGGTCGTGCTTCACATAGCCGTTGAACAGGAACCAGCCGGGCTTGGTGCGGGTCGAATAGGCGTAGCGATAGGGCTTTCCGGCGTAGCGGTTGTTGAACATCCCGAATTCCAGGATGCGCTCGTCCATGTGGTGTTCGCGGGTTTCGCCGGTCTTCAGGTTGAAGCGCCAGCGGTGCAGCTTCGGAATGAAGCTGTGCTCGTCCACGAAGGCCATCATGTGCTCGAAGCCGGCCGGGGCGTCGGCCAGGGGGCGGGGCGTCGGCTTCTCCTGGAAGTAGCCGTCCATGACGATCTCGTCGCCCTCCTCATAGGCGTTGAGGAAGTGCAGGACGTAGGTCGGGTCCGCCTCGAACCACTTGATGTCCTTGGCGTCTCCATAGCGCGGGATCACCGCGAACCTGGAGGGCATGCCCCGGTGCTCCCGCACCGCGTGGACGTTGCGCTTCAGGAGCTCCTCGTCCCAGAAGACCGGCAGGTCGTTGAGGATCGAGTAGTTGGCGGTGAACGCCATGTCGTGCGGCAGGCGCGGGCCGGGCAGGGGCACCGGTACGTAGTGGACAAGCTTTCCATGCCGGTCGACGACGCCGTAGTGCATGTAGGGCGCGTGCTTGGAGTAGTTGAAGAACAGCAGCTCGCCGGTAGCCTCGTCGATCTTGGTGTGAGCCGAGACTCCGTCCAGCGGACCCCAGCTGGCGACGCCGCCCTGCTCAAGGGTCTCGGGATCCAGCCAATAGGCCTCGCCGCACTGATAGAAGGTCGAGACGATCCGGCCGCCATGCACGACTACGTCGGTTGACGAGGCGTCCTTCAGACCGCCATGGGCCCCGAAGCCTGGGCGCAGGGACACCTCCGGCCCGTCCATGAGCCCGCCCCAGAGCGCCTGGCCGGCTTCCTGCTCGGCCTCGAACCCACGGGTGCGCACGAAGCGGTTGCGGTACTCGGCGCGCCCCTTCGCAAAGCTGATCATGTGAACCATGCCGTCCCCATCGAAGGGGTGGTATCGGCCAAGCGGCTGCTGCACGGGGTTTTCGGTGTTCCGCACATAGATCCCGTCGATGTCTGTCGGGATGGCGCCCTCGATCACCTTGAGGTCCGTGGCGTTGACCTCTTCATGCAGGGGCGTCCACGCCCCCGTCAGATAAGGGTGATTGCTGGGCCGCAGGGAGGTCTTCACCGGCGGCAGCCGCTCCATTTTCATGAGGGCTCTCCAAGTCATGCAATGTCGGCCAACAGGGCCGCGCTTGAATTCAGCCTAGCACCATGGTCTTGTTGTGCAAGCGACAAGGGCGGCCAGGCGTGAATTGCCGCGCGATGGCCAGACCCGGCAGGTCCCGGGACGGGACCGGGAGGAAGCGATGAAGCGGATATTGGGGCTGTTGGCCGTTGTCGTGACCCTGGCCGCCGTGGCGCCTGGGCCAGCGTTGGCGGCGGACACCGATGCGAGTCGTCTCGTTGTGGCGCGCCAGATGATCGCCGCCTGGAGGGCTGCTGACTGGCGCAAGGTCGCCGACCTTTTTGCCGAGAAGGGCGTGCTGCGCTCGATGATGATCGAGCCGGTGACAGGCCGCGAGGCGGTCTACCAGCGGGTGGCGGCACTGGGCAAAGGCGCGCCGGGCGGTGTGCTGCTGGACGTGGCTCACATCGGGGTCATCGACGGCCTGGTCTTCATCGAGCGCACCGACCGCTTCGTCTACAACGGCCACGCCGGATCAACGCCCGTCGTGGGGGTCCTGGATATCCGGGACGGCAAGGTCCAGGAATGGCGGGAATACTATGACCGGGCCACACTCTTGCGGGAGATGGGCGTCGGCCCCGCCGTCGATCCTGGCGCTCCGAAATAGACGGCTAAGACCCTAGGCCACCCGTTCCAGCACCATCGCCGCGCCGACGCCGACTCCGCCGGTGGCGACGACCAGCCCGGTCTCCGCGTCGAGCTGGACCATGTCGTCGAGGAGGGTGGTCGCCAGGATGGCGCCGGTCGCACCCATGGGGTGGCCCATGGCCAAGTGTCCGCCGTTGGGGTTTACGCGCGACATGTCCGGGCCGTAGTCGCGCTCAAAGAGCACGGGCACGGCGGCGAAGGCTTCCATGAACTCCACCGCGCCGATCCGCGCGAGGGGCAGACCGGCGCGGCGCAGGGTCTGCTCCATCGCCCGGAAACCGGCGGTGAGCTGCATCACCCGATCGTCGGCGGCTTCCGCCACCGAGCGGATCCGCGCCAGCGGCCGCAGGCCGTGACGCTGGCCGGCTTCGGCGCTTCCCACCAACAGCAGAGACGCTCCATCGGATATGGGCGGACAATGGGCGACCGTATGGAGGTGGCGCACCTCGGCCATCTCCGGCTTGTGGGCCAGCAGGATCTCGTCGAACCCCTGTGCGCCCGCCGCCGCGAACACGGGCCCCAGGCGGGCCAGGGTCGCTCCGTCGCCGAAGTCACGGATGTTCTCGTCGCGGTCCAGTGCGACCTCGCCATCCGCCCGTAGGACCGGAATGACGCGATCTGCGTAACGGCCCTGCCGCCAGGCCTCTGCCGCTCGGGCGTGGGAACGCAGGACCGCCACGTCGAGGTCCGCTCGCTCCAGGCCCTCGCGCGTGGCCAACAGGTCGGCGGCCACGCCGACCGGGGCCCACCCCATGGTCGCGGCCAGGTTCATGTCGGCGTAGTAGTCCGCCGTGTCGGCGAGGAAGGCGACCTGTGACATGCTCTCCACGCCGCCAGCCAGGGCGAGATCCGCCTGCCCCGACTCCACCCGTCGGGCAGCGTCGGCAAGGGCGCTGAGGCCGGAAACGCAGAAATTGTTGAGGGTCAGGCAGGCGATGCTGTCGGGCAGGGCGGCCTGGATGCGGGCAGCCAGCGCCAGGTGTCCGCCCTGAACGCCGACCTGGGTGACACATCCCAGGGTGAAATGCTCCGCGGCATGGATGGCGTCGCGGCCCAGCCGGCGCTCCAGGGCCTGCAGCAACTGAACGACCAATTGCGCCGGCGGTGTGCCGGCGAGCGAACCGTCCTTTCGGCCTTTGCCACGCGGCGTGCGGACGGCGTCGTAGATGTAGACCGGCATGATCGGTAACTCCCGCGGTCGGCCCGTGTCAGGGCTTGTGGGTCTTCTAAACGAAGTTACGTTGCGGGGGGAAGGGTCGCGGCGCGGTCGCAAGGCCGGGTTGACCCGCCAAGGGAGGGACTACCATGCGACCCGCAACGGGCGGACGCCTCGCGGCGGCGGCCATGTCCGCGATCCTGGCGCTGGCCCTGGCATCTGGCCCCGCCCGGGGCGCGCCTGACACGATCTATCTGCACGGCAACGTCCTGACCGTCGACGACGCGCGGCCGCGCGCCCAGGCGGTCGCGGTGGGCGGCGGCCGCATCCTGGCGGTCGGCCGTAACGCCAGCATCGCGCGCCTGCGGGGCCCCGGCACGCGGGTGGTAGACTTGGCCGGCAAGACCATGATCCCCGGTTTCGTCGATGGGCACAGCCACGTAGGCGACCTCGCCGCAGTATGGCGGCTGGCCGATCTCTCGCCCGCGCCCGTCGGCACGACGCGGTCGATCCCGGATCTGCAGCAGGTGATGCGGACCTATGTCGACGCCAACCCCGGACCCGCCGACCGGATGGTCGTCGGTCTGGGCTATGATGACTCGTTGATGGCCGAGCGACGGCACCCGAGTCTTGAGGACCTGGACGCCATCTCCACTTTGCGGCCGGTCTGCGTGATCCATGTCTCCGGCCATCTGGCGCGATGCAACCGCGTCGGCCTGAAGCGGCTCGGCCTCAATGCGTCCTCACCGGATCCAAAGGGCGGACGGCTGGGCCGCGACGCCTCCGGCCAGCTCACCGGCGCCCTGGACGAACAGGCCGTGGGGCTGGTGTTCGCCGCCGTCCCGCCGGCGCCGGCCGCCGAGATGCTGAAGGCGCTCGATGAGGTCCAAACCTACTATGCGAGCCAGGGCTACACGACCGCCCAGGACGGCCAGACCTCCAGTCACGCCGCCGTCGCCCTCCTGCAGGCCGCGAGCAAGGCCGGCGCCCTGCGGATCGACATCGTTTCCTATCTGAAATGGACGATCGTCGACGACGTCGTCGCAAGCCGCGGGATCCAGATCGGCGGGCCTTATGTCGACCACCTGAAGTTCGCCGGCGTGAAGATCTCCGAGGACGGTTCGCCCCAGGGCAAGACCGCCTACCTGACCCAGCCCTACCTGCACCCGCCGACAGGCGCCGCTGCCGACTATCGCGGCTACCCGACCCTGTCCGGCGACGAGCTGGCGGGCTGGTACGACGCCTTCATGGGTCGGGGGTGGCAGGTCCAGACCCATTGCAACGGCGACGCCTGCATCGATTTCGTCATCGCGGCCATTTCGAGGGCCTATGCCGCGCACCCAGGTGCGGCGGCCACCCGGCCGGTGGTGGTCCACTCCCAGGTCACCCGGCGCGACCAACTCGAGTCCTACCGCCGCCTGAAGATATTCCCGACCTTCTTCGCCGAGCACACCTTCTACTGGGGGGACTGGCACCGTGACGAGACCCTGGGACCTGACCGGGCGGCGTTCATCAGCCCCACCGCGGCGGCGCAGGACCTGGGCGTTATGTTCAGCCTGCACACCGATGCGCCGGTGGTCCCGCCGTCGGCGATGCACGCCTGGTGGAGCGCGGTGAACCGGACAACGCGCAGCGGGCAGGTGCTGGGGCCTGACCAGCGGATATCGCCGGAAACCGCTCTCAAGGCGCTGACCCAATGGCCGGCGTGGCAGCACTTCGACGAGAAGATCAAAGGCTCGATCACGCCTGGAAAGTACGCCGACTTGGTGATCCTCGAGGCCGATCCCACCCGGATCGCGCCGATGAAGATCAAGGACGTCCGGGTCCTCAGCACAATCAAGGAAGGCAAGGTGATCTTCGAGGCCGGAAGGACCAGGGTTGAGCGGACGCCCTTTGCGCCACGACCCTGAACTCGGGTTTCAGAATCCCGCGGTGTTGGTCGGGAGATTGAGGAACAGCCGGCCCGCGGTCTCCAGGATATTTGGCGAGACCATGAAGTGCTGGGTGGCGACATGGATGTCGCGGAACTGCCGCTGCAGCGGCGAGGTCGCGTAGACCGACGTCCCGCCGACCAGGGTGTACATCGCATCGACCACGACGGTAGACTCGGCCACGGCATGGCTGACCGCCAGACGCATGTCGCGGCTGTGGACGACGGCGACGGGACCGGGCGCCTGGGCCGCGTCCCAGGCGGCGTCGATGGTCTGATAGAACAGCGCCCGGGCCGCGCGCAGCCGGGCTTCGGCGCGGGCGATCTCGATCTGGGTATGGGACCGTTCGGCAAGGGTAGCTGAGGCGCCGCCCCGGCGTTTTTCGCCCGCCACCCGGGTTCCCTCGTCCAGCGCTGCGCGCGCGATCCCCAGCGCCACCGCGCCGACGCCCTGGGCCAGCGGCGCAAAGGGCGGAAAGCGGTACAGCGGCCGGTCCGGCGGCGCGGTCACCAGCACGCCCGCGGCGTGGCGTTCGGGCACGAAGACGTCGCGCACCTCAAAGGCCGTGCTGCCGGTGCCGGCGAGGCCCGAGACCTGCCAGGTGTCCAGCAGGGTGACCTGATCGGCCGGGAAGAACAGCATGTGGTTGCGCGGCAGGCCGGCGGAGTTGGTCAGCGGCTTGCCATCCTCCACGATGGCGCAGCCGCCCCCGATCCAGTCGGCGTTGGGCGAACCCGATCCCCAGTCCCAGCGCCCGGTCACCCGGTAGCCTCCATCGACCCGGGTGGCGAGGCCGTTGGCCGCGAAGACGCCGGTGGCAAGGGAGTCGGGCCGCGCCATGATCTCGCCAACGGCCTCTTCCGTCAGCCGGCCTAGCGCCAGGCCGGTGGTTGCGGCGATGAACGCCACCCAGCCGCACGCCGCGTCGCCTTGGGCGAGGGCTTCGTAGACTTCGGAGGCGACGCGCGGCGACACCTCGAGCCCGCCGCAGCGGGCGGAAACGAACATCCGGTAGAAGCCGGCCTTGCCCATCGCTGCGGAGATGTCCCGCGGCACGCGTCCCGCCGCCTCGATCTCCGGGCCCCTGGGGGCAAGTTCTATAGCGAGGGCGCGGGCGCGGGCCACCAGATCCAGCTCGATATTCATCAGACGTCTCCCCTGGGCCGCCGGGGTAGCCGAAGGCCATCAAGGCGGCGAGTCAACGGCGATCCAGAGGCGGCCTGGCGACGCCGACGGTCGAACGCCGCGCCTCGCCTACGTCATGTCGCCACCCGCCCCAACTGGGAGAGCTGACAGGCAAACGGCAAGACGTCACCTAAACGGGGCTTCCAAAACTGCGTTGGAGGCCTGACCGTCGTTGCGCTCAGACCGCCAGCTTGAGCGGCGGCCGCGTCCCGTCGCCTGCGGCGGGGTCCATCGCGGTCCATTGAAGATCGCCGGTGTAACGCCAGGCTATGCGGCCCGTTGCGTCGAGGGCGAAGAGGTGCAGCCAGCCATTGTCGAAAAGGGCGCGCACATTGTCGTGGCGGCTCAAGACTTCCGTCATCGCTTCACGCGGCGCCTCGATGCAGACCGACAGGCGAAGCGGCTCATGCATCAAGCGCTCGCCGTCATGCACCGATTGCCAGGGAAGGCCAGCGCGCAGGAGGCCGCCATTGCCCTCGACGACGCCGATCCCGCCGGTGACGTTGTGAAGGAGCTTGTTTCCGCCGCCAAACACGTCGGGAGCGACGGTCGATCCGTAGTATTGCAGGCTGATCCAGCTTGCCACGACGACTGGTGCGGTGAGGATCAGCTCCAGCACGCTGAAGCTCTTGTCCTGCATCCAATCATAGTCATGCAGGAAGGCGCGGCCCTCGAGGCTCTTCCCGGCCGTTCGCGTCCGCGGCGCGGCGATGAACGCCTTGCACCCGGCGAGCGCCCATTCGGGGCGCGTTTCGGACCAGTCGCGGCTGCGCCTCGCGACGGAACTTTCCTGTCCGGCCCGTGGCAGCCGAAGGGCGCGTTCGGTCCGGGCGATACGGCCCGCCGCGCCGAGCCAGGTCTTCGCCTGCTCGATGTCCCCAGCGTGGGCGTGGGAAGGATAGTCCTCCGTATAGAGCGTCACCCGATCCGTTGTCGTGTCGTGGAGCGCACCCAGGAACAGGGTATCGGCGGGAATCTCGATGCCGAGTGGCGCGAGCGCGGCTCTCACCTCAGGATCGTTCAGCAGCGCCGCCAGCAGGCGGGCGTTGACCTCGCCCGAATAGCCACCGCAAGCACCGCAATGGAGCGCGCTGGCGTGCGGATTGTTGACGACGTTGGCGCCGTGACCCGCCAGCAAGACCAGCCGCGCGAAGTTCCCGGTCAAGGACATGGCCCGCAGCACGGTCTCGGCGGCCGTGGCGCGGGTTTCCAGATCCAGCGCGGGGTCGAGCCGCGGCGGGGGGTCGTTCGGCGCGCCGGCGCCATGGAGGCCAAGCGAATCGCCCAGAAGCTTGCCGACATAGATCGGCCCCGTCGCTTCGACGAAGGCGAAGGATGAGACGGCGGCGAGCTTGAACCGGCCCCAGGCGCGCTTCGCCCTCGCCTTGAAGCGTGTGGCTTGATCTTTCGCCGCGAGTTCGGATCCGCCGGAGCGGGACCTGACGGATGGATTCAGCAGCACCGGCAGCCGCAGTTCCTCGACGTCGGAGGCGAACCGCCGGTGCGACGCGGTCAGGCCGAAGAACCCCGCGAACCCCAGCGTCCGGATATCGGGGCACACGCTTTCGAAGGCTCTACGGAACACCTCCGAGCGAACGTCGATGCAGAACGCGGCCTGCACAACGGGGCGATCTTCGCTCTGCCCCAAGGCGGGCTCCGCGAGCGTCACCGCCAGCGCGCGTTGGGACGAGCGTTCCGCCGCTTCCTGTAGGATGGCGTCGATCACCAGTTCGGGCGTGGGCTCGATGGGCAAGGCGTGGCTGGCGCGGACGCTCGACCACCTGTCGGTAATCTGAACGCCATAGCGGATGAACAGGGCTTCTTCCCAGATCAGCCGGATCGCGAGGAAGTCCGTGATCGTCTGATCCGTGCCGCCGGCGAGTTCGGCTTGCCAGAGCTGGTAGCGGGCATATTGCGACCAACCGCCCTGCGTCATGAGCATCTGATGGAAGTAGGTCTCCATGGCGTCCTCGCAGAGACCTAGCCGGTCCGCGACGCGGGCCACGGCGGCGACGGCGCTTTCGGGCGCCTCCGAAACGTGGAGCGCGAACCCCGGCAGGCCGGCGATTTCCGGGGTCAGGTCGTGGGTGGCGACGGCCCGCCAGGCGGCGTAGGCGCCCTTGCCTCGTGGCGCCTGCCAGAGTGCCTGGCCTTCGTCGAAATATCCCGCCGCCCAGGCTCCAAACCGCTCGGCGATAAGTCCGGGCCAGTCGATGCCGGACACCTCCTTCGCAAGATCAGCGACCGTGGGCAGCGCGGCCCTCGTCGGCGCATCTGAGGCGGCGGCGGCCTTCAGAACGGTCAAATCGACCGGCCTCTGTTGCGCAGGCGCGCTCGCCCAGGCTGCCAGCAGGTCCTCGTCGGATATCTCACCGACCGAAATCTTCTCCCGATACCAGCTGCGCGGCATGGTGACGGCGACGCCGGCGACCCGCGCCAGACGCGCCCCGGCTTGTGCGAGGCCCTCGCTGGTCTGCCCGAGGAACGGATTGACGGCGACGCTCGACGCCAGCGGCCAGACCAGTGGAATGGCGCGGGCCGCGCGGTCCGCCGCAGTCCCGAGGATCTGGAGATCTGCCAGCGCCGAGGCGAACTTATGTGACATGTTCAAAGCTCCAGAATGATCAGGACGCGGTTCTGGCGGACCAGCCGCCGACGATCCGGTCGAAGACCGCGTTGGCGTAGAAGCCATTCGAGAGATGCACCCGCAGGCCGGCGGCGGCGGGGTGGTAGGCCCAGAGCGGGAACATGGCCTGCACGATCGCGACGAGTCCGAAGCTGATCACCGCGAGCATGATCAGCGCCCATTCCAGCGGCCCTGGCGCAGGCGTCGGCGGCAGGACGCCGGAGGTGACCCAGGTCGCCGCCGTCTGGAGCGCGAAGTAGCTGAGCGAGGTCGCCACCGCATAGACGGCCGTGCGCCGGGTGAGAGCCCGCGGCGCCGCGTCAGCGAATCCCTGCGCCAGCATGTAGGCGACACCGAAGATCAGGATGGCGCCCAGCGCGATGGCCTGGGGCGATTTGTGCTCGAAGCCGAAGCCGAGACCCACCATGAGGTAGATGATGAGCGCCGACAGGAATGCGCGGCCGACCGCGCGGGCTTTCGGGATGGCGACCGGACCCGGTCTGCGGATCGCGGCGACCTTTTCAACGGCGCCGCCGGACGCGAGGAAGGAATGCGCCTTGTAGAGCGAATGGGCCACGATATGCAGCAGCGCCAGGGGGAAGAGCGCGAGCCCGCACTCGAAGATCATGAAGCCCATTTGCGCGACGGTAGACCAGGCGAGCGAGGTCTTCACTGCCGGCTGGGTCAGCATGACGAGGCTGCCATACAGCGCCGTGAAGCCGCCGATCATGACGAGGGCGGCGAGGACGCCTGGCGCCAGCAGCATCAGGTCGGCGAAGCGGATCAGCAGGAACCCGCCCGCGTTGATCACGCCGGCATGAAGCAGCGCCGACACCGGCGTCGGCGTCTCCATGACCTCTGTCAGCCAGCCGTGCGTGGGGAACTGGGCTGACTTGAGCACGGCCGCGAGCGCCAGAAAGCCCGCCGCCGCCACGGCCAGGCCACCGCCGGCGCCGGCCTTTGCGGCGGCCAGGATCGCACCGATATCGCTCGTGCCATAGGCCGCCACCAGCAATCCGACGGCGCCGATCAGCGCGACGTCTCCAAGGCGCGCGGTGACGAACTTCTTGCGCGCGGCGCGCTGGCCCGAAACCCGCTCCGGGTAGAACAACAGCAGCCGATGCAGAAACAGGCTTGTGGCGATCCAGGCGAGAACGAGCTGGAAGAGATTGCCAGCGCTGACCAGCAGCAGCACCGACGCCAGTGTCAGGCAGAGCCAGCCGGTAAAGGGACCCTGCCGGGCCTCGCCATCCAGATAGGTTCCGGCGTACCGGACGACGACCCAGCCGATGAACGTGACAAGAAGCAGCATCACGGCGCTGACGGCGTCCAGCCGGACCGACAGCCCGATACCGTAAGACTCGATCACGGGACTCACGCCGGGTCCTTGAAAGACCAGAACGCCCAGCGAAACAAAGGCGGAGACAACAGCCGCCAGCGCGGCGGCTTCAGCGAGCTTGGGCGGTAGGCGCCGGCGCCCCGGCATCAGGAAACCGACAACTGCGCTGATCAACAGCACGGCCGGCGCGAACAGTGGCGTGAGATATATCGGCATGGAATATCCCCTTCGGCACGCGGTGCAGCGCCCGGAGATTCATAGCCAAGGCCACGGACTTCTAAAATTTCATTGTTTCCCTCATATCGTTCGCTTTAAACGAACGATATGAGGGATCTGAACTACAACCATCTACGCTATTTCTGGGCGGTGGCCCATGAAGGCAGCCTGACGCGGGCCGCTGAACGGATGAGCCTGTCGCAGTCGGCGCTCTCGGTGCAGATTCAAAAGCTTGAGCATCAGGTCGGCCACCCGTTGTTTCAACGCGTCGGCAGGAAACTGATCCTGACGGAAGCCGGTCGGATCGCCCTCGACTATGCTGACACGGTGTTCAAAGCCGGCGATGAGTTGATGAGCACCCTGCAAGGGCGACCGGCGGCCAGCCGGCAGGTCCTTCGTGTCGGCGCCCTGACAACCCTATCCCGCAATTTCCAACTCGAGTTTCTGCGTCCGCTTGTCGGTCGCTCGGACGTCGAACTGATCGTACGCTCGGGCACGATGCGCGAGTTGCTCGCGCAGATCGAGGCGCACGAAATCGATGTGGTTCTCGCCAATAGCGCGGCCGGTCGGGATGCGCGCTCGCCTTTGCGCAACCACCTGCTGAACCAGCAGCCCGTCAGCCTGGTCGGCCGCCCACGGCCGGACGGGCGGCTTTTTCATTTCCCGGACGATTTGCGCACAGTGCCGGTGCTCCTGCCCAGTCTGGACAGCGATATCCGCGTTGCGTTCGATCGTGTGCTTGAACTGGCGGGCGTCCGGCCGATCATCCTGGCCGAGGTCGATGACATGGCCATGCTGCGACTTCTCGCCCGCGAGCGTGAGGGCGTCACCCTTGTGCCACCCATCGTGGTGCGTGACGAACTGGACACTGGCGTGCTGGTCGAGCACTGCCGCATCCCGGAAGTGACCGAAAGCTTCTACGCGATCGTGCAGCAGCGCCGCTTCCCGAACCAGCTTCTCGTGGACCTACTGACGGCGGGATAGTGCTGTCGGTCCAACCGTAACTCGTCGCAACCTGGACCCAATGCCGTCTTCGGTGGCGAAAACAGTCAGCGACGCGCCTTTGGCAGATATTTCCAGGCCCACCCTTGACGTGGGACAAGCGCGCATCACGTGAGGTCGCAGAGCGTAGCAGTAGCCGGGAGCAGGTTTGACCGTCTGGATTCGAATTGGCCTGCTTGCCGGCGCGGCCCTCGCGGCCTGTTCGTCGGCGCGCGCCCAGCCCGCCGACCTGGCTGGCTTTGACAAGGACGGCGACGGCCGTACGTCCCGCGCTGAGTACCGGACGGGTCTGGTTTCGGAGTCGATGAAATTCGACAGAAACGGCGACGGTCGGGTCACGATGCAGGAACTGCCGGCCTTCGCCCGGATGCCAGGCCTGCGCGGGCCGGTGCAAAAAATCTTCAAGTCCAATGATCTGTCGGGCGACGGTGAGCTGTCGCGTGACGAACTGACGGCTCGCGCGGAGGCGCGGTTCAGCGAACTGGATATCGACCGGAATGGCTTCCTCGATGCCCGCGAGATCAAGGCCGGACGGCGCGGCTCCGGCCGGTGACGCAAGCCGTGGCTGTTCGGCTGCTGCCGTTGAGTGGATCGACAGCCTGCCAGGGTCTTCGATTTCCGGGCTCGCCGGTGGCGTCGCTGTTGCGCCCGCCGGAGCCCCAGACAATGATGCCGTGCGGTGAAATCGGGGCAGGGTCTTGAGCGAGGACAAATCTGAACTTCTCAAGTCGCTGAGTATCAATCGATCTCAGGACCTGCAGGCTTCCAGGGGTGGCGCGGGAACGGGTGTCCTGATCGCCGTCGCTGTGGTGGCTGTCGTCGCCGGTGGCGCGGCCGGCTGGTTCGCAAAGCCAGTGCCGAAGCCTGCGCCAGCCGCCAGTGTCGCATCGGGTGCGACGGCGTCAGCCGGCCGGCCGATGATGCCCTCGTCTGGTCTGACGGCGTCCGGATATGTCGTGGCGCGGGTGCGTGCGACGGTGGCAGCCGAGGTGACGGGTCGTGTGGTCGAGGTGCGGATTGAGGAGGGACAGACCGTTCGGGCCGGTCAGATTCTGGCGCTGCTGGACGGATCGTTGGCGCGAGTCGAAGCCGCCTCGGCCGTGGCGCGGGCTAATTCGGCGCAGGCCAGCGTCCACGCGGCCGAGGCTCAGTTGGCGGAGGCGGAACGGGACCTGGCGCGGAGCCGATCCCTGGCCAAGGCCGGCTATGTCAGCCCGGCCAGCCTACAGTCGACGACCTCGCGGGTCAGTGTTGCCTCGGCCCAGCTGGACCTGGCGAGGGCGCAGCACACCGCCGCGAAATCGGACGTCAATCGGGCGACAACACAGCTGGCGCGCTACGAGATCCGGGCGCCGTTTTCCGGCGTGGTGATCGACAAGGCGGCGCAGCCGGGGGAGATCATCTCACCCTTGTCGGCGGGGGGCGGCTTCACCCGCACCGGCATCTGCACCATCGTCGACATGGACAGTCTTGAGATCGAAGTCGACGTGAATGAGGCCTATGTGGGCCGGGTGAGCGCCGGACAGAAGGTCGAGGCGGTGCTGGACGCCTACCCCGACACCACCTTTCCGGCCCGGGTGATCGCCAAGATTCCGACGGCCAGCCGCGACAAGGCCACTGTGCGGGTCCGCATCGCCTTCGACAGCAAGGACGTTCGCGTACTTCCGGACATGGCCGTCAAGGTCACGTTCCTCGAAACCCGCACCTAACCCGACCGTTCACCGGAACCGACATGTCCGATCTGATCAAGCTCTCCAACGTCACGAAGAATTATCGTAGGAGCAAGGAAGAGATCAACATTTTCACCGGCCTCAACCTGACGATCCCGAAGGGCGACTTCGTCGCGATCATGGGGCCATCGGGATCAGGCAAGACGACCCTGCTGAATCTGCTGGGCGGCACCGACCGCTGCGACCGGGGCGAGATTGTCTTCGACGGCGAGCATATCGAGGCCTATTCGGAGGGCCAGCTGGCCGCCTGGCGGGCGCGCAATGTCGGTTTCGTTTTCCAGTTCTATAACCTGATGCCCGTGCTGAACGCGGCGCAGAATGTCGAACTGCCCCTTATGCTCACCTCACTGCCCATCAAGAAGCGCCGGGAAAACGTGGCGACGGCGCTCAAGATCGTGGACCTCTCCGACCGCGCGAAGCACCGCCCGAAGGAGTTATCAGGCGGCCAGCAGCAGAGGGTGGCGATCGCCAGGGCCATCGTCTCCGATCCAAAGCTGCTGCTGTGCGACGAACCGACCGGCGACCTGGACCGGGCCAGCGCCAACGAGATCCTGTCGACCCTTCAACTGCTCAACCGCGAACTGGGCAAGACCATCATCATGGTGACGCACGACCCTGAGGCCGCCCGCTTCGCCACCCGCACCCTGCATCTGGACAAGGGTCACTTCGTCGAGGCGATCTCATGACCGACTTCGACCTCGTTCGGAAAAACCTCTTCCGCAAGCCGCTCAGGACCGTGCTTCTGATCGTGTCGATCTTCATGGCGTTCCTGATCTTCGGCCTGCTCGCCAGCTTCAACGTCACGCTCGAGAACGCCTCCGTCGCGGGCAGCGCCAGCAACCGGCTGGTCGTCGCCAACAAGATCAATTTCACCCAGCCCCTGCCGATCGCCTATGTGAGCCGGGTGGCCACGGTCGATGGCGTCACCGCGATCAGCCACTACAGCTGGTTTGGCGCCTACTTCCAGGACCAGCGGAAGAGCCGATTCATCGGGTTCGCGGTCGACCCCGACACCTACACCCGGGTCTTTGCCGACACGATCAAACTGCCGGAAACCGAGCGGCGGGCTTTTGTCGCAGAGCGCACCGGTGTGCTTGTCGGCAAGTCTGTGGCCGACCAGTACGGCTGGAAGGTCGGCCAGACCGTGCCGATCAGCTCGAATGTCTGGGTCAAGGCCGACGGCGGGCGGAGCTGGGACATGAAGATCATGGGCATCTTCACGGGCGCGAAGCCCGCCGATCCCACCAACGCCATCTACCTGCACTACGACTACCTCAACGAGACCCGGACCTTTGGGCGTGACCAGATCGGCAATATCGCGATCGTCACCGCCTCTCCGGATCTCAACGACCGGGTGGCAAAGACGATCGACGCGGCCTTCGCCAATTCCCCCTATGAGACCTCGACAGTCGACGAGAAGACGTTCTCACGGGCCTTCATCAAGCAGGCGGGCGATATCAATGTGATCATCACCCTGGTGGTCGCGGCCGCTTTCGCCGCGATCCTGATGATCGTCGGCACCACCCTGGTTTCCGCGGTGCGCGAGCGCACCAAGGAGATCGGCGTGATGAAGACCCTCGGGTTCTCCGGGCCAAGGGTGCTGAGGATGGTTTTGGGCGAGTCGATGCTGCTGTCCGTGCTGGGGGCGGGGCTCGGGCTGGGCGTGGCGGCCCTGGCGCTGGCGGCGCTTTCGAAGTCGCCGCTTGCGTCGAACTTCGGAGACATCTCGATGGCGCCCCTGGTGGTGGTGGCGGGCATCAGCCTCGCCGTTTTGCTTGGGCTGGTCACGGGCGCCGTTCCGGCGATAACGGCGCTCAGGATGAGTATCGTTGACGCACTGGGCCGAAAATAGGGAACCACGCGATGAGCCTGCTTACCCAGACCGGTTCAGTGATTGTCATCAATATCCGGTCGATACCCCAGCGACTCTGGATGTCGCTGGCGACCGTGGTCTCCATCGCCCTGGTGGTGGCGGTGCTGTTGGGCTTCCTGTCCCTTGCCAACGGCTTCAGGCAGACCGTGGGCGGCTCGGGCGCGCCGGACGTGGCCATCGTGCTGCGCGACGGTTCCACGGCCGAGCTGAACAGCACCCTTTCAAGGGATCAGATCGACCTGCTGGGCCAGGCCCCAGGCGTCCGCTTCGGCGCTGACAGTCGGCCGCTGATCTCGTCGGAGCTGATGCTGGTGGTGGACGGGATCAAGAAGTCTTCGGGCACCAAGGCCAACATGCCCCTGCGTGGCATCGGACCCAACGGCCTTCAGGTGCGCAAGCAGGTCAGGCTGCGCGAGGGGCGCATGTTCGCGCCCGGCACGAACGAAATCGTGGCCGGCTCGGGCCTGCTGCGGGAGTTCAACGGCTTCGAACTGGGCCGCAGCATCCGGTTCGGCGCCCAGACCTGGAAGGTTGTTGGTGTCTTCGAGGCGCCGGGTACGGTTTTCGAATCCGAACTGTGGGCGGATGCTGCGGTGGTGCAGAGCCTGTTCAATCGCGGCACCTCGTTCCAGTCAGCCCGCGTCGCCCTGACCAGCCCTGCGGCCATGGCGGCCTTTGCCGCCTACGTGAAGAACGATCCCCGGTTGCAACTTGAGGCCAAGAGCGAGCAGGCTTATTTCGCCAGCCAGGCCGAGCGGTCCGGCGCCCTCATCACCTATTTCGGGTGGCCGTTGGGAATCATCATGGCGATCGGCGCGACGGCGGGCGCGCTTAACACCATGTATTCGTCCGTGTCCGCCCGCGCGGCCGAGATCGCCACCTTGAGGGTCATCGGATTTTCGGGCTTTTCCGCATTTGCCGGCACCATGGCGGAGGCGATGGTCCTGTCGCTTCTGGGTGCGATCCTGGGGACGGCCATCTGCGCTCTGGGGTTCAATGGCCTGTCGGCCTCGACCCTTGGCGCCGGATTTACCCAGGTCGCGTTCCGTCTGCAGATGGGCCCAGCGCTCGTCATCCAGGCGATCGTCCTGGCGGTGGTGATCGGCCTCGTCGGCGGCATCTTCCCGGGGCTGCGCGCCGCGCGTCAGCGACCCCTCCTGGCGCTGTCGGCCGCCTGACGGGCGCCGACAGGTTGGGGCCCGAGGGTCCGACGCCAGGATGTCTCCGCGTTCGGGCCGTGAGCCCGCGGCGAGGCGCCCGTCTTCAGGTGGGCTACTGGTCGGCGACGGGCGGAGGCGGCGGACGACGGCGCGGGCCGTTCTGCATCATCTTCATGATCGGCTCGAACTCCTTGGCGTCGATCCCGCCGTCCTTGTTCGCGTCGGCCAGGGCGAAGCGTGGCCGGATCGCATTGCCCAGATCGCCCCTGAGCTCGTCGATCTGGATCTTGCTGTCAAAGTTGGCGTCCATCATCCCAATCAGCCGGGTCTTCATCATGTCGTCGTCGTAGGTGGTCTGTCTGGCCGCCGTCTCATCGACCCAGCGATAGCGTAGCTGGGTGAAGAACATCTCCTCGAACGACTGATCGCCCCACACCACTTCCTTGCTGGGATCGGGGTTGGCCGCGTTCCGCTTGGAGTTGTCATAGATGTAGGTGGCGATCAGCTTCGACCCCGCCGGCACCTTGATGGGCTCGGCGAATTCGTACATCCGCTGCCAGTTGAAGTCGTAGCGGGGCACGTTCAGCAGCTGCTTCTCCGTGCCGTCCGGATAGCGAATCTTCAGGTCCGAATAGGTGCCCCGATAGTGGGCATGCACCACGGCCGAATACAGCATCGCCTCATGCGGGAAGTCGAGGTAGCTCACTTCCTTGTGGGCCTCGGCGTTCGGCGGGATCTTGATGAACATCTGCACGATGGTGTTCTCGCGCATCATCAGCTCTGGCTTTTCACCGTCCTTGTAGAAGTAGAGCCCGATCTGCTGGGTCGAGAGCACCTCCTTGCCGAACGGTGTGTAGTGCATCTGGTAGCCGATGGAGCCGCCGGCCGGAACGTAGGTGCCGATGCCCTTGGGTTGGACGATGCTCTCCATGCCGACGGTGTAGCCGCCGATGCTGCCGCCCCAGTTGGCCATGCCGCCCAGGCGGTTCTGGCCTGGGGGTATGTAGCCCGACAGGATGTGATGCACCGCCTGGCGCTGGGCCACCCTGGCGGTCGAGGCCTTCAGCCAGCGGCCCTCGGTCAGCGGATTGTCCATCACCGGGTACTGGTAGTCCACGATCCCGCTGGCCGGGATCTTGTAGGACGGGATGTTGATGATCAGGTCCGGCTTGCCCAGAGGCCACTCGGGCGCCATGTGGCGAACCTCGGCCAGCCGGTCCGGCCCATCGCCGCGCGGCGCGCCGGCCTCGATCCAGCGGATCAGGGTCTTGATCTCGTCGGGCGAGAGGCTCTTGTCGTCCTTGAAATGCCCAACCTTTGGGTCCACGTCCCACGGCGGCATCCGGTCGGTGCGGATGGTCTCGCGGATCATCGGCGAGAAGCCCTTCACGGTGGCGTAGCTGTTCATGGCGAACGGTGCGATGCCGCCCTCCTGGTGGCAGGCCACGCACTTCTTCTCCAGCAGCGGCGCGATGGTGCGCGAATACGAGATCTTCTGCGCCGCCGCCCGGGCCTGCTCGCCGCGGCCGGGGAAATTGATGACCGCGCCGGTGGCGGCCACCTGCGCCCCGCCCGCAGCCTTGCCGGCCAGCAGCGCGTCCAGCGCCGCCACCGCGCCGGCGCGGGCCTCGCCCAAGGCGCCGCGGTAGACCACCTTCCAGCTCTTCGGATCGATCACGAAAACTTCCGAGACCCGGGTCGCGCCCATCTGATCGCCGGCCAGTTGGTTGTCGTCCATCAGGATCGGCGCGGTCAGGCCCAGCGCCTTGGCCTCGGCCAGCACTGCGGCGCGGGTATCCTTGCCGCTCGAGTTCAGCATCAGCACCGCTACGCCCTTGGCGCCATAGGCGCTCTTCATCCGCTCCAGCGCCGGCGTCATGGCCTTGATCTGCGGGCTGCCCAGCCCATGCATCACGATCACCACGGCCGGCGCGTCCTGATAGCGATACAGGTCCTGCGAATGGCCGGTGGCGGTCACCAGCCGGAAATTGTCCACCTGTCCGGGCGTCGCCACCGCCGTCGCGGCGGCGGGGGCCCTGGCCGCCACGGCGCTCAGAGCGCCTCCCAGCGACAGGGTCAGTGCAAGCCCCAGGGCAGGGGCGAGGAGGGCGCGGCGCATCATGTGGAATCCTGCGGGTAAATCACGGCGCGACGCGGGGGAGCGCGCGCGAACACGGACCCCCATTATGTCGCAAGCGATCGCAATTTGAATAACGGGCCCGAAACATCGGAGGCCGAACATTCAGGACCCCAGTCTCGGGTGATCAGAACCCCGGGCGTGGGGACAACCTAATACGCCAGACGGGGGCTTTTGCGACCGCGCGGAGTTGACGTGTCAAAGCCCCCTTATCCCATGGGATAGAGAATTTCCTTGCTGACCGCGTCGATGGTCTTGATCACCTCGGGGCTCAGCACGGTATCCGTGGCCGCGAAGATGTCGGGGAGTTGGTCGGTGTGGGTGGCGCCGACGATGGTCGAGGCCACGAAATCGTGCTGCTTGCTCCAGGCGGTGGCCAGGGTCACCGGCGACATCCCGGCTTCGGCGGCGATGGCGGCGAAGCGGGCGGTGGAGGCCATCGTCTTGTCGTTGACGAAGCGAAGCGCCATGGTCGCTTGGCGGCCGCCGATCTCCAGATAGCGCGAGAACCGGGCGCCGTCCGGCCGGGCGCCGTCCTGGTACTTGCCCGACAGGACGCCGCCCGCCAGGGGCGAATAAGGGATCAGGCTGACGCCCTCACGGCGGCAGGCGACGGCCAGTTCATCCTCGAATCGGCGGTTGTTGAGGCTGAAGTTGTTCTGGATGGTCTGGTAGCGCGCGACGCCCAGGTTTTCCGAGGTCTGCAGGCTCTTCATCAGGCCCCAGGTGGTCTCGTTACTGCAGCCCAGCACCCGCACCTTGCCGGCCCGGACCAGTTCGTCCAGCACGTCCATCGTCTCGTCGTAGGCTGTGTCATGATCGGGCCAATGGGTCTGGTAGAGGTCGACATAGTCTGTGCCCAGGCGGGTGAGGCTGGCCTCGATCGCCCGGGTGATGTTGTGGCGGTCGAGCGCGGTCATGCCGGCGCGCTGCGAGCCCTTGATCCAGCCGTGACTGGGGCCGCAGACCTTGGTGGCGAGGATGACGGCGTCGCGGTCCTTGGTCTTCAGCCAGCGGCCGACGATCTCCTCGGTGCGGCCCGCCCATTCCGGCTTGGGCGGCACGGGATAGTTCTCGGCGGCGTCGAAGAAGTTGATCCCGGCGTCGAACGACATGTCCAGGATCCGATGCGACATGGCTTCGTCGGCGGACGCGCCGAAGGTCATGGTGCCCATACAGATATCGGACACAACGATCGCACTACGGCCCAGACGTTTGTTGCCCATGTCGGTCTCTCAAGGATTGTGGGATTTCGGCTCTGCCGTTGGCGGGCTATGCCACACTGACGTAGCGGCCACCAAGCCCCACAGATGGGCAAAGATCGGTAAGTCAACGCACATTGACATGTGTCGCTCACTGGATAAGCATTCCGGAGGCGGCCTCATTCATACGGGCGAGCCGCGGGAGTGACGCCATGAACATCGCTGTGAAGATAGATTCCTCTCAGGCGAAGGCGGAGATAGACGCCACGCCGCTGGCTGAGCTCAATCCGGGCAACGCGCAACGGTTTCAAGATGACACGATCTGGCCGGTCTTCGATCGACTGCGCCGGGAGGACCCGGTCCACTTCACGCCCGACAGTGAGTACGGCCCCTATTGGTCGGTCACCCGCTGGAACGAGATCATGGCGATCGACACCGACCATGAGGGCTTTTCCTCGGCGGAGGGAATCGGCCTGCCGAATCTGGAAGCCATGGCCGAGCAGGAGAAGATCATGGGGCCCCGCCGCAAGGGTGGCGCTGGCTTCATCACCATGGACGAACCGGAACACACCGCTCACCGCAAGGCTGTCAGCCCCACGGTCGCGCCCTCAAATATCTCCAACATGGCGCCAGTGGTTCGCGAGCGCGCCGGCCAGATCCTCGACAGCCTTCCGATTGGCGTGGAGTTCGACTGGGTCGATCTGGTGTCGAAGGAACTGACGGCCATGACGCTGGCCACGCTGTTTGACTTCCCTTTCGAGGACCGTCGCAAGCTCACTCACTGGTCGGACATGTTCACCAACATGCCCGGACACGGTCCGGTCACCAGCTGGGAACAGAAGGGCGCCGCGATTTTCGAGTGCTTCGGCGCCTTCGGCGAACTCTGGAACCAGCGGGTCAACGCCGAGCCCAGCATCGACCTGATCTCGATGCTGGCCCACAATCCGGCCACCCGGGACATGGACCAGCAGCAGTACCAGGGCACGGTCGTGCTGCTGATCATCGGCGGCAACGACACCACTCGGAACACCATCTCCGGCAGCGTCTTTGCGCTCAACAAGAACCCCGGCGAGTACGACAAACTGCGCGCCAACCCGGGCCTGATCCCCTCCATGGTTTCCGAGACCATCCGCTTTCAGACCCCGCTCGCACACATGAGCCGGGTGGCGACGCGCGACATCGAGGTCGGCGGAAAGACCATCAAGAAGGGTGAGCGGGTGGTGATGTGGTACATCTCCGGCAACCGCGATGAGACGATGATCGACAACCCCAACGCTTACATCATCGACCGCGAGCGGCCGCGTCAGCATCTTAGCTTCGGCTTCGGCCCTCACCGCTGCGTGGGCAACCGCGTGGCCGAGATGCAACTGACCATCATCTGGGAAGAGATTCTCAAGCGCTTCCCGGTGATCAACGTCGTTGGCGAACCGAACCGCACCTACTCCGCCTTCGTCCATGGCTTCGAGCGTATGCCGGTGATCATTCCGGCGCGGGCCTGATCGCTGAACATCGAGCAGACGTGGTCTCCGGCCTGTGAACCATATCGCAGTTCTGCGGCGCGATAGCGCAGCGCCGCGCCGGCGCGATGCGGAGGCGACCCGCGCTGCGATCCTGGAGGCGGCCAAGGTCCATTTCGCGCGCTCGGGCTACGACCGCGCGGCGCTTCGCGACATCGCCGCCGGGGCGAGCTGTGACGTCGCGCTGATCAAGCGCTACTTTGGCGGCAAGGAGGCGCTCTTTACCGAGGCTCTGAAGGCCTCGTTCCATCCGGATCGATTGGGGACCTGGGATCGGACGACCTTCGCCCGCGATGTCGCGATCGAAATGGCTGACAATGCCCATGTTGACGAAGCGAATACGCAAAGCTTCCAGTTCCTTCTGCGCACCGCCACGTCGCCGACCACGGCGCCCCTGCTCAATGTCGCGATCCAGGAACGCTTCCTGGCCCCCATCCGGGACTGGCTGGGCGACGCCGACGCCGACGCCCGCGCCCGGGTCCTGGCGGCGATCTACATCGGCCTGCTGGTTGAGCGGCTGATCCGCAATCAACCCCTTGAGGGTCGTGAGCGCGAGGTCTTCATCAACCAGGTGACCGCCACGTTGGACGCCATGGTCCAGCCTGAGGTCACGCGACGAGGATAGATGTCCAGGATCACCTGCATTGAGCGCCATCGCCCTGAAGACGGGACCGACCGTCATGGAAAGCGCCGACAAGCACAACGCACCCGGTATCGACGCCGCCGGCGTCAAATTCCCTAAGGACCGCGCCATGGGGGTCTTTCACGGCTCGTCTGGATATGCAGGCAGTTGATCGCGGCGCCCAATGGCCCAATCATTGACGTTGTAAAATGAAGCCGCATAGAGTTGGGGGTCACGACCCTGGAACTCTCCCTACGAAGACCGTCACTCCCTTGGATAGGTCCCATGAACGCACCCACCAAGCCCATCGAGGCAATGCCCTGGCATCTGCAAGGCAACTGGGCGCCGGTGCTAGACGAAATTGACGCGGGCCCTCTTCAAATACGCGGTGAGCTTCCGAAGGAATTGCTCGGCGACTATGTCCGTGTGGGGATGAACCCAAAGTCCGGCCGTAGCGATCACTGGTTTGCCGGGTCTGGAATGTTGCACGCCGTGCATCTGGAGAATGGCGAGGCCCGTTACAGGAACCGGTTCGTTCGAACCCCCTATTTCGAAAAGGACATGACCCTCATGTCCGGCATGAATGACCCTGCGGCCTCTCCGGCGAACACCAATATCATCCAGCATGCCGGCCACTGGCTCGCGCTCGAGGAAACCCATCTGCCCTGGAGGGTGGATCGCGATCTGTCGACGTTGGGCGTTCACGATTTTGGCGGTCGCCTTGCGGGCTCCATGACGGCCCATCCGCGCGTCTGCCCCGTAACCGGAGAGCTCCTGTTCTTCGGCTATCAGCTCGTCCGGCCGCCCTACCTGACCTACTACCGCGCCGACGCCACCGGCCAGATTGTCGAAGCCGAAAGCATCGAGATCCCGAATCCGGTGATGATGCATGACTGGAACATCACGCGGAATTTCGTGGTGTTCATGGACCTCCCGGTGGTGTTCGACCTGAAGGCTGCGATGCGTGGCGAGCCGCCTCTGTCGTTCCGTCCCGAGGCCGGCGCAAGACTGGGGGTCATGCGCCGCGAGGGCGCCGGCGGCCAGGTCCGCTGGTTCCCCATCAATCCCTGCTACGTCTTCCATCCGGTGAACGCCCATGAGGACGGGGATCGGATTGTCCTGCACGTCTGTCGGCAGGAGACAGCCATGGCCGGCGGGTTCGAAAACCTCTACGGCGGCAAGGCGACGACGGGCCGGCTGTGGCGCTGGACGATCGATCTGACGGCAGGGACGGTAGCCGAGGAACAATTGGACGATGTCGCAACCGACTTCCCGCGGGTGAACGACCGTCTCGTGGGCCTGCCCGCGCAATGGGCCTACACGGCCAGTCTGGACGATGCGGCGGCGTCGCTCACGCTGGGGGCGAACCTCTACAAGTACGATCTACGGACCGGCGCTCGGGTCACCCACGATTTCGGCAAGGACAGTCACCTTGGAGAGCCGATCTTCGTGATGCGCGACGGTGCGACAGAAGAAGACGACGGCTGGGTCATGGCGCTTCGCCATGACGAGGCCGAGGACGAATCCCGGTTGGTGATCCTCAATAGCCAGGATTTTGATGGAGCTCCGGTTGCGGAGGTGATCATGCCCCGGCGCGTACCTTATGGCGCTCACGGCAATTGGATGCCGCTGCCCTAGCTGTCGAAGCTAAGAATAGTGTTCACCCGGTGAGCCCACCCTGGGATCGGGGCCGCTTTGCCTCCCGGCCTAGGCAAGTCGTCAAAACCCTTCCGGGGTTGGGACGCGGGCGGCCGGAGGGCGATTTGCCAGGGCACCCGTTAGGGTGGGGCCGTCGCACCCGCCTGTGCCGCATAGGTCGCCGCCGTCAACGCCCGGATCTCCGCAGCATCCGCCGGAAGGATGAACCCGGCCTTGAGCGCACGCGTCAGCGAAGCATCGGCCTGCTTCAGGTAGTCCGCTTTGCCGCCCGGATAGAGCGCCGCCAGCTTCGCCGCGTCGAACGGTTCACTCGACCCCACCAATCCGGCGAACGCGCCGCCGGCATTGGCCATTCCCGACAGCTTCATGGTCGGCGCGTCGACCCAGGGCGAGCGGATGCCGCCCCTGGCGTTGCCGTTGGCGTCCAGCACCAGACTGGGCGCCTGTCCCGGTGCGGCAGGCGGGGTGATTTCGAGGCGGGGCGACTTCGGCGGCGACCTGCCGGTACGCACCCAGGTGTCGAGGTGGGCCATGGCGGCCATGGCGACATAGTGATGCTGGGGTGCAGCGTTCATCGGCTTCGCCAGTTTACGGCCCAGAAGGGCAGGGTTCGGCCCCCAGAGCGCGGCCAGCTTCCCGATCGGCACATTGCCGTCGTCGATGCCACCGATCAGGTACATGTAGTTGTCGGTGTGCGCCGTGCCGGCCACTTCCCAGGCGCGCAGCCTGGGCGAGTCGGGCTGGCGGGCGGCCCAGAAGCCGCTGGTCTGATTGCCGATCAGGTCGGTCTCGGTGATCAGGGTCATGACCGGCACGCGCAGGTCGGTCCGCAGCTTTACCGCCGTCGGCGTCTGGGCGTTGGGCCCGCCCCGCGTTCCCGCGCCTTCCGGCGTCGGCGCGCCGCCGAAACGGGAGTGGACGAAGAAGCCGTCGAAAACCCTGGCCAGCGGATCGATGGCGTTGATGTAGGTCGTCATGAAGATCGCCGACTGCGACTCGCCGGACGCCAGGATGCGCTTCGCCGTCAGCCCGCCCATCACCGCGCCGCCGCGCACCACCTGACCGGCCTGGGAATACATGTCGAACGCATAGATATCGCCCGGGTGCGCCAGGGGGGCGTAGCGGACCGGATTAAGCCGTTTCAGCGGCAGGCCGGGCGCGGTCGGCGAAGCGCCCTCCACGCCCACCTTCTGGGCCGAGACGGCCACATAGGCATAGCCGCTCCGGATCAGTTCCTTGTGGGTGTAGGTCCAGTCCGGTGTCGCATCCAGTCCGCCGGTGACGTTCAGCCACTCGACCACGACTGTGCCGTTGAAGCGCTTGGCGTCAGTGGGGCGGACCACCACAATGCGGGTGGCGTAGGGCGCGGTCCCCGCCGCCTCGGAATCCCATCGACCATCGGGCGTGGGCGCGCCCTTGAGTCTGTACGAGGTTGCGACCCCCGTGAGGAAGTACTCCTCGACCGAATAGCCCATCGCCTTGAGGTTGAAGCTGCCCAGGCCAAGCGCCGGCGTTCCGGGGACAAGGGTCGCGGTGGGTTGCGCCAGGGCTGCAGGACCCCAGAGGAGGCCGATGGACACCAGCAAGGCTGCGACAACGGTCTTCCAGTTGATAGGGTTTGATGACATCGCGCCGGGCTCCTGATCGCAGTCATCCAATACAGTGTTCGCGCGCCCACAGCATATCCAATGACGTTTTCCGCCGATGACAGGGAAACTCCACGAGGTCGCGGTCGTCCAGAGACGCGGGCAGATGCCGAGGCCTCGTTCCGGCGCCCGGCGAAGAAATGCGCCGCCTGCACAGCTTTTGCGCTTGGTTAGCCGCGAGACTTGCGCGCGTAGGCGCTGATCAGGGACTTCAGAGACAACTTCGCCGTCTGATTGGCGGTGCGAGTGGGATTCGAACCCACGTTAGAGTTTCCCCTAAACACGCTTTCCAAGCGTGCGCCTTCAACCACTCGGCCACCGCACCTCACCGGTCGAAGGGCGGAGCCTTCGGCGGAAGGCGCGTCATATAGAACGGGGGCTAACCGGGCAAGCGGCGGTTGGCGGCGGCGCGCGCCAGATGGGCCGGATCGAACAGCGATTGTGGTGCCCGGCGGGCAAGGGTGGCCTGTAGCGCGATGGAATCGTTGAGCCACGCGGAGAGCACCTCCGCAGCGTCGGGGCGGTCGTCGCGGAGCGCCTTCTGGATTGCGGCCAGCCTCGCGTCAGCGGCGCGCAGCGCGTCGCGGTCGCGGGCGAGGACGGGGCCGGCGAACCGCTCGTCGATCAACCCCAGGCGGGCCCGCGCGCCGGCGACCAGGGTGACGGCGGTGGACCGGTCGCCGGCGGCGGCGACGGCGCGGGCGGCGCGGAGCGCCCGGCGTGTATCTTCCATCAGCAGGGCCGCGGTCAGGGGCCGGCGGTCCTGGTCGGAGCACGCGGCGGGGTCGAGGGCGCGGACGTAGGCGGTGAGGCCCGCCAGCAAGGCCGGGCTGGGCTCCGGGCCGTCGAACTCCTCGGTGATCAGGCCGTGCAGGAAGACCTCGAGCTTCGCCGTGGCCGGTGTCTGGTCGAACTGCAGCCGGGCCATCGGGCCACCGAGATCGGGAATGGGCCTGGGATCATCCACCCCGTTGCCGCGATGGGTGGAGAAGAGCGAGCTGGTCACGTCCGCGGTGCCGGGCGCGCCGGAGACGCCGGGGAACTGGAAGTCGGGGTTGTCGCGGCCCGCGCGGTGACAGCTCTCGCAGGCCAGTCCGGCGCGCGCGGCCTGGCCACCCAGCACCACGGGCGTGCGGAAAGCCGCGCGGCCGATCTCGATCTTCAGGGCCAGGGCGGGGTCGGCGACGGGCGCCAGGCACTCGGCGGGGACAGAGCCGAAGGCGCGGGTCGGGTCGGCGCCACGCGGGACCCATAGCATGGCGCGGATCGGCGGGTCGACCGAGGCCGCCAGCGCGGCGCCCGCGCAGGCGAGCGCCATCGCCGCCAGCGTTCCAGCCGCCCGCCTTCGCGTCGCCATCAGGCGCCGGCCGGAGACGCCGGGACCCGGGCGGCCTCAGCCATCGCGGTTTCCACCGCGGCGGCGAAGTCCCTCAGGCGCACGGCGTCGGCGCAGGCGTCGTCGCAGACCCGGGCCCGCGCACGCAGCCAGTCGAGCTCGCCCTGCGCCCCACGGTCGCGCAGCCGGGCCAGAGCCACGCCAAGGCCCGCGTGGGCGTGGGCGTCGCTGGGCGCCAGGCTGACGATCCGCCCATAAGCGCGGCGTGAGGCCTTCCAGTCACCTTCGCCGGCGGTCGCAGCGCCCAGCAGCCGCCAGCCGTCGGTGCTGGCGGGCAGGTCGTCGGTGAGGCGGATCCCGGCCAGGGCCGCATGCCGGAAGTCTCCTGCTTTCAGGGCGGCTAGGCCCTCGGCGTATTCAGCGCGGGCCTCGTACTGCGGCAGGGCGCGGCGTAGGCGTTCGGCGCCGGCGGCGTCCAGCCGGGCGCCGCCCATGTTCCCGCGCATGCCGCCGGCCGCGCCGGCGCCGCCCTGGGCCCAGGCGCCGGTGGCGACAAGCATCGCCAGGCCTGCGCCCAGGGCGGCGGCCTTCGACAATCGTGACATGGCGTCTCCCATCCAGGATCCGCTAGTTGCGGGTCGGTTCGCCCCCGGCGTCGATCCAGCGGCGCAGTTCTTCGGCGTCGGCGCAGCCGTAGGTGCAGAGCCGGTCGAGTTTCGCAAGCATCAGCCTCGCGCCGGCGATATCGCCGCGCGCGACCTTCAGCTCGCCATAATATTCGGTGGCGCCGACGTGGTTGGGGGCGATGGCCAGGGCCTGGCGGTAGAAGCCTTCGGCGCGGGCGTAGTCGCCCTTCTTGCGCCAGGCGTAGCCCTCGTAGGTGAGGATGTCCGGGTGCGGCCCGAACACGGTCTGGGCCTCTGCCAGCGACGTCAGCGCCTCGTCATAACGGCGCTCGTTGATCAGGCTGACGGCCTGGACATAGGCCGCGTCCCCGGCCTTCGCGCCGGCGAACAGCAGAGAGCGGTTTTCGAGCATGGCGCCGGGCTTTGGCGCGTCGGGCGTACCGGCCAGCGCGCCTTCGACGGCGGCGGTGAGGGACTTCAGGTGGCCGGCGTCGGGACAGGCGTCGCCGCAGGTCAGGGCCTTGGCTTTCAGCCAGTCGAGTTCGCCCTGAGCCTTGGGTTCCTTGAGGTTGGCGAGCGCCAAGCCGAGGCCGGCGTGCGCGTTCATGTCATCGGGCGCGAGCTTCACCGCACGCTCATAGGCGCGGCGCGAGCCCTTCCAGTCACTGGAGCCGGCCCGCGAGGCGCCCAGCAGGCGCCAGCCGTCGATGCTCTTGGGCGCGGCCTGGGTGACGTGTTCCAGCGCGCGGGAGGCAGCCTTGTAGTCCTTGACCTGCAGGGCCTGGATGGCCTTGGCGTATTCCACCGCCGGATCGTACTGCGGGCCTGAGACGCTGGGCATCTCGCTCGCGCCGCCGCCGCCGCCCCCGCCGCCCGAGGCGAGCGCCCCGGTGGTCACCAGCGCCGCCATGGCGCCGGCCACGAACATCGTCTTGAGGGACCGTCGCATGCTCGCCTTCTCCCCTAACGTCGTTGTGTGGAAGACTGACACGAAATTGTCGCTGCGTCAGCCGTCCCCTGAGATCATCTGCCGATGCAATCGCGCCGATGAACGCCTATCTTGATCCCCGACGACAAGGAGATCCCCCATGTTCGGACGCAAGGTCCTTGAGCTTCCAACCGAGGCGACGGCGCTGCCAGGCCGGCCGCAGCCGATTCCCACCGCCCAGACCCACTTCATCAACGGCAGTCCGCTGAAAGGGCCCTACCCCGACGGCCTGGAGATGGCGGTCTTCGCCATGGGCTGCTTCTGGGGCGAGGAGAAGAAGTTCTGGGGCCTGCCCGGCGTCCATGTGACGGCGGTGGGCTATGTGAACGGGATCACGCCCAACCCCACCTACGAGGAGGTGTGCTCGGGCCGCAGCGGTCACACCGAGGCGGTTCTGGTGGTCTATGATCCGAAGGTCATTACCTATGCGAGGCTGCTGAAGGAATTCTGGGAGGGCCACGACCCCACCCAGGGCATGCGTCAGGGCAATGACGTCGGCACCCAGTACCGCTCGGGGATCTATCCGGAGAACGACGCCCAGCTGAGCGAGGCCGAGGCCTCGAAAGTGGCCTACCAGGCCGCGCTGTCGGAGAAGGGATTCGGCCGGATCACCACAGAGATCGTCCCGGCGGGGCCGTTCTACTACGCCGAGGACTATCACCAGCAGTACCTGGCCAAGAACCCGGCGGGCTACTGCGGCATAGGCGGCACCGGTGTGACCTGCCCAATCGGCGTTGGCGTCGAAGCCTGATCCGCCAATGACGGTTGAGGAGGTCGAGGCCGCGGCGTTCGCGCTTCCCGCCGTCACCAAGGTCATCCAGTGGGGTGGATCAGACGTCTACAAGGTCGGCGGAAAGGTGTTCGCCATCTGCGGCCTTGGCGGCGGGCTGTCGTTCAAGGTCAGCGAGATCGGCTTCATGGCCCTGACCGAGGGCGGGCCCGCCCGCCAGGCGCGCTACATGGCCAAGGGCCACTGGGTGACCGTCGACCTCGACGACCTGTCGCCGGCGGATCTGGCGAGCTGGCTGGAAAGCGCGCACGGCCTGATCGCCGCCAAGCTGACCAGGAAGCTGCGGGCGGACCTGCGCCTCGGCTAGAACGGTGAGCTCGGGTCGCTCCCCGACGTCGGACGCGGGGTTTCCCGGTGGTCCTCCAACGCCTTCCTGAGATCGTGGATGGCCAGCGCAGCGGGTGAGCGCCGCTGGCGGTAGATCAGCAGGCTCATGGCGCCGGCGGTGACGACGATGAAGGCTATCGGGCCGAACAGCCAGGCCGCGGCCGCGAGCGCGAAATAGTAACCCCTCACGCCCGCATTGAACGACGACAGCGCCGGATTCAGCAGTCGCGCGGTCAGGTCGCCGAACCTGTGGTGATTGGCGTCGTCCAGCCGCTCCGGGATCGAGCCGATGGCGGCGATGGTGTAATTCATCTGGCGGATCGCCCAGATGAAATCGAGCAGACCGCGCGCCAGCGTCGCCAGCACCAGGGCGAGTTGCCCCTCGAACAGCAGCCGTGACGACGTCTGGATCACCTGCAGGCTGGAGACATGCTTGAAGGTCGTGTCGCCGTTGAAGAGCGCGCCGGCTGCGGCTGCGATCAGCAGCAGGTTCGAAGAGGCGAAGAACGACGCCGAGTTCAGCGCCTGGGCCAGCAGCTGGCCGTCCATGAACCTGTTGTCGCGCCGGGCCATATTGCGCATCCAGGCCCCGCGGATGACGGTCAGGTCGGCGTTCAGCACCCCGCCCCGCCGTGACAGCAACATCAGCAGTGGCTGGTAGAACAGCCAGCAGAGGCCGAAGAACCCCAGCGCGGCGATGTTGAGCGGGCTCAGTTCAGTCCTCCTGGATCAGGCTGGTGAGGTTGGTGTTGCGGATACGCAGCGAAATCAGAAGGGCCACGAACATTATCGCCGCGACGTAGAAGTAGAAGCCACTCTCCACCTTCTCGGTCTTGAACCACAGCGCCACATATTCAGCCGTGCCACCGAAGACGGTGTTGGCGATGGCGTAAGGCAGGGCCACGCCGAGCGCGCGGATATGGGCCGGGAAGAGCTCGGCCTTAACCACCGCGCTGACGGCGCTGTAGCCGGAGTGGATCAGAACGAGAGCCGTCACAAGGAAGAAGGCCGGCAGGAAGCTCGGGGGCGTATGCGAGAGCGCCGAGAAGATCGGATAGGTGAAGACGGTCCCGAGCCCGAACGCCAGGGTCAGGGTCGTCTTGCGGCCGAGCTTGTCCGACAGGTGCCCCATGAGCGGCTGGGCGCACATATAGACCAGGAGCGAGCTGGCGGAGACCGCCGTCGCCAGGTCCTTGGTGAAGCCCGCGGTGTTGACCAGGAATTTCGGCATGTAGGTCGTGTAGGCGTAGAAGGCGAGCGAGCCTGCAGCCGTGAGCCCGGTCACCATCGCGACCTCGACGGGATGCTTCCAGGCCAGCGGCGCGGCGAGGCTGAGCTGCCAGACCACCAGGATGGCGATGGAGGGCGTCATGGCCGCCAGACCGTAAATCTTGAAAAGCACCGCGCAGATGGCCAGGGCGACCGCCAGCAAGCCGAGCACCCAGCGCATGTGCAGGGGGTCGAGCCGGGCGCGATCGGCGGCGCCGACAGCCTTGAAGGCGCTGCTTTCCTCCAGGCCGGTGCGGATCCAGAACACCACGATGGCAAGAAGGCCGCCAATGGCGAAGGGGATGCGCCATCCCCAGGCCTCAAGGGCCGCCTTGTCGAGCGTGTGTTGGAGGATCAGCAGCACCAGTGTCGCTGCCAATTGGCCCATGATCAGGGTCACGTACTGGAAGCTCGACCAGAAACCGCGCCGCGACTTGCCGGCCATTTCCGACATGTAAGTGGCGCTGGCGCCGTATTCCCCGCCCACCGACAAGCCCTGGACGACCCGGGCGAGGGTTAGGGCCAGGGGGGCCAGGACTCCAATGCGTTCGTAGCTCGGGATGAGCGCGATGGCGAAGGATCCCAGACTCATCAGGGCCACCGCCATCGCCAGCGCCGCGCGGCGGCCATAGCGGTCGGCGTAGTGGCCCATGGCCCAGGCGCCGATCGGCCGGGCAAGGAACCCTACCGCGAAGATCGCGGCCGCCTGCAGGAGCTGGGCGGTCAAGTCGCCCTTGGGGAAGAAGTGGCCGGCGAAATAGAGCGTGAAAGCGGAGTAGGCGAACCAGTCGTACCATTCGACGAAATTGCCCGCCGAGCCGCCCAGGATCGCCTTGATCCGCTGGAGCGGCGTCAGGGATTCGCCCGACCCCTGCGCTGTCGTCATACTCGCCATGCATCCCCCGGGATTGTCGCGAGGGGATGCTAGGCGATTTTCAGCCGAAGTGGAGGCCGGTTCGGCGTCTGAAAATCGCCCAGAGGGAAATCCCTGGGAATTTTGCCCTTGGACAAAATTCTCGGGGCGATTTTCAGCCGAAGTGGAGGCCCGGTGTCAGAGGGCGCGCGGCTAGATGCGGCCCATCAGGACGAGGATGATGATGATCACCAGGACCAGGCCAAGCCCGCCGCTCGGGAAGTAGCCCCAGCTGCGCGAATGGCCCCAGGTCGGCAGAGCGCCGATCAGGAGCAGGATCAGAATGATGATCAGAATTGTGCCGAGGCCCACGACGTCTCTCCGCTGTTGTGTCTCTCAGCGGGGGAAACGGCTTACTACGGTCGAGGTTCCGTGAGCTTGAGCTGCTCGGCGGCGTCGGCGGTATGCAGGTGGGCGTCGGTGTCCTTGACGCCAAGCGCGTACATCATCCCGATCCAGCCGCCCTTCACGCGCGGCAGGATCAGCAACGTCAACACGGCCAGCGGGATCAGGATCATCGGCAGGGAATAGGCAGGCGATTGCCAGACGATCGGGAAGAACAGCAGAGGCGCAACGATCAGGTGGCCGACGATCAGAATGGTGAGATAGGCTGGGCCGTCGTCCGCGGGATAGCGCGCCAGATCGTGGTGGCACGCTTCACAGCGCCCGTTGACCTTCAGGTACTTCCAGAACAGCGGGGATTTGCCGCACGCCGGGCAATTACCCTGGACGCCGCGGAACACCGACCGCCTCAGCGGGTGAATGATCTCGGACATGCCGCTCATATGGGCGCGCGGCGGCCAAAATGATAGTCGGCGCGGCGTTTCCGCCGCATCGGCCGCACGCGCTATTTGTGCGCAGGGTCCGTGAGTTTCCGGCCGCTACTTCTTGGCGTCCTTGGCCGTGTTGGTGACGGCCTTGCCGGCGGAGGTCATGTCCTTGCCGACGCCTGCAACGGTGTTGCAGGCGACCAGCAGAGCCGAGGCCGCGGCGACGAGAACGATCAATTTACGCATGGCGCCTTCCCCGAAACTTGTCGGCGGGATTTCAACGACCCTACGATGACAGTCAAGCTTGGAGATCTTGGAGCCCGTCTGGTCGGGACGCTCTGCCGCATGAAGCGCGTACCGCTCCTGACCCAAACCCGCTCGTGATCCACCGGCTTGTCCGGGGGATCCATAGACGCGGAACCGCTCAGGCAATCCTGGACCGGGCAGATCATGGATGGCCCAGACAAGCCGGGCCATGACGACCATGGGCGCAGGATTTGAGTCTAGTCAGCGTCCATCTTCAGCGCGGCGATAAAGGCTTCCTGCGGGATCTCGACCTTGCCGAACTGGCGCATACGTTTCTTGCCGGCCTTCTGCTTGTCGAGGAGCTTGCGCTTGCGGCTCATGTCGCCGCCGTAGCACTTGGCCGTCACGTCCTTGCGCAGCGCGCGTACAGTTTCCCGGGCGACGATGCGGCCGCCGATGGCCGCCTGGATCGGGATCTGGAACATGTGCGGGCTGATCAGCTCCTTCATCTTCTCGACCATGCCGCGTCCGCGGGCCTCGGCGCGGTCGCGGTGGACCAGCATGCCCAGCGCATCCACCGGCTCGGAATTGACCAGGATCGACATCTTGACCAGGTCGCCGACCTTGTAGCCCTCGATCTGGTAGTCGAAGGAGGCGTAGCCCTTCGAGATGCTCTTCAGCCGGTCGTAGAAGTCGAACACCACCTCGTTGAGCGGCAGGTCGTAGACGACAAGCGCGCGGGTCCCGACGTAGGAGAGCTCGCGCTGCGAGCCTCGGCGGTCCTGGCAGAGCTTGATCACCGAGCCCAGGTACTCGTCGGGGGTCAGGATCGTCGCCTTGATCCAGGGCTCGGCGATGGTGGCGATCTTCACCGGATCGGGCATGTCGGCGGGGTTGTGCAACTCGATCTCCGAGCCGTCGTTCATGCCGATCTTGTAGATGACGCTGGGCGCGGTCGCGATCAGGTCTAGGTCGAACTCGCGGGAGAGGCGCTCCTGGATGATTTCCAGGTGCAGCAGGCCCAGGAACCCACAGCGGAAGCCGAATCCCAGCGCCGCGGAGGTCTCCATTTCGTAGCTGAATGAGGCGTCGTTCAGACGCAGGCGGCCGATGGCGGCGCGCAGGTCCTCGAAATCGGCGGCGTCGACGGGGAAGAGGCCGCAGAACACCACCGGTTGAACGTCGCGGAAGCCGGTCAGCGGCTCGGCGGCGGGGCGCTTCTCGTCGGTGATGGTGTCGCCGACCGCGGCCTGGGCGACTTCCTTGATCTGCGCGGTGATGAAGCCGATCTCGCCGGGACCCAGGCTCTCGACCTCAGTGCGCTTGGGATTGAAGACGCCGATGCGGTCGATCAGGTGGGTCGAGCCCTGCTGCATCATCTTCACGCGCTGGCCCGACTTCAGCGTCCCGTCTATCACGCGGACCAGCACCACCACGCCAAGGTAGGCGTCGTACCAGGCGTCGACCAGCAGCGCTTTCAGCGGGGCTGCGGCATCGCCCTTGGGCGCGGGCAGGCGGTGGACGATGGCTTCCAGCAATTCGTGGATACCGGCCCCGGTCTTGGCCGAGGTGAGGATGGCGTCGGAGGCGTCGAGGCCGATGACGTCCTCGATCTGCTGGCGGATCCGCTCGGGCTCGGCGGCCGGCAGGTCGATCTTGTTCAGGACCGGGACGATCTCGTGGTTGTTGTCGATGGCCTGGTAGACGTTGGCGAGGGTCTGGGCCTCGACACCCTGGCTGGCGTCGACCACCAGGATCGAACCTTCGCAGGCTGCGAGGCTGCGGGAGACCTCGTAGGCGAAGTCGACGTGGCCGGGCGTGTCCATCAGGTTGAGGACATAGGTCTCGCCATCGTCGGCCTTGTAGGCGAGGCGCACGGTCTGGGCCTTGATGGTGATTCCGCGCTCGCGCTCGATCTCCATGTTGTCGAGCACCTGCTCGGTCATCTCGCGCTGGGTCAGCGCACCGGTCTCCTGGATGAGCCGGTCGGAGAGCGTCGACTTGCCGTGGTCGATGTGAGCCACGATGGAGAAATTGCGGATGTGGGAGAGAGGCGTGGTCATGTTGCGGCTGCGTCTAGCACATTCCGTTGCAGGTGCGAGACGGCGCCCCCGAAACACGGTTAATCGGGCATTAATCCGACATCCTTCATCACCAGCTTGGGCGGAGCTGATTTGAAGACCCAACGGAGGACAATAGCGCCCATGGACCGTCGCACCCTGATCCTGTCTGGCCTGGTGGCGTTCAGCGCCGCGGGCCTTGCCCATGCGCAGCCCAGCGGCGCGCAAGCCGCGGCCCAGGGGCCGCCGATGCCCGATCACACCGCGGACTATCCGGCGAAAGGCAAGGCTGAGACATATTCCCGCGACGAGATCGTCAACAATGTCTCCGATTTCCTGGGCGTGACGGCGGAAGCCGCCGGCGGCGCCATCGAGAAGGTGTTCCAGAAGAACGGCCGGCCCACGGCCTATATCGCGGGCGAGGAGGGCTCCGGCGCCATCGTGGCCGGCGCGCGCTACGGCCGGGGTCTGCTGTACATGAAGGGCCGCGATCCCATCGAGGTCTACTGGCGGGGTCCGTCGGTGGGCTGGGACTTCGGCGGCAACGCCAGTCGGGTCTTCACCCTCTGTTACAATCTCGACGACCCGCGGCTGATCTTCCAGCGCTATCCCGGGGTCGAGGGCTCGGCCTATTTCATCGGCGGCCTGGGCGTGAACTACCAGCAGACTGAGAACATCGTGCTTGCGCCGATCCGCGCCGGCGTGGGCTTCAGGCTCGGCGCGAATATCGGGTATCTCGCCTACTCCAGGAAGAAGAACTACTTCCCGTTCTAGGGATCCAGGCTCGCGCCGACCATCTGGGTCGCGGTGTCGAAAAGTCCGCGGCCCGGCACGTGGTTGAGTTCGAGACGGATGCCGTCGGGATCCTCGAACAGCACCGAATAGTATCCGGGCGCGAAGGCGTCTTCCTGCGGTCCGTGCACGATCTTCGCGCCGATCGAGGCCAGGAAGGCGTGGGCCTCGTCGATGTCGGCGCGTTCACGGACCCGCCAGCACTGGTGGTGCAGGCCGATGCGGCGCTGCTCGTATCTCGCGCCCACATGCTCCGGCGCCGGCCGGCTGATCCCGAACCCCGTCCGTCCGCCGACGCCATAGAAGGTGTTCGGCGTGTCGGCGACGATGCGCATGCCCAGGAACGGCAGCAGCTGGCGATAGAAGGCCACGCTCGCCTCGAAGTCGGAGGCGGTGATGAAGGTGTGCGCGACGCCGTTGATTTCCACGAGACGCACTCAGTGCTTGTCGGTCTTGCTTGCCAGCAGGTCCATCAGGGCCAGGAAGACTCCTGAGACGACGAACATCAGGTGAATGCCCACCAGCCAGCCCAGCGTTCTGTCCGGGATGGGCTCGCCTTCCGAGAGCTTCATGAAAGCCCTTAGCAGCGCAATCGCGCTGATCGCCACGATGGACGCAATCAGCTTCATCTTCAGGCCCGAGAAGTCGACGGTGCCCATCCAGCCCGGGCGGTCCTCGTCGTCGCCGGTGTCGATCTTGGAGACGAAGTTCTCGTAGCCGGAAAAGACCACGATCAGCAGCAGGTTGCCCGCCAGCGACAGGTCGATGAGCGACAGCACCATCAGGATGGCCTGCTCCGGCGACATCGAGAACACGCCCGAGAACTCGTGGATCGCCTCGTTCACGAAGACGATGACCAGCGCCGCCAGTGCGACCACCAGCCCCACATAGAACGGCGCCATCAGCCAGCGGGACCGGAACAGCCACAGCTCCAGCAGACGTTCGAGAACGGGCTTGCGGGACGGAGGCTTGGAAATCGAGGGCGTG
>JBBREC010000011.1:0-37946 GCA_038203295.1 Caulobacterales bacterium
ATCCTCGAAATCCTTCTCGCCGGCGGCGCGCTCAGCGCGGCCGGCTGCGCCGCCGGCGCCCCGGGGCCGGACCCCATCGCCGCCTGGCGCAATCCTGGCGCCGGCGAGCGCGACCCGCGCCGGTGGGTCCTGGCCCACGCCATCCTGGCGCCCAATCCGCACAACCGGCAGCCCTGGCTTGTGGACCTGCCGGGGACCGATGAGATCCTGTTCTATGCCGATACCGCGCGCCTGCTGCCCGCCACCGATCCCCCCAACCGCCAGATCACCATCGGCTGCGGAGCGTTCCTCGAACTGCTGGACCTGGCGGCGCGGGAACGCGGCCTGCGCGCCGAGATGACCTACTGGCCGCAGGGCGAGCCGCAGCCGGTGCTGGACGCAAGACCGGTCGCCCACGTTCGCCTGACGCCCGATCCAACCGTGCGGCCCGACCCGTTGTTCCGCCATATCCTGGCCCGGCACACCAACCGTTCGGCCTATGACCTGAAGTCGCCGCCGGCGTCCGACGATCTCGCCCAGGTGGTCGCGGCCGCGCCCGCGCCGCTCACGGCCGGGACGGTCGCCGACGCCGCCGGGGTAGCCCGCCTGATCGACCTGGGCACACGCGGCAACACCCGTGAGATGAAGACCCCCGTTGCGGCCATGGAGTCCGCAAGGCTCACCAGGATCGGGCCCGCGGAGATCAACCGCAACCCTGACGGCATCTCGCTGAAGGGACCGCTCATGGAGGGCCTGTCAACCCTGAGGCTGATGACCCGCGAGGCGATGGCGGATCCGGATTCCTTCGCCACCAAGGGCGCCATCGAGATGTTCAACAAGGCCCTGAAGTCGACCCCGGCCTTCGCCTGGCTGAAGGGTCCTGACAACAGCCGCGTCACCCAGGTCGTGTCCGGCCGAGCTTTCGCGCGGATGTGCCTGACCGCCACGTCGCGGGGTCTGTCCATCCAGCCGTGGAGCATGACCCTGCAGGAATATCCCGAGATGGCCGGGCTCTATCGGGAGACCCAGGGCCTGCTGGGCGCGACGCCCGAGGCGCCCCTGCAGATGCTGGTCCGTATCGGCCGGGCCAAGGCGGTCCCCCCGGCGCCGCGCTGGCCCCTCGCCACCCACATCAGGGCATGACGGCCCCGGCGGATGAAGCGGCGGCCTTCGTCGTCTTCAACGAAATCGCGATCATCGAGCACCTGTCGCGGACGGCGGCCGAGCGGGTCATGCCGGCGGGGCTGTCGATGGCCGGGTTCACGGTGCTCAACCACATGATCCGCCTGCGGCACGAGCGGCGCGCCCCGGCCCAGATCGCCAGCGCCGTGCAGGTCACCCGCGGCGCCATGACCGGCACGCTGAAGCGGCTGGAGGCCGAGGGCTGGATCGAGGTCTCGCCCGACGAAACGGATGGACGGGGCAAGGCGGTGCGCGTGACGCCGGCTGGACGTGCAATACGAGAGGCGACGCTGGCGGCGCTGACGCCAGCCTTCGGCGACATGCTGACCCAGATTGACGCCGCCGAACTTGAGGCGATCCTGCCGACGCTGCAAAAGCTGCGCCGGATCCTGGACGCCGCGCGCGACTAGGCGACTTCGACGATGGCCCGATAGGCGCGCCAGCTGGCGAAGCCGAGCCAGGGAAAGACCACGATCAGCGCGAGAAACCCGGTCGCCGCGGACGCCGCGATCAGGACGGCGATGATCGCCGCCCAAAGCAGCAGGGGCCCGAAGTTTGCGTTGACCGAGCGAAAGCTTGTGGCGACCGCGACGAAGACATTCGAGCGGCGGTCCAGCAGCATCGGCGCCGACACCACCACCAGGCAATAGGTCGGGAAGGCGATCGCGCCGCCAACAATGGCGCCGGTCGCCAGCATCTGGTGACCCTCGCGGGAGCTGACGACGAAGGTGATGAAGTCGCCCCACAGGCGATGCTGCTGGAAGGTGGAAAGCCCGTAGACGATCAGCGCCGCCTGGCCCCAGAACATGTAGATCACGCCCAGGGCGACGCCGAGATACGCGACATCCTGACGAATCGCGCCGGTGACCAGGAACATGCGGGAAAGGCTTGGCCGCTCGCCGGCCTCGAGCGCGCGGCCGCACTCATAGATGCCCATCGCCAGCATGGGTGCGACCAGGACGAAGCCGCTGCTGAGGACCAGGGTCCAATAGGCGGCGTTGTTGATGTAGATTGCCCAGCATATGCCGAAGCTGAGTAGGGCGATGACCAGCCCATAGGCCAGCGCCGCCAGAGGCGCCCGACCGATGTCGCCGAGCCCCCCCGCCAGCCACCCGAACGGGGCGTCAAGCCCCACGGTGCGTACGTTCGGCAGTCGGCTCGCCGCGGTCATGTTCCGGTTCCCCAATAGCGGCGTTGCGGGAACAGTCGATTGGTCGGGAGAGGGCGCTTTGACGTGGATCAAAATGACCGGGTCAGACCGGACCGGGCGATCAGGCTTTCAGATCGATCGCAACTTGAATGGTGTGAAAATCCCGGGTTTGCGGCTGGACGACGGCGCCGAACTCCCGCGCCAGGCGCAGCATCCGCTTGTTTTCCGCCAGGATTTCGCCACGCACCCGGGTCAGGCCGCGCTCACGGGCCCACCCCAGCATCTGCTGCATCAGACAATGCCCCAGCCCGGCCCCCGCCTGATCGGAACGGACCATGATGGCGAACTCCCCTTCAGGCTCTTCAGGCGCCAGGATCAGGCGGACGACGCCGAGAATACCCCGGTCGTCATCTGCCGCCTCGGGGTCGTAGGCCCCGACGGCAATGTGGCGGTCCCGGTCAAACTCGGTCAGCAGCGACGTCAGCACGCCGACCGCCGGGCGGACCGGCGAGAAAAAGCGCATGCGCAGATCTTCGGGCGTCGAGCGCAGGCCCATGTCCACCAGGGCCTGGGCATCGTCGGTCCGGATCGGCCGAAGGCACAGCCGGCGGCCGTCAGCGACCACCACCTCCGTCTCGTCGTCCGAGGCATATTCCATGATCCACGCGCCAGACCTGCCGAAGAATGTCGGCGAGTCGCCTTAACGCATCCGGCGGCCGTCCGGATGCGCCCGTCGCCGTAAAATTGAGGGCGCGCGAACTGGCCGGATAGCGCTGTTGGCGATACACTGTTCGTCGAATCTTGGGGGGATGCCGCATGGCTGCCATCGCTGATGGATTGCCCGCGTCCGGCGGACGCGACGACCGCTTCTTCATGGGCGGGGCCCTGGCGATGACCGCGGTGATCGTGGCCGGGTTTTCACTGCAGCTGGCGATGGGACGGTCGAGCTTTTCCTCGCCGCTGCTCGTCCACGCCCATGCGGTCGTCTTCATGGGCTGGCTGGCGATCTATGTGTCGCAGAACGTCTTCGCCACGACGGACCGCGTGACGCTCCACCGCCGGCTCGGCTGGGTCGCCGCGGCCTGGATGATCCCGATGATGGTGCTCGGATGCGCGGTGACGGTCGCGATCGTGCGGCGGGCCGGCGTGCCGTTCTTCTTCCGGCCGCAGCAATTCCTGGTCTTCGATCCGGTGGCCCTGTTCACCTTCGCCGGCCTGACCGTGGCCGCGATCCTGTTGCGGCGGCGGACGGATTGGCACCGGCGACTGCACTTCTGCAGCATGTCCCTTTTGCTTGGGCCGGGCTTCGGCCGGCTGCTGCCGATGCCATTGCTGGCGCCCTGGGCCTGGGAAGCGACCGTCGTGGCCTGCCTGTTGTTTCCAGTCGCGGGGATGGTCGCGGACCTGCGACGCGGTGGCCGAGTCCATGCGGCCTGGGGCTGGGGCGTCGCGACGATCCTCGCCTCCACGCTGCTGACCGAGGCGATCACCTACAGTCCGGTCGGAGGCGCGATCTACCGCGCCGTCGCGGCCGGATCGCCCGGCGCTGACGTGGCGCCGCTGGGCTTTCCCCCGCCGCCCGGCGCCCCGACGCCGGCCGGGGGCGCGGCGTCCGGTTAAGGCCGCGGATCAAACGACGCGCGGGCGCGTCGCTTGTCTCGGCGCCTCGTGCGCCAGGAGGAGTCGGCTATGGAAACGTGGCGACCCGAATTCATTCACCGTCGGAACGTGGCCAACTACACGCGGATGCTGCGTGACGCGCCGAACGCCGCGCGCAGGAAGACGCTGCTCGCGCTGCTGGACGAGGAAGCTGCCTCGGCAAAAACGCATGGCTGGTTCCCGCTGATCGGCTAGCCGCCCGAGCGACGTACGCGCTTGGTCGCGCGTGTCTTCGCCGAACTGACGGTGGCGCCGCGGATCACCGTCGAGCCGCCGAGATAGGATTTAAGGCCCAGTTGTGGTCCCCGTGGCTACGTGGGGATTTGCGCCTTCCGAGGCCGACAAGGCAAGGGCGCGGCGCGCCCGGAGGCGGCCGCGCCCGCTCGTCGGTTCGGCCGTCTAGTTTGGCGTCGTCTGGGTCACGCGGGTCGTGGTGGTGGTGACGGCCGGCGCGCGGACGGCCGCCGTGGTGCGGCGCTTCACAACCGTCTTCGTGGCCCTATGGGCGGTCGCCGGCTGCTGGGTCGTAACGGTGGTCTCGATCTGGGTGGGCGGCGTCTGCGCCGCCACAGCCGCGGCGTTGCGCGCGGCGGCGGCCTCGGCCGCGGAGGCCGCGGCGGACTGCTGGGCGGCGTCGGCGCGGGCGTTGGCCTGGTCAGCCTGCTGCTTGGCCGAGTCGGCCTGTTGCTGGGCGCTCAGGACCTGCTGCTGGGCCGCTACGGCGGTGTCCCGCTGGGCGGCCTGGGAGTCCTGCTGGGCCGCCTGCGACCGGGCGACCGCCTGGTCCTTGCGCCGCTGGGATTCGCCGATGGCGGTGTCGGCCAGGGCCTGTGCGCGGATGGCCTCGGCGATCGAGTCCGACTTGTGGCCGGCCTTGAGATCTTCGCGGGCCATGGCGAGGGCGGCGCGGGCCTCGGCCGCCTCGCGCGGGGCGTCTGCGCCGGCGCCAATGGACTCGGCCGTCTGGACCTTGGCCTCGGCAGCGGCGATGGCTTCCTGCGCGCGGTCCTTCTTGTCGGCCAGGGCCGGCGTGGCGCAGGCGAGCGCCAGTGCGGTGGAGGCGAGGAGAGCGGCGACGGTGAATTTCTGCATGGGTCTGTTCCTATTCGAGTGGCGCCGTAACGATCTGCGCCGACAATTGTTGCAAGTCGGGCAAATGAACGGCGTCCGCTGTGCGCGGGAATTGAACCGACGACCGGCAAAGCGGCACCCTGAAACCTGGCCATACAAGCATCCACTGGTCGCCGCGGCGCTGGGGGCCAATACCAACTTGGCGCGCCGCGGCGCGGGATCGCTGCTAGTCTCCGGTCCACGCCGACGCCAACGATCGGGTGAGGAAACCGCGTGTCAGAGACCACCGTCCCGGCTGCGACGTCCGAGCAGGATTTGTCGCGGATCGTCAGCCGGATCAGCTCGACCTATTTCATGCGGACGCTGCGGCTGATCGCCGATTTCCATAAGGGAGAAGTGCTGGACGCGATCATCTTTCAGGCCATCGTTACGGCCAATACGGCTCACCTCGATCAGCCCGACCAGGAAAGCCGCTATGCCGGCATCAACAGTCCACCGCCGGACGATCTGCGCCGGCCGGTGAGCGTCCTGGCCCTGTCGGACGGCCTCGGCCTGCCGTTCGAGACCACGCGGCGGCATGTGAACAGGCTGCTCGCCAACGGCCGCTGCGTGCGGGTGAAGAAGGGCGTCATCGCACCGCGGACGGCGCTCGAGGACGAGGCGATCCATGACATGCGGCGCGCCAATCTTGCCAATGTCCGCAGGATGGTGCGCGACCTTCGCCGTATCGGCCTGGACGCCGACTGACGGACAACCCGGGCTACAGGACGCTAGCCGGCCTCGCCGTCTCCCGAGGGGCAGGCTCGGCCGGGGCCGGGGCCGGGGCTGAGGGTCCGGCGTCTTCCGTCGGCGGCCTGGAGGCTGCGGGCCTGGGGGGCGGTGACGTGGCGTCCGCTCGGCCGCAGGCCGCAAGGGCCGCGGCCCCGGACAGCGCGACCACAAGGGTTCGCCAGCCTCTGACGGTCGCCCTGTCTCCAAGAGATGCCTCAGCCTGCATGCCGCTCCACACGCCGGGCGCGCCGCCCGGGCTCCGACCACTTCCGGCAAGCTCTTAGCCAAGGTCACGTCTGCATGGCGCCAATTTGCATAACGATGCTACCCGGATTGGGTAGTTTGCCTGTACGCGTCCTGCGCCTCAGCTCCATCCGAGGCGCAGGGCGCGTACAGCGATGAGGCCGAAGCCGATCGCGATCAGCGGGCCGAAGATGCGCAAGGTCAGGCGGGTGAAGCGCTCAGGGATGAAGGTGTCCGCGGGGTTCTTCCGGGCGGCGCCGTATTTCACCGCGATCGCGGTCAGGGGGCATTTCAGGCCGCTGGCGGCGAAGACCAGGCTTTCGAGGAAGATCAGCCCCGCCGCCGCCCACAGCCAGGGGCCATGTCTTCCGGTGACGCCGCCGTAGAGGACGACGACCACCGCCGCGGCCATCAGCAGGTAGATCGCCGTGTGCAGGGCGCGCACCAGCGCCAGCCGCTGAGGGTCGGTGAAGCGCGGGCCGATCACCGTCGCATGGAGCTGTCGCCCCGGCGAGCTTCGGCGTTGAGCAGCTTCATCACGTGCCGGGCGTCGGCTTCGGACAGGCCCTTCTGGTGGGCGCCGCCGACCAGGGCCGGCTCGCCGCTCCAGAGCGCATAGACCGTCCAGCCGCTGGCGTCGGGGCGCAGGGCGAAGCGGTCTTTCTTGCGGTCGTTGGGCATGGCCGGGGAAGTTTGCCTGATCCGGGCGCCGTGTCCAACCGCGGCCGGCGGCGAACTGGCGCGGCTCTTGCTCTCTGCCAGGCGTGGGCCGCGCCCGGGGACTGACGCGGCACACCGGTTCGGGCGCGTTTGCGGCCCGGATCAGGGCCCGGTCGTTCCATCGCGGGAAGGGCCGGGCCTTTTCCTCGGCGCGGCGGGGCTGTTCCGGGCACACGCGGACGATCAGGCAGGCTTTGGGGACGGCCGGACAGGACAGGCTGCGGCGCGCTGTCGCACAACCTGACGCCAATCTGAGCATCTGGACGCCATGACCGCCATGACCGCCTGCCCGGGCCCTGCGGAGCCCAGCCCTCACTCCTGGACCGACGCCGATCCGAGCCAGCCGCCCGGCGCGACGTCAGCCATCCCCACGCAGGACCGCGCGCGGTGGCTCGCCTGCCAGGTCCTGCCGCACGAGCAGGATCTCAGGGCGTGGCTTCGACGCCGACGGGTGGACGGTCTGGAGGTCGACGACATCGTGCAGGAGACCTATGCGGTGCTGGCCGCGCTGCGGAGCGTCGACCACATCCTCTCGCCCAGGACCTATGCGTTTCAGACCGCCCGCTCGGTGATCCTGCGCACCCTGCGGCGGGCGAAGGTCGCGCGGATCGATCCGGTCGGTGACATCGAAAAGCTGGACCGCGCTGTCGACCTGCCTTCGCCGGAGCACCAGGTCTCGACGCGCATGGAACTGCGCCGGGTCGCAGACCTTATCGCCACCCTGCCGGTCAAGTGCCGCGAGGCCTTTACCCTGCGCCGGCTCGAGGGCCTTTCGCAGCGTGACGTGGCCCGGCGCATGGGAATCTCGGAAAGCACTGTGGAGAAGCACATTTCCCGAGCCCTGCGCACCCTGACCTGCGCCATGGCCTAGTGTCCGTCAGACCTCGACGACGGCCTTGCCGACCGGGGTGAGGGACAGCATGGCGAGTTTCACATGCTGCCAGGCGAAGGGGATGCCTATGATGGTCACCGCCAGGGCGGCGGCCAGCACCAGGTGATGCAGGGCCAGCCACCAACCGGCAAAGACGAGCCACAGTATGTTGAGCAGCAGGCTTCCCGCGCCCGGGTCGCGGTCGACAATCACCTTGCCGAACGGCCAGTAGGTGAAGCCCGCGATGCGGAACGCCGCGGGCGTCCAGGGCAGGCCGACGATGGTGACCGCCAGGATCAGGCCGGCGAGGATCCACAGGCTGCCGGATATCCAGCCGCCGAGTACGAACCAGAGGATGTTGAGGAGCAATCGCATTCGACGATGCGAGCCCCGGTTGGGGTGAGGTGTCAAGGATGGCGCTCCCTGCCCCCTTTGAGGGCGGCGCGACCCAACGCCATGCCGGCCGGATCGGGAGGCCAGCGCCAGGCGGCCGGTCGACATCCTGATGGACGGACCGCGACTGGCGCGTCCATGATCCCAGCCAAGGGGGAAACGCATGGGCACGACACCGATCTGGCAGTGGTCCGCGGTCGCGACCGCCAAGGCGATCCGCGACGGCGACGCGTTGGCGGAAGAGGTCGTGACCGCGCACATAGCGCGGCTGCGGGCGGCCAACCGGGCGCTCAACGCCGTGGTCGTGGACCTCAGTGACCAGGCGCTGTCTGCGGCTCGGGCGGCCGATGCGGCGCGGGCGCGGGGTGAGGCGATGGGGTCGCTGCACGGCGTCCCGGTGACCATCAAGATCAACATCGACGTCGAGGGGCAGGCCAATTCCAACGGGGCGGTGGCGCTGGCGGACAACATCGCGCCGGGCGACGCGCCGGTGACCGCCAACCTGCGCGCGGCGGGGGCCATTGTGCTCGGGCTCACCAACACGCCGGAGTATTCGCTGCGGCTCTGCACCGACAACGCCCTGCACGGCCTGACGCTCAATCCCTGGGACCCGGCGGTCACCTGCGGCGGATCGTCGGGCGGGGCGGCGGCCTCGATGGCGGCGGGGATCGGCTGCATCGCCCACGGCAACGACATTGGCGGGTCATTGCGCTGGCCGGCGGGCTGCAACGGCATCTCGACCATAAAGCCGACGCTGGGGCGCGTTCCCGCCTTCAACCCGAGCGCGCCGGCGGAACGGCCGCTGATGGCGCAGCTGATGTCCGTCCAGGGGCCGCTGGCCCGTGAGGTGGCGGACGTCCGTCTCGGGCTGGAGGCGATGGCGCGGCGGGATATGCGCGATCCCTGGTGGGTCCCCGCGCCGCTCATGCCGGCCGGGGCGAGCGGTCCGTGCAAGGTGGCGGTGGCCCGGGTCCCGACGGACATGCAGGCCGACCCGGAGGTCATGGCGCTGATCGACCGGGCGGCCGGCTGGCTGGCGGACGCCGGATACGAGGTGACGGCGGACGTCGAGGTCCCGGATCTCGCCGGAACCTGGAAACTGTGGGCGGAGCTGCTGACCACCGAGATCTCCACGCTGCAGGCCACGCAAATGCTGGACGGCGCCAGCCCTGATTTCGCGCGCGCGCTCGACGGCATGCTGCGGATGGCCAACATCCTGGACGGCGAGGGCTACATGCGAGCGATCTCGCTGCGGGCCAGGCTTCTGCGGGACTGGCTGGCGTTTCTCGAGGCGTATCCGGTGATCCTGGCCCCGCTGTCGGTGCGCAGGGCGCTGCCGGTCAACGGCGACATTGCCGACGATGATGCGGTGCGCCGCATCCTGGGGGACGACCTGCGGTTCTCCTCGGCGCTCAGCGTGCTGGGCCTGCCGGTCGCGGTCACGCCCATCGGGCTGCTGGACGGCCATCCGGTGGGCGTCCAGCTGATCGGCTCGCGCTACCGCGAGGACCAATGCCTGGACGCCGCCGCCGCCATCGAAGCGCGCCTCGGCGTACTCAGCCATCAGCTCTGGGCGCGCGAGAGCGGCTGACTGGCCCCAGGCGGCCGCGCTTGATCAGAGATCGATGGTGTCGGCTTCCTGGGTGAGCCGGTCGCAGGTCTTGAAATCGCGGCGCGCGAGGGCCGCGGCGGCGGCCTGGCGCAGCAGGGTATGGGCGGCGGCGGGATGACGGGTGCGCAGCCGGGCGGCCCAAAGCTCGGCCAAGGCGGGGTCGACCCGGATGTCGTCGGGCCGAGCCAGGATCATCTGCGACGCCTCGGTCAGGGCCGGCCAGTCCATCAGAAATTGAAGCGCGGGCTGGAAATCGGGATGGGCGGCGGCGTGCGCGAAGGCGCGGTTCTCGGCCTCGACATCCTGGAATCCAGTGAGCCGGCTGGCGAAGGCGCGCGCGCGCTCGACCGAGAGGGTGCGTTCGAACGACGCCCAGCGGGCGGCCTGGGCCGCGTCGGCCTGGTTCGAGCGCTCGAGATAGTCGATCCAGGCGCCTTCCCAGGCGACGTCCGCCTCGGGGCCGCGGCTCACGGCCGCCTGCAGGACGCCTCCCGCTTCTGCGATCCGGCCGGCGGCCAGCAGGCGTTGCGCGACCTCCGCGGCGACCGCGGGGGTGAGCAGGGCCGCGGACGTGAAGGTGGCCTGGAAGGCGTCGGCATCCGCGGCGGCGTCGGCTGCCTGCCGCGCGAGGATCAGCCAGCCGGGCGTCGCGCCGCCGCGGTTCGCGATCAAGCGCAGCGTGTCGGTCGCGAACGCCGGCGGAACAGGTTCGAGGACCACGGGCAGCCAGTCGGTCCATCCGGCCGGATCGCGGGCCGCAGCCTCGACCAGCGCGCCCGCCGACGTCGCGTCGGCCATGTCGGCGAGCAGGACGCCGATGTCGCCCGCGGCCCGGACAAAGACCTCGCCCAGGGTTCCGTCGCGGTCGCGGACCCTGACCCCCAGACGGCGCGCCAGGTCCATGAACTGCCAGAGCCGGGCCAGCGCCTGGGCGCGGTCAAGGCTGGCCAGCCGCTCGGCAATCAGGGCTCGCAGGCCTTCGAGGTCGGCCACGAAGGTGGCGCGCCGGCGCCAGGAAATCTTTCCGCGGCTGGTTTCCAGCGACGCCAGCCGCCTGTCGATCTCCAGCGCCAGGTGGTCGGCGCCCTGTTCGGCCGCGAGTTCCATCCGCAGCCGGCGCTTCAGGTCTGGCCGGGTTTCTGCCGCCTCGACGAGGATCCCGGCCAGCCGCTCGGCGCCAAGTCTCGCGAGGTTTTCAGGCGAAACCTTCTTCAGGCTGGCGGTGGTGGGCGGCTTCATGGCCTCGTGGCGGGCTCCGGGATCCTGCTGGACCCAACGCCTCCGTATTGGCCCGTGTTGCGCCGTATGGCCAGCGGGACGCCTCCGCGGCGTGTTCGGCCAACCCACAGCGGCGCACAATGGTTCTTTTTGATGCCTCAGCCGCGCGCATCTGGCAGCGTGGCGGCTCCACAAGGAGCTGACCGATGGCGTTCGACGAATATGCGGATCACGACGGCCTGGGCCTGGCGGCGCTGGTGGCCAGTGGCGAGGTGTCGCCCGGCGAGTTGGTCGAGGCGGCCATCGAGCGGATCGAGAAGCACAACGGGGTGCTGAACGCCGTTGTCCACAAGGCCTATGACGAGGCCCGCGCCACGGCGGCGGGCGACCTTCCCGATGGTCCGTTCAGGGGCGTGCCGTTCCTGATCAAGGACCTGGGCGCGCAAGTGAAGGGCTGGCCGCGCACGTCGGGCAGCCGGTTCGCGCAGGTTGCGGCGGACGAGGAGGACAGCGAACTCGTGAGGCGGTACCGGGCCGCGGGCGTGGTCCTGCTGGGCAAGAGCAACACGCCGGAGTTCGGCATTCCGGGCGTGACCAATTCCGACCGGCTGGGCGCCTGCCGCAACCCCTGGAACCCGGACCACATTTCGGGCGGGTCGTCGGGCGGTGCGGCGTCGGCGACGGCGGCGGGAATCGTGCCGATGGCGCATGCGTCCGACGGACTGGGATCCATCCGCATCCCGGCGGCGTGCTGCGGGCTGGTGGGCATGAAGATCACGCGGGACCGCACGCCGATCTGCGAGGTCGCCGACGGGGCGCTGGGGTTCTCGGTGCACCATGTGGTCAGTCGCTCGGTGCGCGATAGCGCCGCCATGCTGGACGCCACCGGCTATGCGCAGCCGGGCGATCCTTTCCAGGCGCCGGCCAAGGCAGGGCCCTATCTCGACGATGTGACGAAGAGCCCAGGCAAGCTCCGGATCGCCTGGTCGGCGGAGACGCCCAGCGGCCGGCCGATCCCCGACGAGATGCTGGCCGCACTGACGAAGACCGTCGACCTGCTGAAGGGTCTTGGCCACGAGGTGTTCGAGCGCGGGCTGGGGATCGACTACCGCCTGCTCTACCGGGCCCAGGGGCTGGCCAGCGCGTCCAACTTCTCGGCGAATGTGCGGCGCTGGGTGGAGAAGCTGGGGCGCGAGCCGGGCGACGACGAACTGGGGCCGCTAGCGCGCCGCGGTTACGAGGCCGGCAAGAGGGTGACGGGGCAGCAGGCGTTCTGGGGCTTCCAGCAACTTCGGCTGATGAACCGCCAGATGCTGAGCGTGTTCGAGGATATCGACGTCTATCTGACGCCGGTGATGTCGACGCCGCCGCCGCGGATCGACTGGCTGAACCCGCTGATGAGCGACACGAAGGAATTCGACAAGCGCCAGGCCGCGACCTACGCGACGACCCCGCCGGCCAACTTCTCGGGCCAACCGTCCCTGTCGCTGCCGCTCTGGCAGTCTGAGGATGGCTTGCCGGTCGGGATGATGTTCACCGGCCGCTTCGCCGACGAGGCGACGCTGTATCGCCTGGCCGGCCAGTTGGAGACCGAACAGCCCTGGAAGGATCGCCGGCCGCCGATCTGGAACTGACTGCTAGCCGTTGGCGCGGCGGCGGAGGATCTCTTCGGGACGGACCCGAGGGGCGGTGGCCACGTCTTCGTGCAGCCGGGCCTGCATCTCGTCGCGGGGCATCGGACGGGCGAACCAGTAGCCCTGCATCCGGTCGCAGCCGGCGGCCCGCAGGAAGATCGCCTGGGCTTCCTCCTCCACGCCCTCCGCCACGATGCGGACGCCCAGCGCGCGGGCGGCATGCAGCATGGACGTGACCAGCTTGGCGACGCGGGCGTCGCTGGCGACGCCGGCGATCAGCGACCGATCGAGCTTCACGGTCTGGATGGGCAGCCCCATCAGGGCGCGCAGGTTCGAATAGCCGGTGCCGAAGTCGTCGAGGGCCACCCGTACGCCCTTGGCGTTCAGCCGCTCGATATGCCGGCGCGACAGGGCGAGGTCCTGCAGCAGGAAGGTCTCGGTGATCTCGACGGTCAGCGCCGTAGCCGGCAGCTGGGTCTGCTTCAGCCGGCCGATCAGCTTGCGCGAGAATGAAGGGTCCAGCAGGTCGCGTGGCGAGACGTTGAACGAGACGACGTCGATCAGGCCCTCGGCGACCCACGGCGCGGCGCACGCGCAGCCGGCCTCGAATACCGCCTCGTCGATCCGGCCGATCAGGCCCAGCTCCTCGGCCATGGGTACGAAGGCGGCGGGCGTCAGCAGGCCCTGCTCGGGATGTCGCCAGCGCGCCAGCACCTCGACGCCGACGATGCGGCCATCGGCGGCGTCGACCACTGGCTGGAACCAGGGCTCGATCTCGCCTGCGGGAATCGCGCGGCGCAGTTCCGCCTCGAACGTGTTGCGCCGCTCGTGCTCGGCGCGGAGTTCGCCGTCGAACGCGGACCAGCGGCGGCCACCCTGGGTCTTCACCCGGTAGAGCGCCATGTCAGCGAACCGCTGCAGGTCGCCCATGCCGCCTGCGTCTTCGGGAAACACCGCCAGACCCACCGAGGCGCCGGGGGCGACCACGCGGCCGTAGATCGTGTGCGGGCGACCGAGCCGGCTCACCAGGCGCTGGGCGCGCCGGGGCACGTCCTCGCCGTCGGAGATCAGGGCGAACTCGTCGCCGCCCAGCCGGGCCACCAGCTCGCCAGGCCCGCATTCGGCGCGCAGCCGCTCGCCGATCTCGGCCAGGAACAGGTCACCGGCGTGGTGGCCGAGCGTGTCGTTGAGGTGTTTGAAGCGGTCGAGATCGATGACGAACAGCGACACCGACCGCCCGGCCGCCTGCGCGGCGGCCAGCCGTTCGCCGAGTTCGGCGGTGAAGGCGCCGCGGTTGACCAGGCCGGTAAGCGAGTCGGTCTGGGCCAGGCGCAGCGTCATCTCGCGCTCGGCCTCGAGCTGGGCGATGCGCGCGGTCAGGTCTGCAAATTTGTCGGCAGATTCGCGCACGCGCTTCAAGGACCCCGGACTAACGCTTGTCAGCCCGCATCATCAGCCCCGGACGGAGAACGCCGCGTTAAGCGATATCCCTAACCAGAGGCTAAGCGGCTGCCGGTTCTGTCGCCGGGACCGCGATCTGCTTCTCCCACTTGGCGACCACGGCGGAGGCGACGGAGTTGCCCACCACGTTGGTGGCCGAGCGGCCCATGTCGAGCAGGTGGTCAACGGCCAGGATCAGCAGCAGGCCGGCCTCGGGCAGATGGAAGTAGGTGAGCGTCGCGGAGATCACCACCAGTGAGGCGCGGGGTACGCCGGCGACCCCCTTGGAGGTGATCATCAATAGCAGCAACATGGTGATCTGCTGGCCGATGGTGAGCTCGACACCATAGGCCTGGGCGACGAACATCGTCGCGAAGGTGCAGTACATCATCGTGCCGTCGAGGTTGAACGAGTAGCCCAGCGGTAGGACGAAGCTCGCCACGCGGCGCGAGACGCCCCAGGTCTGCAGGGCCTCGAGCGTGCCCGGATAGGCGGCCTCGGACGAGGCGGTGGAGAAGGCCAGCAGCGCCGGGCTGCGGATCGCCATGATCAGCTTGAGCGCCCTCCCGCCGACGATCAGCAACAGGACAGCGATCAGCAGGCCCCAGAGGATGCCGAGCGACAGATAGAATCCGCCGACGAACTTGGCGTAGGTCGCCAGTATGCCGATGCCCTGGGTGGCGACGGTAGCCGCCAGGGCGGCGAAGATGGCGAACGGGGCGGTCTTCATCACATAGCTGGTGACCTTCAGCATGATCGCCGAGATCTGCTCGACCAGGGCCAGGACCGCCGGCGCGCGGTCGTCGATTGCCGAAACCGCCGTGCCGACGAAGATCGAGAAGATCACGATCTGCAGGATCTCGTTGTTGGCCATCGCCTCCACGATCGACTTCGGGAAGATGTGGGTGACGAAGTCCTTGAGATTGAACTTGGTCATATCGACCGCGGAGCCGGCCGCGCCGGCGTCGGGAATGGCCAGATGCATGCCGACACCCGGCTGCAGGATGTGGACCATCACCAGGCCGATGGTCAGCGAGACCAGCGAGGCGCAGATGAACCAGCCCATGGTCTTGGCGCCGACCCGGCCGATGGTCGCGGCGTCCTCCATGTGGGCGATGCCGGCCACAAGAGTCGAGAACACCAGCGGCGCGATGATCATCTTGATCAGCCGCAGGAATACGTCGGTGATGATCGACAGGTTGTCGGCGACAGCTTTGGCCTGATCGGGCGAGCAATACTGGTTCACCGCCCACCCGACCGCGATCCCCAGCACCATGGCCGAGACGATGAGGATCGTGAAAATGCGATTCATGGGCAGGTCCCGGGGTTTTCCGACCGGCCTTTGTGGCCGGGAAGCGGCGCCTCGTCCATCCTGACGGGCGGTAGCGTCCTAGCAAGAGCCTCGCGCGGCTGGCTGCCCCCACTCGCGGCCGCGCCGCGCGACAGCCTCTCCCCATGAGGGTTGCAGGTGTTTATAAGGCCCCATGACAGCAAAGACAGACGCAGCCGGCATCGTGGACCGGCTAGAACAAGAATACGGCAAGACCGTCGAAGCCCTCCGCGGCGCCCTCAAGGACTTCATCGCCGGCGGACCCCCGCCCGACAAGGCGCTCCGGGCCGCCGGAGCCTTCGCCTATCCCGAGCTTCGGCTCTACTGGCCCGCGGGCCAGCCGTTCCCACGCATCGGCCGCGCCTATGCCCGCATCGGCCAGCCCGGCCATTATTCCATGACCGTGACGCGGCCCGCGCTTTTCCGGGATTACCTAGTCGAGCAGCTCACCCTGCTGATGCAGGATTTCAAGGTCGAAATCGAGGTCGGCCGCTCCAAGCAGGAGATGCCGTTCCCCTATGTGCTGGACGCCCAGGCCGCGGCCCAGGCCGACGTCAGCTCGACCGACATCGCCCGTCACTTCCCGACCACGGAGCTGGCCTTCATCGGCGACGAGATCGTCGACGGCTACTGGTCGCAGGACGGCGACGAGCCGCGGCCGCTGGCGCTCTTCGACGGGCTGCGCACGGACTTCTCGCTGGCCCGCCTGGCGCACTACACAGGTACGCCCGCCGAGCACGTGCAGCAGTACATCCTGTTCACCAACTACACCCGCTACGTGGACGAGTTTGTGCGCTGGGGCTGCGAGCAGCTGAGGGCCGGCGGCCCCTACACGGCGCTGTCGGCGGCGGGCAATGTTCTGGTGACTGCCGAGACGCCGGAGCCGGAGGCCTTCGTGGCCGCCGCGGCCTGGCGCAAGCACCAGATGCCGGCCTACCACCTTATGGCCGAGGGCCGCGCAGGCATCACCCTGGTCAATATCGGGGTCGGCCCCTCGAACGCCAAGACCATCTGCGACCACCTGGCCGTGCTTCGGCCGCAGGCGTGGCTGATGATCGGCCACTGCGGTGGCCTGCGCGGCTCCCAGACCATCGGGGACTACGTCCTGGGTCACGCCTACCTGCGCGATGACCACGTGCTGGACGAAGTGCTGCCGCCGGAGATCCCGATCCCGCCGATCGCCGAGATGCAGGTGGCGCTCAACCGCGCCGCCGAGATCGTCACCGGAGAGACCGGCGAGGTACTGAAGCGGCGCCTGCGCACCGGCACGGTGGTCACCACCGACGACCGCAACTGGGAACTCCGCTATTCGTCAAGCGCGCTGCGGTTCAACCAGAGCCGCGCGGTCGCTATCGACATGGAAAGCGCCACCATCGCCGCCCAGGGCTACCGGTTCCGGGTGCCCTACGGCACGCTGCTGTGTGTGTCGGACAAGCCGCTGCACGGCGAGATCAAGCTGCCCGGCCAGGCCAACGCGTTCTACGACCGCGCCATCGGCCAGCACCTGCAGATCGGCGTGGCGACTATGGACCTCCTACGCCAGGAGGGCGTGCGCCTGCACTCGCGCAAGCTCCGCAGCTTCGACGAGCCGCCGTTCCGGTAGACCGAGCCGAGGCTCAGCGTCCCGGCTGATCCAGAACCAGGGTCGAGACAGCGGCGGCCTTCACACTGGCTGGCGTGAAGTGCAGCTCGTCCCAGCCTTTCCGCGAATAGAGCTTCGTCTGGTCGCCGAAGTGCGGTGAGGTCGGGTTGGTCGACTGGGAGTAGCTGAGCAGACCTTCGCTGACCGGTCCCCTGTCGGTGAATTCCACCGCCATGATCCAGCTCGATCCGTGGCGGATCTTGGCCCAGCCGCCGTCGGTGGGGGCGGCCGGCGTGATCACGTTGAAAATGCCCTCCGGCCCCGGCCCGCCATGGATCGCGATGCGCTCGCCACCGCGCGGTTCCGACTGGATCTGGCCCAGCGGGGCGTCGAAGGGAATATTCAGATCGGCGAGCTGCTTCACCCCCTCGACCAGGGCCTTGAGCACCGCCGGATCGGCGACGTCCAGGGTGTGGGGCGTGTTGACCGGGTCCTTCGGATCGAAGGCGACCTTGAACTTCAGCCCGCCCTTGTCGGCGAAGAGGCGGAAGACCTGCGCGCCGCGGCTGTCGAGGTTGACGTGGAGGTCCCAGCCGGCCAGCGCCACACAGGCCCTGGCGAGCTCGGGATGGGCGCCGGCGGCCTCGCGGCGGCAGAGCGCCACGAGGTCGTCCCGGGTCATCTCGGCGCCGAGGTTGCGGTCGTTGAACACGACGCCCTCGACGGTCTTAAGGTCGAACTTCGGTGCGCCCAGGCCGTCGGTCCCAGCCACCCGGTCGGCGATCATCTTGAGGCCCAGGCGGGTGCGTAGCGACCGCGCCGTGGCCTCGTCGCCGAAGATGCGACCGTAGCCGGCGAGTGGCTGGTTCGGGTTGCTGAGCCAGTAACTGTCGTTCGAGTTCTCGGTGAAATCGTGCCGGAAGATCTGCGGCAGGGCCGAGGCCGGATAGATGCCGGCAGTGGCCGCGTGAGGGTCTGAAGCCCAGCCGCAGGCCGCGCGGGAGCCGTCGAGCACCGGCACCCGGTTCTCATTCCAGGCCTTCCTGGCGCCCGGTGACGTCGCACAGGCCGCGGCCTTGGCGTCGGTGACATAGGGCAGGGCGCCGACATCGCCGAAATAGGCCTCGCCGCCGGCGTCGACCGCCGTCGTGTTGAACCCCGCGGCCTGGTAGCGGCCGAGCGCGGCAGCCAGCTGGTGGACGTCGCGGGCCTGCCACATGGCGATGTACTGGTCGGTGCCCCGCAGATTGACCGGCGCGTCGCGGAGCGCATAGGCGCGTTCCAGGGTCCAGGGCGTGATCGGCCCCTCCACCATCGGACCGAAGCGCGTGTCGTAGTAGGAGCGGGTGACCGGTGTCAGGCCCTTGTCGGTCTTTACCTGGACGGTGACCGAAGTGCGGGTCATGGCCACGGACTTGCCGTCGTAGAGGTAGGCGCTGGGGTCCTTGGGATCGAGGGTCAGCTCGAAATAGCCGAAGCGGCGCGCTGTCGAGACGGTATGCGACCAGGCGACCCACTGATTGTGGCCGATGCCGATGATCGGGCTGTTCTCCAGGCCGGCGCCCACGATATTGAGCTTGCCCGGGATGATCAGGTGCAGGCGCGTGAAACGGTTGATGCCGTCCCAGGGATAGTGCGGATTGCCCAGGAGCACGCCGTGGCCGGTCTTGGTGACCTCGCGGCCTAGCGCGTAGGCATTGCTGCCCTGGCCCGGCGGGATCGGCGGTCCGGTCTCAATGGGGGCGGCGCCGATCGGATCGGGACCGCCGGGCGGGGCCGCGCCGGCGACGCCCGCGAGTTGGCTCGGTTGCTGGCCGGCGAGCGTACCGCGCCACATGTCGTTCTCAGTATAGGCGCGAATCCAGGGCGCGCCCTTGCAGCGCGGGTCGGGCAGGTTGCCGGCGCCGATGTCGCGGACATAGCGATTGATGCCCGCCGCATAGCCGCGCACGAGAGCGCGGGCATCGGCGGAGGGGCGGTCCAGCGACCTGGGGTCGGCGTTCAGCAGCTGCTCCAGCCGGCCGGTCTGGATCAGTCGCTGGTGATAGAGGTCGCTGACCACATTGGCGTTCTTCTCGCCGGCGCCAAGATAGCGGGCGCGCTGGCCGTTCACCGTCAGCATGCGGTCTGCGAAGTCGCAGAAATTGTCCTGCGCCGCCGCATAGCCCGCCCCGAACCCCAGGCTTCCGTAGTTTGCGGCGGTGACGTGCGGCGCGCCATAGGCCGTGCGCTGGACTACCGCGTGATACCCGGGCGCCGCCACCGGCTTCGCCGCGGCCGCCCCATTCATCGAAAGGCCCGCGGCAAGGGCCGCGAACGCCAAACACCTCAACCGCATGTCTCCATTCCCCCGAATTTTTCGCCAGCATGATCGAGGTTGACCGCCGCGACCAGCCCGCGCCGGCAGATAGGGATCACGGCGTAAGGCGGCGTCTCGATCCGTCGGCGATTTGCGGCTAGAACGCCGGCCCATGACCCGCCACGTCCGTTTCGAGAGTATCGACAACTTCCGCGACTTTGGCGACTACGCCGCCGGTTCGCGGCGACTCAGGCGCGGCCTGCTTTACCGTTCCGCGCACCAGGCCAAGGCGACCGATGCCGATCTCGCCAGGCTGGCTGACCTGGGCCTGGGGGTGATCGTCGACCTGCGCCGGTCCAACGAGCGGCAGCGCGACCAGGCCCGACGCTGGGCCGGCTTCGACGCTCAGGTGATCGAGAACGACATCGGCCAGGACAGCGCCGACGAGTGGGGAACCTTCATCGCCACGTCGGACCTGACCGTGGGTTCGTTCCGCGGATACATGCTGGACTACTACCGGCAAGCCCCCTTCCAGCGCCGGCATATCGACCTCTACCGCCGCTACTTCCGCGCGCTGGTCGAGACCGAGGGCGCGGTGCTGGTGCATTGCTCCGCCGGCAAGGATCGCACGGGCATCATCTGCGCGCTCACCCACCACGTCGCGGGGGTGCACGATGACGACATCCTGGCCGACTACCTGCTGACCAACGACGCTGAGCGCCTGGCCGCCCGGCTCCCGGTCATGCGCGAGGTGGTGCGAGAGGCGACCGGGCGGCTGGCGTCTGACGCGGCGCTGCTGACCGCCATGAGTGTCGAGGCCGAATATCTCGCCGAGGCCTTCGCGGCGATGCGCCAGGCGCATGGCTCGCTCGACGGCTACCTTGACGAGGTGCTGGGCCTGGATCCGGTGCTGCGCGAGCGGATCCACGACCGCATCCTGGCCTGAGCCCCCGCACGGACCGCGCTCGATTTCAGGCCAGAACCCCGCTAGAAGGCCGGCCTATGACCCGGCACATCGACTTCGAAGGCATCGAGAATTTCCGCGATTTCGGGGGCTATGACACCGCCCATGGTCGGCCGCTGAAGCGGGGCCTGCTCTACCGCTCGGCCAACCACGCCTATGCGACCGATGCCGACCTGCAGCGGATGCGCGACCTTGGGGTGGCGGCGATCATCGACCTGCGGCGGCCAGACGAGCGGACCCGCGAGCCGTCCAGGCGCTGGAGCGACTTCGAAGCCAAGGTCATCGAGAACGATATCCAGTCCGAGCACCCCGACTGGGCCGAGACCATGAAGGGCGCGACGCTGACGCCTCAATGGTTCCTTGAGGACGGCGTCAACTATTACCGCCGCGGGCCGTTCGAGCCGCGCCATGTGGACCTGTGGAGCCGATACTTTCACACCCTGGCCAACGCTCCGGGCGCCATCGTCGTGCACTGCGCGGCGGGCAAGGACCGGACGGGCATGATCTGCGCCCTGACCCACCACATCGCCGGGGTCAGCGACGAGGACATCATGACCGATTTCCTCGAGACCAATAACGAGGCGCGGATGGCGCGGAAGATGTCGTTCCTGGGTCCCTGGCTCAAGGAAACCACCGGACACACCGTGGGCGACGATGCGCTTCGGGTGGCGGTTGGCGTGCACGCCGACTACCTGGACACCGCCTTTGGGGTGATCAGGGAAGGCCACGGCTCTATCGATGGCTACCTCAGCGATGTCCTTGGCGTCGACGACGCCCTGCGATCGCGCCTTCACGAGCGACTGCTCGGCCAGATCTGAAAGACCGACCATGCAGAGTTTCCAGCCGCCCAGGCGCATCCTCATGGGCCCGGGCCCGTCCGACGTCAGCCCCCGCGTGCTGGCCGCGCTGGCCCGCCCGACCATCGGTCACCTGGACCCCGAGTTCCAGAAGCTGATGGAGGAGATCAAGTCCGCGCTGCAGCGCCTGTTCAACGCCCCCGACCACGCCTGCGTGCCGCTGCCGGCGCCGGGGACGGCCGGAATGGAGGCGGCGATCATGAACCTGCTGGAGCCGGGCGACCGCGCGGTAATCGCCGTCAATGGCGCGTTCGGCGGGCGCATGGCCGACATGGCCGACCGGGCCGGAGCGACGGTGGTCACGGTGGACCACGAGTGGGGCAAGCCGGTAGATCTGGCGCGGGTTGAGGCGGCGCTCTCCGAAGCGCCGACCAAGGTCCTGGCGTTCGTGCACGCCGAGACCTCCACTGGCGTGCGCAGCGATGCGGCGAGCCTCTGCGCGGCCGCCCGCAAGCATGGCGCGCTTTCGGTGGTCGACTGCGTGACCTCGCTGGGCGGCATCGCGGTGGACGTGGCCGGCTGGGACGCCGACGTCGTTTATTCGGGCACCCAGAAGTGCCTCTCGGCGCCGCCTGGGCTTTCGCCCATCGCCCTGTCGAAGCGGGCGCAGGCCGCGATCAGCGGCCGCAAGACCAAGGTCCGCAACTGGCTTTTGGATTTCAACCTGCTGATGAGCTACTGGGGCGGCCCCGATGGAAGTGGGGGGGGCGGCCGGACCTATCACCACACCGCGCCGATCAATGCGCTCTACGGACTGCACGAAGCGCTGGTGACGATCTTCGAGGAGGGCCAGCAGGCCGCCATCGTCCGTCACGCGCGGCTGCACGAGGCGCTGGTCGCTGGTCTGGAAGCCGCCGGCCTCAGGATGCTGGTGGCCGAGAAGGACCGGCTGCCGCAGCTCAATACGGTCCTGGTCCCCGCCGGTGTCGACGAGGCTGCGGTTCGGATTTACGTGCTGAAGACCTGGGACCTGGAACTGGGCGCCGGCCTGGGTCCGCTCAAGGGCAGGGTCTGGCGCATCGGGCTGATGGGCGCCTCGGCGAGTCCCTTCCACGTGCGCCTGTGCCTGACAGCCCTCTGTGAGGCCCTGGCCGCGCAGGGCTTCGACGCCGACGTGAGAGCCGCCCTGGCGGCGTCGGACAAGAGACTCGCCTAGCGCCTGCAAACGGATTGCGGCTAACCTTCCCGAAACCGCCAGGACCAAGGGCGGCCCGGGGAGACCAGCTTGACCGAATCCAGCGCCGTCGAGACGCACGGCCCCTCTTCCGTCGTCGATCCGCCGATCATTTCGGAGCTCGGTGGGGACGGGAAACTGAGCCGGGGCGGCGTCGCCTGGTCGATCTTCGAGGGCGGTCGAGATCCCTACGTCATCCTGATGACAATCTACATTTTCATGCCCTACGTCGCCTCGGTGATGGTCGGCGACCCGGTACGCGGCCAGGAGGTCATCTCGCGCTGGCAGCAGTACGCCGGCTGGATCGTGATGGTCAGCGCGCCGTTCCTCGGCGCCTCGATCGACAAGCTGGGGCCGCGTAAGCTGTGGCTGGGCCTGATCGTGTCGGCGATGATCCCGCTGATCGCCTCGCTTTGGTGGGCGAAGGCCGACGCCAGCGGCCTGACCATCGTGGCGACCATGTTCATCGCCATGCTCGTCAATGTGCTCTTCACCTACTCTGAGGTGCTGCACAATTCGCTGCTGATCCGGGCCGCAGGCTTGCAGGGCGCACACAAGGCCTCGGGCCTGGCGCTGTCGCTGGGCAACGCCGCGTCAGTGCTGGCGCTGGCCTTCACCGCCTGGGCCTTCGCCCTGCCCGGCAAAGTTCTTTGGGCCTGGGTGCCCGCCGCGCCGCTGTTCGGCCTGGACCCCGCGACCCATGAGCCGGAGCGCGTGGTGGCCCTCTTGTCCGCCGGCATCCTGCTGGTGGGCTCGATCCCGCTGTTCCTCTTCACGCCGGATGCGCCGAAGACCGGCGTGCCCACGCTGCGGGCCTTCCGGGAGGGCGCCACGGACCTCTGGGCGATGGTCAGGACCGTGCGTCAGTATCGCGATGCGGCGATCTACCTGGGTTCGCGGATGCTCTTCGTGGACGGCATGAACGGGGTACTGTTCTTCGCTGGCATCTACGCGATCGGGGTGATGAAGTGGGGCGCGCTGGAGATGTTGGCCTACGGTATTCTCCTGAGCGTGCTGGCTGTGCTGGGCGGGTTCGTCGCCCGCTGGCTTGATGCAACGGTGGGACCGAAGAATGCGCTGCGCATCGCCATCTTCATCACCATCCTGAACCTGATCGCATTCCTGGGCATGGCGCCGGACAAGATCCTGTACTTCTGGTCCTACGATCCGGGCGCGCACGCGCCGATCTGGAACGGGCCGGTGTTCCGGCATCTGCCCGACGTGATCTTCGTGCTGATCGGGTTCTCCAATGCGGTGTTCATCACCGCCCAGTACGCTTCCAGCCGCACGACCCTGACGCGGCTGACGCCCGCCGACCAGACCGGCGCCTTCTTCGGCGTCTACGCCCTGTCCGGCGTCGCGACGAGCTGGCTTGCGCCGACCCTGGTCAATATCGGGACACGGGTGACGCACAGCCAGCAGGGCGGCTTCGCCATGATCGTGCTTTTGCTCTCGCTGGGCCTGATCGGGCTGTTCTTCGTGCGCGGCGGCGGGCGGCGCATCGCCTAAGTCAGTTGGGGTCCCAGGCGACTTCAGAAGACCGACGCGGCTTCAGGTAGAACTTCTCGTGGAAGGTCAGGGCGTTCGGCAACGCCTTATGAATCGGCGAGTCGTAGGTGTACTCGACCTCGGCCATGATCACCGCGTCCCCAGCGGCCAGCAGGCCCGCGGGGAATCCGGAGGCTGTGCCAGTGCTGAGCTGGCTCAGGCCCTGGGCGCGGCTCCAGATCACCTTGGGCACGCCCAGGTTATCAGCCTTGACGTCGCTCACCCGCAGCTTCAGCGAGGCGGTGGGGAAGGGCTTCAGGATCGCGGCTCCCACCGAGAATATGTCGTTCAGCTTGGCTGTGTTGAGGGTGGGCTCCTGGGCAGCGAGATCAGCGACCACCGAGGCGGCGTGGCTGGCCCGCTGCTCGGCCATCATGCCGATGGTGAGTTCCGCGGTGCCGTAATAGAGCAGCATCATCACCGGGGCGATGAGGGCGAACTCCATCGCCGCCAGGCCACGCTCGTCTCTGCGGAAACGCTTCAGCATTGGGCCCCCACGGGTGAGGCGTCGCTATAGGGTTCATTGCGGAAGGCGGTGGCGGTGCTCATCAGCCGCATGCCGCTGCCATTGCCCATGTTCTCCAGCCCGCCGCTCAGGAAGGGCGTGAAAAGACGCCATTTGAAATAGCTGCGCACGAGAACGATGTCGGTGGGCGCGCCGGCCGTGAAGCAGGTCCCGGCGGGATTGAAGGCTGGACCGGCCATCGGCGAGTTGGCGCCCAGCGTCCCGAAGCTCGAGAAGGTGCGGACGTCCACATAGAGGTCGGTCGAGCACGACGATAGCCAGGTCATATTGGCGCAGACCAGGTTCTTGAAGTCGGACTTGGAGTTGGCGCCGCCCTCCTGGAACTCGCCAGTGCGGATGCGCCGCGCCGCCATCAGGGTGGCGGTCTCCATGCTTGTGTAGGCGAGCAGCGCCATCCCGAGCTCGATCAGGGCGAACATCATGGTCAGGAAGGGGATGGCCACGAAGGCGAATTCCACGGCCACGGACCCGCGCTCGGCCCGCACGAAGCGGGCTGCAAAGCGGTCAGTGGCTGGGAAGCGAAGCCTGCGCACGGCGCCCTCATCGGAATGCAGGGGCCAGTCTAGGCGATCGCGGCTAATCAAGATTTAAAAGCGGAGAACTAAGGTCGATCCTAGCAATTCCCTGAGTGGATTCGCGCCATGGTTAATCGATGTTGACGCTTAATATTGATTTACCAAAGAAACTTTCCACGAATACTTCCCTGTTTACTGCCAATTAAGCGAGACCTGCGAACTTGAGGATGCATTGAGGGCGAGCAGGCGGAAGTCTCAAGCCCACCCCCGACCGCTCGCTAAACAGGAGTACCAAAATGTCCAAGTTCGTCACCCGCTTCATGAAGGATGAGTCCGGCGCCACCGCCATTGAGTACGGCCTCATCGCCGCCCTCATCGCCGTGGTTCTGGTCACCGCCCTGACCGCGCTCGGCACCAAGCTGACCGGCACGTTCAACAAGGTCAGCACGGCCCTTCCGGCCTAAGCCAACAACGCAAAGGAGGTCATCATGACCCAGTTCATCGCGCGTTTTGCGAAAGACGAGTCCGGCGCCACCGCCATCGAGTATGGCCTGATCGCCGCGCTTATCGCCGTTGTCCTGGTGACCGCCCTGACGGCTCTCGGGACCAAACTCGATGGCACCTTCAACAAGGTGAGCACCGCGCTTCCCGCCTAAGCGACCTCTCCAGGTCACTGATCGGAACCCCCCGACGGCCCCCGCCGCCGGGGGGTTTTGATTCCGGGCGTCATGGCGGATCGGCCTAACGCTCCATTCATCCGCCGCGGCGATGATGCCCGACGATGATTCACGCCCTCCAGACCCTGCTCGTCCTCGTCTTCCCGGCCCTGGTGATCACGGCCGCCCTGCGCGACGTGGTGAGCTATACGATCCCCAACTGGATCTCGCTGGCGCTGATCGCGGTCTTTCCGGTCGCGGCCCTGGCGCAGGGCATGGCCTTGCCGGCGCTTGGCGTTGCGTTCGGCATCGGCGCCGTCGCTCTGGTCGCCGGAATGGCGATGTTCGCGATGGGCTGGATCGGCGGCGGCGACGCCAAGGTGTTCGCTGCGGCCGCGCTCTGGCTGGGCTGGCCGGCCATCCTGACCTATCTGGCGGTGACCGGCATTGCTGGCGGGGCGCTGGCCGTTGGGCTGCTGGGCCTGCGCTCGCCGCTGCTGCGGCCGTGGCTGATGAACGGCCCTCCCTGGTTCGCCAGGCTGGCCGAGCCTGGCGAGAACGTCCCCTATGGCCTGGCTATCGCCATCGGCGCGCTGGCCGCCTTTCCGATCTCGACCTTGATGCAGGGCCTTGGACACCTGATCTGAGGCGACTACACGATCCCTCGCGTTCCTCTGTTCTCCGAGCCCGCCATGACCGATGTAATCCTCGAAGCTTCGGACGCCGCCGCGATCCCCGTGCACGCGGTCGCAGCTGCCGATCTTGACGCCGCCCTGTCTGCGGACAGCATGGTGAGGGGCCTGGCCAAGGCAGCCGATTTCAAGGGCAAGGCCGGCCAGGTCCTGATCGCGTCCAATGCCGACGGCGGCCCTCGGGAGGTGCTGTTCGGACTGGGCGACAGCGCCGATCCAATGATCTTCCGGGGGCTGGCGGCCAGGCTCCCGGCCGGGACCTACCGCCTCGCCGCGACGCCCGAGGGGATGGACACCGCCCAGATCGCGCTGGCCTTCGCAATCGGGAGCTATCGTTTCGACCGCTACAAGACCCACGGCGGCGAGCGGGCGAAGCTGGTGGCCGACGGCGTCGACGTGGCCGAGGTCCGCCAGGTGGCGCACGCCTGCGCGTTGGCCCGTGACATGATCAACACGCCAGCCAACGACATGGGCCCGCTGCAGCTGGAGACCATCGCCCGCGAGATCGCTGAGCAGCACGGCGCCCAGATCACCGTGATCACCGGCGAGGGCCTGCTGGAAGCCAACTATCCCGCGGTCCACGCGGTGGGCCGCGCCGCTGTCGAGGCGCGCGCCCCCCGGATGATCGAGATTACCTGGGGCAAGGCCGGCGACCCGCTGGTCTGCATCGTCGGCAAGGGCGTGGTTTTCGATACCGGCGGCCTCGACATCAAGCCGTCCGCCGGCATGCGGCAGATGAAGAAGGACATGGGCGGAGCGGCGCATGCCCTCGCGCTCGCCCGGATGATCATGGCCGCGAAGCTGCCCGTCCGGCTGGCGGTGCTGACGCCGGTGGTGGAGAACGCAATCTCCGGCGACGCCATGCGGCCGGGCGATGTGCTGGCCTCGCGCAAGGGGCTGTCGATCGAGGTCGGCAACACCGACGCGGAGGGTCGGCTCATCCTGGCTGACGCGCTGACGCGGGCGTGCGAGCTTGAGCCGGCGCTGACCATCGACCTGGCGACGCTCACGGGCGCGGCCCGGGTGGCGCTCGGGCCGCAGTTGCCGCCGTATTTCACCGACGACGAGGATCTGGCCGCCGACATCGAGCGGGCGGCCCGCGCCGAGCACGACCCGCTTTGGCGACTGCCGCTATGGAAGGGCTATGTCGACGCCCTCGATTCGGACGTGGCCGAGATCAAGAACGACCCCGACGGCTGGGCCCAGGCCGGGTCGGTGACCGCGGCGCTGTTCCTCCAGCGGTTCGCGCCGGCGGGACCCTGGGTCCACCTCGACATCTTCGCGTGGAACCCAAGGACCCGGCCGGGATTCCCCGCAGGCGGCGAAGCCCAGGCGATCCGCGGCCTGTACCGTATGATCCGGGAGCGATTCTCGTGAGCTACGACGCCCGCATCACGCCAATCCGCGACGGCGTCGCCGGCCAGTCGCTCGAAGGCCTGGTCCGCGCCGAGGTCTATCTGGAGCCCAAGGTGCTGGCCTGCGCGGCGCCGGCGACCGGTATCCACCGCATGCCGGACGCGGCCTCCGAACAGATGGACCAGCTGCTGTTCGGCGAGGTGTTCGAGGTGCTGGAGGAGGAGGGCGCCTTCCTGTGGGGCCAGGCCCGCCGCGACGGCTACGTTGGATTCGTCGACGCCAGGGCGTTGGCCAGGGTGGACGGCCTGCCGACCCACCGCATCGGGGCGCTGCGCACCTACGCCTTCGCCGGCCCCAGCGTGAAGACCCGCGCGTCCGGGCCCTATTCCATGGGCGCCCTGGTCACGGTCGAGGGTGAAGAGGGGAAGCTCAGCAAAGTGGCGGGCGCGGGCTGGATGACCACCTCGCACCTGACGCCGGTCGGGGCGTTCGAGACCGACCTGGCCGCAGTGGCCGAGCGCTACCTCGGCGCGCCCTACCTGTGGGGTGGCCGCGAGAGCCTGGGCCTGGACTGCTCGGGCCTGGTGCAGCAGGCGCTGTTCGCCTGCGGCCTGGCCTGTCCGCGCGACGCCGACCAGCAGGAGGCGCTGGGCCACGACATCACGCGCGAGGAGTTCGGCCGCGGCGACCTGGTGTTCTGGAGGGGCCACGTTGGCATCGGCCTCGACGCCCAGCGTCTAGTTCACGCCAACGGCCATCACATGGCGGTCGCGATCGAACCGCTGGAGACCGCCATCAACCGCATCGCCGCCGCGGACACCGGCGCGCCGACCAGTTTCCGGCGGCTCTAGCTATTTGGCGGCTGGGGTCGCCGGAGACGCCGCGGCCGGCGCCGGAGCCGCAACCGTGGCAGGCTTGCCGGCGGGCGCAGCGCCGGGGGCCGCCGCATCGGCTGGAGCGGCCGCTGCGGGCGCAGCGGCGGCCGGGTTCGGCGCGGGGATCGGCAGAGTGCCGCCCTGAGCGTGCAGATAGGCGATCACGTTGATGCGGTCTTCCGGCTTCTTAAGGCCGATGAAGCCCATCTTGGTGCCGGCGATGTATTTCTGCGGATTCTTCACGAACTCATACATGTGGTCGTAGTCCCATATCGGCTGCTTGGCGCCGAACTCGGTCATACCCGCGGAATAGGCGAAGCCGGCGTGGCTGCCGGGCTTGCGGCCCTCGACGCCCCAGAGATTCGGGCCGGTTCCGTTGGCGCCGCCGTTGTCGGCGTTGTGACAGGACTTGCACTTTTCGAAGACCGCCGCGCCGGCCGCGACATCGGCGGTCTTGAGCACCGTGCCCCAGTCGGGAGGAACGTCAGCCGCGGCCGCGGCCTCGCCGCCGCCTTCCGACACTTCGACAAGGAAGCCGGGCTTGGCGACCTTCTCGTCCGAGAAGACTCCGGAGGAAAGCTGGGTGAGGCCGGCGATGGCCAGGCCCGTCGCGAGCAAGGCTGCGGCGACTTTATTGAAGTTGAGGTCGCTCATAGGTCTTAAATCGGCCCTCTATCGGCCAGCCTGGAAAGCCGGCGAAAGCGCGGGAATCCCGCCCCTTGTTGCGCCCGGCTCTCTTACACGCTACCGGCGCTCACGCAACCGCCCAAGCATCTTCCATGAACCCCATCGTCCTGATCCCCGCGCGCATGGCCGCGACACGTCTGCCGGGGAAGCCCTTGGCGGACATCGCGGGCCTGTCGATGATCGTCCGCGTGCTGAGGCAGGCGCAGGCCGCCGGCGTGGGTCCCGTGGCGGTGGCGGCCGGCGATGCGGAGATCGTCGCGGCGGTGGAAGCGGCGGGTGTTCGGGCAGTCCTGACCGACCCCGACCTGGCGTCGGGGTCCGACCGGATCGTCGCCGCCCTTGCCGAGATCGACCCTCAGGGCCACCATGATGTGATCATAAACCTGCAGGGCGATATCCCTTTTGTGAGGCCGGACGCGGTCCGCGCCGTGGTGGAGCTGCTGGCCCGGCGCCCGGCCTGCGACATCGCCACCGTGATGGTCGCAGAAACGGACGTGGCCGAGCGGTCCAATCCCGACATCCCCAAGGTGGTGGCCGCGCTGGAGCCTGACGGCCGCTCTGCGCGGGCGCTCTATTTCACCCGCTCGGTGCTCTTCGGCGACGCGCCGGTATGGCTGCATCACGGCATCTATGGCTATCGCCGCGAAGCCCTGCTGCGGTTCCACGCGGCCCCGCCGTCGCGGCTGGAGACGCTGGAACGGCTGGAACAGCTTCGCGCGCTGGAGCTCGGGATGTCGATCTGGGCCGCGGTCATCGACGAGGCGCCGATCTCGGTGGATAACCCCGGCGATCTCGAACGCGCCCGCGATTTTGCAAGGAAGACCTCATGACGAAGGGACGGATCGCCTTTCAGGGCGAACTGGGCGCCAACAGCCACGAGGCCTGCACCGCGGCGTTTCCGCAGATGGAACCTGTGCCGCACGCCACCTTCGAAGCGGCGTTCGAGGCGGTGAAGACCGGTGACTGCCAGCTGGGCATGATCCCGGTGGAGAACTCGACGGCCGGGCGCGTGGCCGATGTGCACCACCTGCTGCCCAGCTCCGGCCTGCGGATCATCGGCGAGCGGTTCAAGCCGATCCACTTCCAGCTGCTGGCCAATCCCGGCGTGAAGCTGGAGGACGTGAAGTCGGTGGCCAGCATGGCCATCGCACTTGGCCAGTGCAGCAAGATCATCAAGCGGCTGAAGCTGAAGACCGAATCGGTGGGCGACACCGCCGGCGCGGCCCGGATGCTGAGCCAGAACCCGGACCCGACGCGGGCGGCGATTTCGCCGGCCCTGGCCGCGGAGATCTACGGCCTGGAGATCCTGGCCCGCGACATCGAGGACGAGCACCACAACACCACCCGCTTCCTGATCATGACGGCGGACAAGTCACCGCCGCCGCCGCCCTTCACCTCGCCCTGCATCACCAGCTTCACCTTCAAGGTCCGGAACCTGCCGGCGGCGCTCTACAAGGCCATGGGAGGCTTCGCGACCAACGGCGTGAACATCTCCAAGCTGGAGAGCTACATGGAGGGCGGCGCCTGGACGGCGACCTTCTTCTACGCCGAGGCCGACGGCCGGCCCGAGGACCGCGGCCTGGCGCTGGCCTTCGAGGAATTGGGTTTCTTCGCCGAGAAGTTCGAGATCCTGGGCGTCTATCCGGCCGACCCGTTCCGCACACGGGGGTGATTTCCCTCCGCATTGAGTGAGGGAAGGCGCGTCCCTACCCCTCTTCGACCCAGGCCTTGATGAGCTGGTGGGCGATGGCCATGCGTTGGGGCGCGAAGGTTCCCTCGATCTGGCCGGCGATCAGCCTGCGGGCCTCGTCGCGGGTGAACCAGCGGACTTCGGAGAGCTCGGTTTGGTCGGGCGCGCCTTCCTCGTCCTCCACCTCGGCGATCAGGCCGATCATCAGGGACGACGGATAGGGCCAGGGCTGGGTCGAGTGGTAGCGGACCTTCACGGCATGCAGGCCGGCTTCCTCGTTGAGCTCGCGGGCGCAGGCCTCCTCGATGGTCTCGCCGGGCTCCAGGAAGCCGGCCAGGGCCGAGAACATGCCCTTGGGCCAGATCTCCTGGCGGCCAAGCATGCAGCGGTCGCCATGGTAGGGCAGCATGATCACGACCGGGTCGGTGCGCGGGAAATGCTCCACCTCGCAGGCGGCGCACTTGCGCTTCCAGCCGCCATCGATGGCCTCGGAGGGCTCGCCGCAGTTGGCGCAGTGGCTGTGACGGCGACGCCATTCAAACATCTGCTTGGCGGTGGCGACGATGGCGGCCTCGGTGTGGGCGAGCTTCAGCGCAACGGCCCGCAGGTCCTCGAAGGTCCCCATGCCCTGCAGCGGGCCGTCGGCGGGGTTGGCGGGGCCCTCCAGGTCGACGGCGAAGACAGCGGTATCCTTCCATAGGCCCATGAAGAGCAGGCGCTCCTGACCCTCGGCCAGGCTCACCACCAGTTTGGCCGGCAAGTAGGCGATCTGCATCCCGCCCTCTTTGGTCGGCTCGACCAGCGGGCGGCCGTTCCAGATGGCGATGCCGAGCGACTCGGGCGAGGCCATCTGTTCGGCGATCCACTCGGTGTTGCCGCGCCGGTCGCTGGCGCGGTCGAGGGGGTTGCCGGCGAAGGTGTTCTGGAAGCTGTCTAGGGCCATGGTGAGGCTACATAGGGCGCCGCGGCGCTGGCGTGAACGGCGAAGGCTGGTCAAAGCCCTTCCCGTCCCCCACATCACAAAGTCTACGCGCCGCCAGGAGCGCCGATCCAGGGAGTCCACCAATGTCCGACGCCGCCGCCTATGTCCCGCCGAAGGTGTGGAACTGGAACAAGGAGAGCGGGGGCCGGTTCGCCGCTATCAACCGGCCGATCGCCGGGCCGACCCACGACAAGGACCTGCCGGTCGGCAAGCATCCGATGCAGCTCTATTCCCTGGGCACGCCCAATGGCGTGAAGGTGACGGTGATGCTCGAGGAGCTGCTGGCGCTGGGACACACGGGCGCGGAGTACGACGCCTGGCTGATCAACATCGGGACGGGCGACCAGTTCGGCTCGGGCTTCGTGGCCGCCAACCCCAATTCCAAGATCCCGGCCCTGATGGACCATAGCGGGCCCAAGCCCATTAGGGTGTTTGAGTCCGGCGCGATCCTGATCCACCTGGCCGAAAAATTCGGCGCATTCCTGCCGACCGAGCCGGCGGCCCGGGCCGAAACGCTGTCGTGGCTGATGTGGCTGATGGGATCGGCGCCGTTCCTTGGCGGCGGATTCGGCCACTTCTACGCCTATGCGCCAACCAAGATTGAATACGCCATCGATCGTTTCGCCATGGAGGTGAATCGTCAGATGGACGTGCTGGACCGGCGCCTAGCCGAGAGCGAGTATCTCGGTGGATCCGAGTACACCATCGCCGACATGGCCACCTGGCCCTGGTACGGCGCCATGGCCAAGGGCGTGCTCTACGAGGGTGGCGAGTTCCTCCAGGTGCAGGACTACAAGAACGTCCTGCGCTGGACCGACCAGATCGGCGCGCGAGCGGCGGTGAAGCGGGGCCGGATGGTCAACCGCACCTTCGGCGAACCCTCGAGCCAGCTGCGCGAGCGGCACGACGCCAGCGACTTCGACCTGAAGACCCAGGACAAGCTGGAGCCGGCGAAGGCCTGAGCGTCAGGAACCGATCCGGGGGGCGGGGGCTTCCGGCACAGGAGGTCCCCCATGCACATGTCCCCCAAGGAACCGGAGCCGGAGCCCAACGCGTGGCCGGCAAAGCATCCCGCCGATCCGTCAGACCGTAGCGATGAGGAAATCCTGCGGGACGAAGCCCAGACCGAACGTCAGGCGCCCGACAACGCCGGTCCCGGCGAGGCCGCCAGCGGCTGAACCGTCAGTGGATGATGTGCGGGACGATCAACGCCGCGCCGGTAAGGCCAATCGTCCACACCCAGACCCGCGCGATCATGCGCTCGCGGTTCGGCGACCGGCGCTGAGGCGTCCTGGCGGCGGTGAGAGTCGTGAGTGACACGGTCGTGGCTTTCGGCGGGAGTTGTCCGTCGCGTCGCTGCGGCGTGACCTCCAAATAGGTTGGGCAGGGTTAAGTTCCTATCAGCGAGTTCGCCTAGGCGATCTGCAATTCCGCCGATGGGGGATTCTGCGCCACACCTTGGCTGCGGCGCGCCGTCCTGCGGGTGTCAGGACATCGCTGCGCGCCAGGGCGTCAGGTCCCAATCGGGGTATCGCGCCTGAGCGCGATTCAATGTTGTCTCGGTCCAGAATGGATGGCCGGGCGGGTGGACGCCGAAGCACGCGAGCTGTTCGGGCGTGGCATGGTCGAAAATCCGCCGCCAGGGCTTCATGTGGTGGAGCGGCCAGGCGTGATAGCCGATCGTGTCGTCACCGCGCCGCTTGAAACAGGCCGTGACCGCATAGCGGTGGCCCCGCGGCGCGGTGAGGTTCGTGCCGCGGTGATAGAGGTCGATGGAATAGGGGAAGATCGCCCCGGCCGGCGCGGCGGTGGAACGGCCAAGCGGGGCCAGCCGCTCGTGCAGTTTGGCCTGTTGGTCGACCGGGACAAGTATCGCCTCGGGCCCGGCGATGCGGTCGCTCTCCGGTCGCGGGATATAGTGCATCGGCCCGTGCGCTTCGGTGACGTCGGAGAAGTAGGCCATCACCGTCACCGAGTTCAGCCGCGCGTCCTCGGACGGCGCGACCAAGGTGTGGTTGGCGAAGTCGCAGTGGAACGGCTGCTCGTAGTCGGCCGCCCCGGTGAACTTGGCCCAGGCCTGACATTGATAGAGATGCAGGTCATGAGTCCCCAGCGCGTCGCGGGCAAACGCGATCAGCGCCGGGTGCACCCCGATCAGGTTCAGCGCCGGCGAACAGTCGAAGGGCACGGCGTCGAAGGTCTTGAACTGGGCCGGGTTGAAGCCGGGGGTGTTGCGCACCTGGGCCTCGTCGGCGCGGGGCGCCTGGCCGAAAACGGCCTCGAAGTCGGCGACCACGGCGGCGACCTCCTCAGCCGTGAAGAAGCCGGGGATCAGGACGCCGCCGTCGCGGCGCCAGGTCTCGAGGTGCTCAGGGGCGTGGCGGGTGTCCATGGCCGTGAGCCTAGCGTGGGAATGAGCGCTGGCGAAGGGGGCGCCGGGACCATGACCTCGCGGAGATACGTGACCGGCGACGTCCCCCACTTGCCCCCGCTCCCCCGAACCCGCATATACCCGCGCGGAGATCGGCGGCGGGCGGACGCTTCGCCAACCTGGTCAGGGCCGGAAGGCAGCAGCCACAACGAATTCCGTTCCGGGTCGCCGTTCGGTCTCCACCTTTCCCCGAATTCAACATTGCGTTGGGCTTTCCACTTGGCGGTGAGAAGCCCTAGATGTGGGCCATGGCCGACGTAGACGATCCTTCTGCCGACGAGCCGCCGCCGTGGCGTGAGGATGACGGCCCGGCGGAGCACGACCCGAACGCGCAGGACATCTTTGGCGAGGCCGCCGGGCCAGCCGCCGCGGCGCCGCCTACGGGCAAGCCGACGCTGAGCGACGACTCATCTGCCGCCTACACCGTCATCGCGCGCAAGTACCGGCCGAAGACCTTCGACGACCTCTATGGCCAGGAGGCCATGGTGCGGACGCTGAAGAACGCCTTCGCGTCGGGCCGTATCGCGCACGCCTTCATGCTGACCGGCGTCAGGGGCGTGGGGAAGACGACCACGGCGCGGCTGTTGGCGCGGGCCTTCAATTACGAGACCGACACGATCAACAAGCCGACCGTGGACTTCCGCGAGGAGGGCCGGCACTGCCGCGCCATCATCGAAGGCAAGCACATCGACGTGCTCGAGCTGGACGCAGCCTCGCAGACCGGCGTCGACAATATGCGCAACCTGTTGGACAGCGTTCGCTATGGCCCTTTGGAGGGGCGCTACAAGGTTTACATCATCGACGAGGTCCACATGCTCTCGGGCTCGGCGTTCGCCGCGCTCCTGAAGACACTTGAGGAACCGCCGCCGCACGCCAAGTTCATCTTCGCCACCACTGAGATCCGCAAGGTGCCGGTGACCATTCTGTCGCGAACCCAGCGGTTCGACCTGCGGCGGGTGGAGCCCGAGGTCATCATCAAGAACCTGGAGATGATCACCGAGGCCGAGGGCGCGCGGGTCGAGAACGACGGCCTGATGCTCATCGCGCGGGCCGCCGAAGGATCGGTGCGCGACGCCCAGTCGATGCTGGACCAGGCCATCGTGCAGGCCGATCCGGGCCAGACGGTCACGGCCGGCACGATCCGCGACATGCTGGGCCTTGCCGACCGGGCGCAGACGATCGCGCTGTTCGAACAGATCATGCGCGGCGAGGCGGGGCCGGCCATCGAGACCTTCCGCACGCTTTATGGCTACGGCGCCAATCCCGACCAGGTGATGCTGGATCTGCTGGACCACACTCACGGCGCGTCGGTGGCGCGCGCGATCGGGCCGCAGGCGCTGATCATGCCGAAAGAACAGGCGGCCCGGCTGGCGGCGGTGGGAGCGTCCGTGTCGCCGGGCATCCTGGCGCGGCTGTGGCAGCTGACGCTGAAGGCCTACGAGGAAGTGCGGCGCGCGCCGGACGCGGCGGCGGCGGCGGACATGGCGATCATCCGGCTGGCCTATGCGGCCGACCTGCCGGGGCCTGAGGAGGCGCTGAAGCGGCTGCAGGCCGGTGAGGCTGTGCCGGGCGGTACGGGCGCGCCGGCGGGCGGGCCCTCTGGCGGCGGCGGCGGCGGGAGCGGGGCGATGGCCTCCGGCGGCGGGCAGGCGACGGTGGCGCGGGGCTTCGCGGCGCCGCAGCCGCAGACCTCCAGCGAGCCAGTGGCGGTCCTCAACACCTTCGAGGAGATGCTGGCGCTGATTGAGACGCGCCGCGACATTTCGCTGAAGCTGGACGTGGAGCGCTATGTCCGGCCGATCAGCTTCCGGCCGGGCGCTATCGAGTACGAGGCCGCGCCGGGCGCGCCGGTGAACCTGGCCCAGCGGCTGGTGGGACGGCTGAAGGAATGGACCGGCGAGCGGTGGCTGATCGCAGCCCAGGGCGGGGGCGGCGCCGAGAGCCTGTGGGAACGCCAGAAGCGCGAGGAAAAGGCCACTCGCGCCGAGATCGAGCAGGACCCGTTCGTGGTCGCCGTAATGGCGGCGTTTCCCGGGGCGGAGATCGTGGGCATCCGGACGCTGCCCGTGCCCGACGCGGCGCCGGCCGACGAGACCACCGACGGCGACGATGACGACGGAGACGAGTGATGAAGGATTTCGGCGCCCTGATGAAGCAGGCCCAGGCCATGCAGCAGACGCTGGCCGCCAGCCAGGCGGAGCTGGCCGGGATGGTGATCCTGGGTACGGCGGGGGGCGGCGTGGTGAAGGTGACGCTGAGCGGCGCTGGCGTCCTGCAGCGCGTGGACATCGATGAGAGCCTGATGGCGCCTGGCGAGGGCGAGATGCTGGCCGACCTGATCGTGGCGGCCCATGCGGACGCCAAGCGCGGGCTGGACCAGCGGCAGGCGGAGCTGATGCAGAAGGCCGCCGGGACGCTGGCCGGGCTGAACCTGCCCGGCATGCCGAAGTTCTGAGTTGGCCGCTTCCGCCGGACCCGAGATCGAGCGGCTGATCAGCCTCCTGGCCAAGCTGCCGGGACTGGGGCCGAGATCGGCCCGGCGCGCGGCGCTGGCGCTGCTGAAGAAGCGCGACCAGCTGCTGACGCCGCTGGCCGACGCACTGGCCGACGCCGCGGCGCGGGTGAAGGTCTGTTCCCAGTGCGGATCGCTGGACACCCAGGACCCCTGCGCCATCTGTTCGGACCGGTCGCGGGACCCGACCCTGATCTGCGTGGTCGAAGAGGTTGGCGCGCTCTGGGCCATGGAGCGGGCGAGTGCGTTCCGGGGCCGCTATCACGTGCTGGGCGGGCTGCTGTCGGCGCTGGACGGCGTGGGACCTGAGGCCTTGCGGGTGAACGGGCTGGTGCTGCGCGCGACCGACCTCGGTGTGCGCGAGGTAGTACTGGCCCTGCCAGCCACCGTCGACGGCCAGACCACGGCCCACTACCTCGCTGACCGCCTGGTGCAGGCGGACGTGTCGGTGACCATGCTGGCCCGCGGCGTGCCGGTGGGCGGCGAGCTCGACTGGCTCGACGACGGGACGATCGCCCAGGCCATGCGGGCCCGGCGCCCGGCCTAGCCCCGACTCACCTAAGCCGCTAAGAACACAGCATGAACGGACTTCTGATCCTCGTGCTCCTGCTGGCTGTCGCTGTGGCGGGAGCGGTCGTCTGGGCGCTGAAGGAGCGGCGGCGGGGCGACGCGGCGGAGCTGCGGGTCGAGATGATGCGCGAGCAGGCCGACCTGGTCTCGGCGCAGCTGACCCAGTCGGCGACCGGCGTGGCCGAGGCGATCCTGAAGAAGAACGAGGAGGCAATCCATAGCCGCGAACTGCTCAGCCAGGCGCGGCTGGAGGCCCAGCTGAAGCCGGTGGCCGAGAGCCTGGCCAAGTTCCAGGAGCAGGTCGTCGCCGTCGAGAAGACCCGCGCCGAGGAGACCGGCGGTCTGAAGGCCCAGATCAGCCAGCTGCTGCTGGCCTCGACCGCGACCCAGGAAGAGGCCCGCAAGCTGTCGGCCGCCCTGCGCCGGGGCGCCGGGGTCCAGGGCCGCTGGGGCGAGCAGACCCTGCGCAACGTCCTGGAGGCGGCCGGGCTGCACAACCGCTACGACTTCGACGAACAGACCTCCACCGACACCGAGGAGGGCCGCCGGCGGCCTGACGTCACCGTGCGCCTGCCGGGCGGAGCGGTCTTCGTCATCGACGCCAAGTGTTCCCTGAACGCCTTCCTCGACGCCCAGGACGCCACCGACGATGCGGTCCGCGAGGCCTGCTACGTCCGCCACGCCCAGAGCGTGCGAAGCCACATGATCGGCCTGTCGGGCAAGACCTACTGGGACCAGTTCAACCAGGGCTCGCCCG
>JBBREC010000012.1:0-36948 GCA_038203295.1 Caulobacterales bacterium
GACCCGGGTGCGATTCCCGGCGGCTCCACCATTCCTTCCCCGGGTATCGCCGGGCGGTACGGGGCCGATCAGCATCGACAGACGTCTAAAGGTGTTTGTGTTCTCTCGGCCTGACCCACCGTCCCGGGTTTTTAAACTAACTGCGAACGATAACTTCGCTGGAGACGTCCGCCTGGCCGCGTAAGCGGTTCGGTTGATTTCGAATCTTAAGTCCTAGGGGTTCAGATCCTTAGGCGGGGCCCGGGAGGCGCCTGCCAACAGAAGCCTCCCACCCAATCGCCGAGCCGCGCCTCCCGTTCTTCAGCAGGAATGCGAGGCGCCTGCCAGCAGAAGCCTCCCACCTATTTTCCTGTCCGTCTTGCCGCGCCCGCGAAGCCGCCTTGCGCGCTGCGGTCCAGGCGCTACTTTCCAGCTCAGTATTCCCCTTTGGAGCCCCCATGGCCCAAGACCCGCCGGCCCAGGATTTGATGCGTTACGAGGCGATGGCTCAGGATGCCCTGCGCGGTGTCGTGAAGACTGCCTTGAAGCGCGCAGCCGCGCCAGAAGGCCTTCCGGGCGCGCACCATTTCTATATCACCTTCAAGACCGAAGCGCCGGGCGTGTCTGGCCCGCCGGACCTGCTGGGCAAGTACCCGGATGAGATGACCATCGTCCTGCAGCATCAGTACTGGGACCTCGCCCCCGGCGAGACGTTTTTCTCGGTGACCCTGCAGTTCGGCGGCCAGCCCAAGCGCCTGTCGGTTCCCTATGCGGCCGTCACCCGCTTCTACGACCCGAGCGTACAGTTCCTCCTGCAGTTCGAGGCGCCGGCCGCCGAGGCCGGCCCGGTCGCCGTGCCGGACGCCGTATCCGATGACGCGCCGCGGCCTGTCGACGGTGAGGCGAAGATCGTGTCCCTCGACCAATTCCGGAAAAAGTGAGCCCAGAGCCCATGTCCGACGCGCCGGCCGCAGAACCGCAGGCTCTGACCGACGAGGCGATCCTCGAACGCTTCCTGCGCACCAAGAACCAGCCGACCGGCTCCCAGACCCTGGGCTTCCGGATGGTGTCGGTGAACCAGGCCGCGAAATCAGTCGAGGTCGAGTTCGACGCGAAGGCCGAGCTGCTGCTAAACCCCATGAAGCAGATCCAGGGCGGCTACCTCTGCGCCATGCTGGACGAGTGCATGAGCGTGGCGTGCATGGTGGCCTCCGGCATGACCGCTGTGGCGCCCACCCTTGAGATGAAGACCAGCTTCTTCCGCCCCGGCGCCCCAGGAAAGATCCGCGGGGTCGGCAAGGTGGTGAAATGGGGCCGCCAGGTCGCCTTCACCGAAGGCGAACTCTACGATCCGGACGGACGGCTTCTCGCCAAGGCCACGGGCACCGCGATCCCCACGCCCTTCCAGACGTACAAGAAGTAGATGCGCCGCCTGGCCTCGCTGATCGCGGGCCTCGCGCTCGCCGCGCTCGGAGCCGCCCCGGCCCAGGCCGCCTCGCCGTTCGCCGACTGGGCGGTGGTGGTGGTGGCGGGCGACTGGCATGCCCATTCCGGCGGCCCATCGGAAGCCTTTGACAACGCCCGCCACGATGTGTCCCAGGCGCTGGAAAAGGCGGGCTTCGCCGCGGCCAATCTGCGCCAGTTCTCGGTGCGGCCCGAACGCTACAAGGACCAGGGCCTCGGAAAATCGGAACCCAACGCCATCTTCGACGCCATGGTCGACCTGACCGGCCGGGCGACCGGCGGCTGCATGGTCTATTTCAGCTCGCACGGCGCCCCTCAGGGCGTGGTCGTCGACCAGCAGTTGCTGCCGCCACCGGTGCTTGCCGGGATGCTGGACCGCACCTGCGGCGCGCGGCCAACGGTGGTGGTGATCTCGGCCTGTTTCTCTGGCGTCTTCGTGCCGGCGCTGGCCAGCGCCAACCGGATGGTGCTTACCGCCGCGCGTCCCGACCGCAGTTCGTTCGGCTGCGGCGAGGCTGACCGCTATCCCTATTTCGACGAGTGCTTCCTGTCGTCGATCATCGACGCCAAGACCTTCCCGGGTCTCGCCACGGCCGTGCAGGGCTGCGTCGCCACCCGTGAGATCAAGGAAGGCATGCGGCCGCCCTCCGAGCCGCAGCTGTTCATCGGCGGCGCGCTTCGGCCACTGCTGCCGCTCTACTCGTTGACCAGTGACCTGCTGCGACCAAACTAGCCCGTCGACAGGCTTTGTCCGCCTGACCCTTTGAGTGACTCGTCGCGGCGCCCTACAACCCACGCTGGCCCACTCACCTTCGGAATATTCTTGATGCGGATTCTCGCCACTGCCGCCCTTGCCGTGCTGGCGGTGACGTTCGCGAGGCCCCTCGCGGCCCAGGACGCCCCCGCCCCGGCCGGCCTTCCGAAGGGTCCGGTGCCCTACACCCAGCTGCATCCGAAGAAGCCGACTGCCCGGCCGCACGCCCCGGCCATCCGCGGCCCCGGCGCCGCACCCGCCGGCGCCGCCGGTCCCCTGGTCGCCGGCGCGCCGCCCGTGGCCGCGGGAGCCGTCCCCGCCAACACCGGCGCGCGCCTGGCGGCCGGACAGGCCCTGCCTCCAGCCGAGCTGGAAACCTTCGTCGACGGCGTGGTGAAGGACGCCATGGCCCGCGAGCACATCGCCGGCGTCACCGTCTCCGTCGTCCAGAACGGCCAGGTGGTGCTGAAAAAGGGTTACGGCTTCGCCAGCCTCAATCCGCGCCGCGCCGTAGACCCCGACCGCAGCCTGTTCCGCGTCGGCTCGATCTCCAAGACCTTCACCTGGATCGCGGTGATGAAAGAGGTCGAGGCCGGCCGCATCCGCCTGAACCAGCCGATCAACCTCTACTTGCCGGAAAAGGTGCAGGTCCGCGACCAGGGCTACGACCAGCCGGTGCGCGTCGCCAACCTGATGGATCACTCCCCGGGCTTCGAGGACCGCGCGCTCGGCCATCTGTTCGAGGACCGCCAGGACCGGGTTCGCCCGCTCGGCCTTTACCTGCGCCAGGAACGCCCCAAGCGGGTGCATCCGCCCGGCGCGATCTCCAGCTACTCCAACTACGGCGCCGCCCTGGCCGGCGAGGCTGTGACCTACACCTCGGGCAAGCCCTTCGAGCGCCTGATTGAGGATGAGATCTTCATGCCGCTGGGCATGACCCACTCCACGTTTCGGGAGCCGCGGCCGACGAAGGCCGGTCTGCCCGCACCGATGCCGGCGGCTCTGGTGGCCGACATCGCCTCGCCAATGCATTGGACCTCGGCCGGCTTCGAGCAGCGCAGGTACGAGTACGTCGGCCAGATCGCGCCGGCCGGCTCGGCGTCCTCAACCGCCGGCGACATGGCGCGCTACATGGTCACTCTGCTGAACGGCGGCCATCTGGACGGCGTCACCGTCTTCGGCCCGACGACCGCCCAGGCCTTCCGTACGCCCCTGCGCAGGACGCCCAAGGGCATCAACGGCTGGGCGCATGGGTTCATGACCTACGATTTGCCGGGCGACTTCCGCGGCTACGGCCATGGCGGCGACACCATCGACTTCCACTCAAACCTGGTCACCGTCCCGGCGCTGAATCTCGGGATCTTCATCTCGACCAATTCCGAAAGCGGCGCGGCGCTGGCCGGGCGGTTCCCCGAACGGGTGGTGCAGGAGTTCTATGCCGCGCCGCAGGTGTTCCCGCGCTCCGGATCGCCGGACCTGGCCGCCGAACCTTCTGCGGTGACCGGATACTACGTGACAAGCCGCCGCGCCTATTCCGGCCTGGAAGGCTTCGTCACCTCACTCGTCGGCGGGACCAGGGTGTCGGTGTCGCCGCAGGGCCAGCTGATTACGGGTACTCGCGACGCCACGCGCAGCTGGACTCCGGAGGGGCCGCTCTCCGACCGTGGGTTCATCTCCACCGACGGCGCCCAGCGGATCGCCTTTTCCAACGAGCCGGGCCAGGCCCGCGCGTTCTTCGTCTCGTTCGGGGGCGCTCTGATGGAGCGGGCGCCATTCTGGCGCGAGCCCTCGACCCTGGCCTGGCTCGCCGGCCTGACCGGTGCGGCGGCGCTCTCGACCCTTGGCGGCATCGCCTTCCGCAACCGCCGCGAATTCCGCGAGAACCAGATGCAGGGCCGCGCCAGCCTGGTGCAGAACATCCAGGCCGTGCTCTGGCTGATCGGCCTGGCGCTGGCCGGCCTGTGGGCGTCGAAGACCGGCGACCTCGCCTATGTGATCTATCACTGGCCGGGCGCGCTGCTGTTGACCGCCGCCGCCTGCGCCCTGGTGGCGTCAGGCCTGACGATCGTCACCCTGCTGGTCCTGCCAGCGATCTGGCGAGGGGGCCGGCGGGTCGATTCGTGGAGCCACCTGCGCAAGACCGGGTTCACCCTGACGGTGCTGATCTATGGCGGTTTCGCCATTCTCCTGGGCCTCTGGGGCGCGCTCAGCCCCTGGAGCGGCTGAACGCAACTTCGTCCGGCACTAACCCCCCGTTTACCAAGCACTGGGTAAATCCTGCCTAGCGGTAGGCGAATTCTGCCTGCCCGGGTCGGTTTGGTTGGGGGACACAGGCGTTGAATCAACTCCTGGCAGCTCTGCAGAGGTTCGGGATCGGCCGTCTGGCCGCGATCCTCGGGATCGGCGCGGGCGTGGCGGCGGTGCTGTTCGCCCTGTCCATGAACCTGGGCCAGCCCAAGGCCCTGCTCTATTCGAACCTCGACCTTAAGGAAGCCGGGACGATCACCCAGTCCCTCGACCAGGCCGGCGTGAAGTACGAGGTCAAGGGCGACGGCTCCACGATCATGGTGCCCCGCGACCAGGTGGCCTCCACCCGTCTGATGCTGTCGTCCAAGGGCCTGCCGACCGCAGGCTCGGTAGGCTACGAAATCTTCGACACCAACAATACCATGGGCCAAACGGACTTCGTCCAGCAGCTCAACCGCCAGCGCGCCCTGGAAGGCGAGCTGGGCCGCACCATTCTCAGCCTTGACGGCATCACCGCCGCCCGCGTCCACCTGGTGCTGCCCAAGCGCCAGCTGTTCGACGAGGAAGCCGAGCAGCCCTCGGCAGCCGTCTCCATCGGCGTCGGCGGCCGCGAACCCACGCCCGACCAAGTCCGCGCCATGCAGAATCTGGTATCGGGCGCCGTGCCCGGCCTGAAGCCGGACCGCGTCACCGTCATAGACCAGCACGCCAAGACCCTCTCCGGTGGTGAAACCGGCATGGCCGCCGCGGCCGACGGCCGCAAGAGCGAGGTCGAGCAGCGCATCGCCAAGCAGGTGAAGAACCTGGTCGAGGGCGTCGTGGGGGTGGGCAAAGCCCGCGTCAACGTCACCGCCGACCTGGAACTCGCCCGCGTCACCACTCAGAAGGAAAGCTTCGATCCCGACGGCCAGGTGGTTCGGTCCGAATCCACCACCGACGAGAACTCCAAGGATAATCAGGCCGACGAGTCCGGCCAGGTTTCCGCGGCCGCCAACATTCCCGGGAACCCGGCCCTAGGCGGGGGGGCCGGCAATTCCGGTTCGGCCAGCGGCAAACAGGAATCCACCACCAACTACGAAATCACCAAGACCGTCCGCACCGAGGTGCAGGAGCCGGGTCAGGTGAAGAAGATCGCCGTCGCCGTCGCCGTCGACGGCGTGACTGGCCCGGCAGGGCCCGCCGGCAAGGGCGGAAAGTCGGGCAAGCCGGGCGCCTACACCGCCCGGTCCGCCGCCGAGATGGCCCAGATCGAACAGCTGGTGCGGACCGCCGTCGGCTTCGACCAGACCCGCGGCGACCAGGTCACCGTCGTCAACGTCCGCTTCCCCACGACAGAGGACCCCGACGGCGTAACCGCCGCCAGCCCGCTGATGGGCTTCGACAAGAACGACATCATGCGGGCCGCAGAAGTAGCCGTGATGGCCATCGTCGCGATCCTGATGATGCTGTTCATCGTGCGCCCGCTGCTGAAGGGCGCCATGGGCAGCGGGGGCGGTGCGATGACCATGCTGCCCGGCGTGACCCGCGTCGTCACCAACGCCGACGGCCAGCAGATGCAGATCACGGTCGACCCCGCCACTGGCCAGCAGATCGCGCTGCCTGCCCCGGGTAACGCCGACCTCGAACAGAAAATCGACATCGCCCGCATCGAAGGTCAGGTGAAGGCGAGTTCCGTGAAACGTGTCGCCGAGTTCGTCGACAATCATCCGGAAGAGTCAGTGTCGATCATTCGCACCTGGCTGCATGAAACCGCATGAGCGGGCGCCCCAAACCCAAGGCGATCTCTGACGCCGCAAAGCTGAGTGGCCCGGAAAAGGCCGCCGTGGTGCTGCTCGCCCTAGGCGAAGAACACGCCCAGGTCTGGCAACAGCTTGACGAGGAAGAGATCAAGGAGATCTCCCAGGCCATGGCCGGCCTCGGCACGGTCACTTCCAGCGTAGTCGAGGACCTGCTGGTCGAATTCGTGTCGGGCATGGGCGGCGGCAACATCACCGGCTCCATCGAGCAGACCCAGAGGCTGCTCTCCGCCATGATGCCCGGCGAGCGGGTCGATACCCTGATGGAAGAAATCCGCGGTCCCGCCGGTCGCACCATGTGGGACAAGCTGGGCAACGTGAACGAGGCGGTGCTCGCCAACTATCTCAAGAACGAATATCCGCAGACCGTCGCTGTCGTGCTGTCGAAGATCAAGTCGGAGCATGCCGCGCGGGTGCTCACCTCGCTGCCGGAGGACTTCGCGCTGGAATGCGTCACCCGCATGCTGCGCATGGAGCCGGTGCAGCGCGAGATCCTCGACAAGATCGAACAGACGCTCCGGACGGAATTCATGTCGAACCTGGCGCGCACCTCGAAGCGCGATAGCCATGAGATGATGGCCGACATCTTCAACGCCTTCGACCGACAGACCGAGGCGCGGTTCATCACCGCCCTGGAAGAGCGCAACCGCGAGGCCGCAGAACGCATCCGCGCCCTGATGTTCGTCTTCGAAGACCTCTCCAAGCTCGATCCGGGCGGGGTGCAGACCCTGCTGCGCGGCGTCGAGAAGGACCAGCTGGCGTTGGCGCTCAAGGGCGCGTCCGACAGCCTGCGCGAGATGTTCTTCACCAACATGTCCGAGCGCGCCGCCAAGATCATGCGCGAAGATATGGAAAGCATGGGCCCGGTCCGCCTGCGGGAGGTCGAGCAGGCGCAGATGGCCATGGTGCAGGTCGCCAAGGACCTCGCCAACAAGGGCGAGATCGTCCTGGTCGGCGCCGGCGGCAGCGACGACGAGCTGGTCTACTGATGTCCGGCGGCCACACCAAATTCGCGTTCGATACGGTCTTCGACAACGCAGGCGACGTCACGTTCGTCGCGCCGCGTCCGAAGCGCAGCTATTCCGCCGACGAAGTCGAGGCCGTCAGCCAGGCGGCGCGCGCCGAGGGCGAGCGCATCGCCCTGGCCAGCGTCGCCGCGCGGCAGGCCGATGCGCTGGCGGCCATCGTCGCGGCCCTGGTTCAGGCGCTGCCCAGGCTGGCGGAGGTCGCCCACTCCCACCGCGTCGGTTCCGCGGAGCTGGCGCTGGCCTGCGCGCGCGCCATCGCCGCCGCCGCGCTCGACAAGTTCCCCGAAGCGCCTGTGCGCGCAGCGCTTGAGGCGCTGGCCCGCGAGATCGAGGCAGCGCCGCGGCTGATGGTCAGCGCCAGCGCCGAACTGGCCGACGGCCTGCAGGCCGTGCTGGAGGACGCCGCCACGGCCACTGGCTATCAGGGCGCCGTGCAGGTCCGCGTCGACGCAGGCCTTGGCGACCACGCTTTCACCCTAGATTTCGGCGACGGCTCAGCGACCTTCGATCCCACCGCGGCGGCCGACCGCGTCGCCCAGGCGCTGCACGCGGCGCTGGCCTCCGAAGGCCTGCACGCCGAACCCCTCATCCCCGGCAGCGAAAGCTGAGCGAAGGCGAACCCATGTCCGAAACCGACCAGCCCAACACCGAGATGAAACTGGACGAGTTCCCCCCTAGCGACGGGCCCTTGCCCGAGGCGCCGATGGACGAGGAAAGGACCGCGTCCGACTTGGCGGCGGTCTTTGATGTCCCGGTCAGCATCTCCGCGGTGCTGGGGCGGGCCAGCATGTCGGTCGCCCAGCTGCTTCAGCTCGGCCAGGGCAGCGTGCTGGAGCTCGACCGCAAGGTCGGCGAGGCCATCGATATCTATGTGAACAATCGCCTGGTGGCGCGCGGCGAGGTCGTCATTGTCGACGAGCGGCTGGGCGTGACCATGACGGAAATCATCAAGGACGGCGACAACGCGGCCTAAGGCGGCGCTGTCTGAGGGAGATCGAGTATGCGGCTTCTAGTCGTCGGTAAACTGAACGGACAGCTCTCCACCGCCGTGAAGATGGCGATGAGCGCGGGCGCCAAAGTCAGCCATGTGGAGACGATCGCCCAGGCCACTCACGCGCTCCGCGCGGGCCAGGGCGCGGACCTGTTGATGGTCGACTACGAACTCGACATCGCGGGCCTGATCCAGGCCAACGAGGCCGAGCGCATCCGGGTGCCGGTGGTGGCCTGCGGAGTCAACGCCGACGCGTCCAGCGCCGCCGCCGCCATCCGCGCCGGGGCCAAGGAATTCATCCCGCTGCCGCCGGACGCCGAGCTGATCGCCGCCGTCCTGGCCGCAGTCGCCGACGACAACCGCCCGATGGTGGTTCGCGACCCCTCGATGCAGGCCGTCATCTCGATGGCCGACCAGATCGCGCCCTCCGACGCCTCCATCCTGATCACCGGCGAAAGCGGCGTTGGCAAGGAAGTCATCGCCCGCTATGTCCACCAGAAGTCGCGACGCGTCTCCAAGCCGTTCATCTCGGTGAACTGCGCGGCCATCCCCGAGAACCTGCTGGAGAGCGAGCTCTTCGGCCACGAGAAGGGCGCCTTCACTGGCGCCGTGGCCCGTCGCATCGGGAAGTTCGAGGAAGCCAACGGCGGCACCCTGCTACTGGACGAAATCAGCGAAATGGATGGCCGGCTGCAGGCCAAGCTGCTGCGCGCCGTGCAGGAGCGCGAGATCGACCGGGTGGGCGGCGTCAAGCCGGTTAAGGTCGACATCCGCATCCTGGCCACGTCCAACCGCGACCTGGCCCAGGCCGTGAAGGACGGGACCTTCCGCGAAGACCTGCTCTACCGCCTGAACGTCGTGAACCTGCGCCTGCCGCCGCTGCGCGAACGGCCGGGCGACGTGCTGGCGCTGGCCGAGTTCTTCGTCCGCAAATACGCCGCCGCCAACGGCATGCCCGAGCGCGCGCTCTCCGCAGAATCCAAGCGCCGCCTGACGATCCATCGCTGGCCCGGTAACGTCCGCGAGCTGGAGAACGCCATGCACCGCGCGGTGCTGCTGGCGTCCGGTCCGGAGATCGAAGAATCCGCCATCCGCCTGCCCGACGGCCAGCCGCTGTCCGGCGGCGACCCGCTGGCGCGCACGGCCCAGGCCGCCTCGTTCGCCGCCGAATCCACAAGCCGCGGCTTCGTCGGTCAGACGGTGGCGACCATGGAACAGCAGCTGATCATCGAAACGCTGGAGCATTGCCTCGGCAACCGCACGCACGCGGCCAACATCCTGGGCATCTCGATTCGCACCCTGCGCAACAAGCTCAAGGAATACACCGAGGCCGGCGTCTCGGTGCCGGCCCACCAGGGCCAGTCGGCCAGCGCCGCCTGATCTGAATGGCTGACGCCGGCATCCCATCGCGTTTCGCCAACGCCCCCTCGGCCCGCGACATGCTGGGCTGGGTGGCGCGTGGAGAGGTGGGACTGGCCGTCGGCGTTGTCGGCATCGTCGTCCTGCTGATCCTGCCGATCCCCGCGTTCGTGCTCGACATCCTGCTGTCGCTGTCGATCACCAGCGCCGTGCTGATCCTGATGACCTCGCTGCTGATCAAGAAGCCGCTGGAGTTCACGGGCTTCCCGATGGTGCTGCTGGTGACCACGCTTTTCCGGCTGGCGCTGGGAATCGCCTCGACCCGCCTGATTCTCGGCCACGGCCACGAAGGCGTGCACGGGGCCGGTCATATCATCGAGGCTTTCGGCAAGCTGATGATGGGCGGCAGCTACGTCATCGGTGTGATCGTCTTCGCGATCCTGGTGATCGTGAACTTCGTGGTGATCACCAAGGGTTCCGGACGGATCGCCGAAGTGGCCGCCCGCTTCACCCTGGACTCCATGCCCGGCAAGCAAATGGCCATCGACGCCGATCTCTCGGCGGGTCTGGTCGACGAGACCGAGGCCAAGAAGCGCCGAAAGGAGCTGGAGCAGGAATCGACATTCTTCGGCGCGATGGACGGCGCCTCCAAGTTCGTGCGCGGCGACGCGGTCGCTGGCCTGATCATCGTCGCCATCAACATCATCGGCGGCATCCTGATCGGGGTGATCCAGCACAAGATCCCGCTGGCCCAGGCGGCCTCGACCTACACCATCATGACCATCGGCGACGGTCTGGTGACCCAGATCCCGGCGCTGATCATCTCGATAGCCGCCGGCTTCCTGGTCTCCAAGGCGGGCGTCGAGGGCTCGGCCGACAAGGCGCTGGTCACTCAGCTGGCCATGAACCCGGTTGCCCTCGGCATGGTCGCGGCCGCCGCAGGCGTCATCGCGCTGATCCCCGGCATGCCGTTGATCCCCTTCGACATCATCTCGCTGGGCGCTGGCGCCCTGGCCTGGCGCAGAGCCCAGGCGGCCCTCGTGCCCGAGATGGTCGAGATCGCCCCCGTCGAGGAAGCCTCCGAGGAGCCGATCACCGCGACTCTCGCCATCGACGAAATCAAGATCGAGCTGGGCTATGGCCTGCTGGGCCTGATCAACGACCTGGAGGGCCGCCGGCTCACCGACCAGATCAAGGCCCTGCGCCGCACGTTGGCCTCCGACTTCGGCTTCGTGATGCCGTCGGTGCGCATCCTCGACAACATGCGCCTGCCCTCCCAGGGCTATGCCATCCGCATCAAGGAGATGGAGGCCGGCGCCGGCGAAGTCCGCCTTGGCCAGCTGATGGCGATGGACCCGCGCGGCGGCCAGGTGGAATTCCCGGGCGAGCACATCCGCGAGCCGGCCTTCGGTCTGCCCGCCACCTGGATCGACGAGACCCTTCGCGAAGAAGCGACCTTCCGCGGCTACACCATCGTCGATCCGGCGACCGTGCTGACGACGCACCTGACCGAGATCCTCAAGGAGAACATGCCGGACCTGCTCTCCTACGCCGAGGTCCAGAAGCTGCTGAAGGACCTGCCGTCCGAGCAGAAGAAGCTGGTCGAGGACCTGGTCCCCTCCGTCGTCTCCGCGACCACCATCCAGCGCGTGCTGCAGGCGCTGCTGCGCGAGCGGGTCTCGATCCGCGACCTGCCGGCCATCCTGGAAGGCATCGGCGAGGCGGCGCCGCACACCGCCTCGGTCACCCTGCTGGGTGAGCAGGTCCGTGGCCGCCTGGCCCGCCAGCTCTCGTTCGCCTACCGCGCCGACGACGGCGCCCTGCCCATCGTCACCCTGACGCCGGAATGGGAGAACGCGTTCCAGGACTCCCTGGTCGGCCAGGGCGAGGACCGCCAGCTGGCGCTCGCCCCTTCGCGGCTGCAGGACTTCGTGCGCGGGGTCCGCGAGACCTTCGAGCGCGCAGCCTTGGCCGGCGACACCCCGGTGCTGCTGACCAGCCCCGGCATCCGCCCCTACGTCCGCTCGATCATCGAGCGCTTCCGGGGCCAGACCCCGGTGATGAGCCAGAACGAGGTCCACCCGCGCGCGCGCCTGCGCACCGTCGGGACGATCTGACCCGCGACCTCTGCGCCGTTGCAGGCGGGCGCCCGGGCTGATAGCCCTGCGGACCAGGAGCGAGCACAGCTCCGGCATGACTCGGGATTTCGATGCGTCGACCGCTTACGCGACCCCAGGGGCTCGGCTCCGCCCTGTTCTGGGATCTGCTCACCTTCGAAAAGCTGATGACCAACCAGGTCATCCACCTGATCTATTGGGCGGGCCTGGCGTTGATTTCGTTCGGTGCGCTGGGCGCGATCGGCGCAGCTGTCGGCGTGGCGATCCGCGACCCCTTCCCGTTCGGCATCCTGCTGGCCATTCCGGTAGTTGTGGGCGGCCTGCTGGTGATGACCGCCCTGGTGCTGCTGTGGCGCTCGTTCTGCGAGTTCTATGTGGCGATCTTCAAGATCAGCGAGGATCTGGCGATCCTGCGCGCCGACGTAGAGGCCGAGCGCGCCCGGACCGTCGCGCCGCCGAAGTAGCGCCCGACGATGCCGGTGCGCCGCCTGCTAGCGCCCGACGCGCTCGCGTTCCGCGACATCCGTCTGGAAGGCCTCCGCGACCACCCCGAGGCGTTCGGATCCTCCCTTCGCGAGGAAGAGGGCCACGCCCTTGACTGGTTCGAACAGGCCCTTGAGTTCGGCTATGTTCTGGGTGGCGACGCGGCCGATGGCCGGCTTGGCGGGGTCGCCGGCCTGCGCTTCAACCAGACCGACAAGACCCGACACAAGGCATGGCTCTGGGGCATGTATGTGCGCCAGCAGGCGCGCGGGACAGGCCTGGCCGCCGCTCTGATATCAGGCATCGTCGACGAAGCCCGCGGCAAGGTCGAGGAGGTGGTCCTGACGGTTGGCGACCACAACGCGCAGGCTATCGCGCGCTACAGGTCGATGGGCTTCGAAGCGTGCGGCGTCGAACAGCGCGCGCTCAAGGTGGGCGATACCTACGTCAGCGACCTGATGATGAGCTTGCGGTTCTAGAGCGCCTTCCGCCGAAGTGACTGCCGGTTTGGCGCCAGAAGGCGCGACCAAGCCAAATATCTAGCCGGCGGCGCGCTTGCGTAGGCCCAGTTCGTCGAGCGCCGCGGTCTCGCGTTTGGCGGCCTCCTTGGCCTCGGCGCGACGGGCGTTCTCGACCACCTGCTCGTATTTCTTCTGCTCCTCGAAGGCGAGGTTGAGCGCGTCACGCGCGCCCAGCTCCTCGATGGCGATGGCGTCGATCTCGGCCTGGACGTTGGCCTTGCGCAGCCGAAGGCCGTCGAGATAGCCAATCTGGTACCAGCCGGCGGAGGCGTCCTGGCGGGCCCGGATAGCCTCGTCCTCGCCCTCAACGTTAAGCGCACGCAGCCGGGCCTCGGCGGCGGACTTGCGGGCCACGATCTCGCCCAGCCGCTTTTGATGGGTCTCAACCTCGTAGGTTGAGAGCTTCACGAGGGAAGTGGACCAGCTCATGCGGGGACGCTCGCGAGAATACTGTCGAGACGCTCGAAGCCGGCGTCGAGGCTGGTCACCTCATCCTTGTCCTGGGCCAGGAAAGCTTCCAGTTCGGGATTGAGGAGGATGGCGCGGTCGACCTGTGGATCGGCGCCTGTACGATAGGCGCCGATACGGATCAGCTCTTCCATGTTGGCGTAGGCTGACATCGTCTGGCGCGCGGCGCTGACCAGTTCGCGCTCATGCGGGCCATGGCAGCCCGGCATGGTCCTGCTGATGGATTTGAGGACGTTGATCGCCGGGAATCTCCCCCGCTCGGCGATGGCGCGCTCCATCACGATGTGGCCGTCCAGGATGCCCCGGACAGCGTCGGCGATGGGCTCGTTGTGGTCGTCGCCGTCCACCAGCACGGTGAACAGGCCGGTGATCGGGCCGGAGCGGGTGCCGTCGGGGCGGATCGGCCCGGGACCGGCGCGCTCCAGCAGCTTCGGCAGCTCGCTGAAGACCGTCGGCGTGTAGCCCTTGGTGGTCGGCGGCTCGCCGGCGGCCAGGCCGATCTCGCGCTGGGCCATGGCGAAGCGGGTGACCGAGTCCATAAGGCAGAGGACTTCCATGTCCTGGTCGCGCAGGAACTCGGCGATGGCCAGAGTCATATAGGCGGCCTGCCGGCGCTTCAGGGCCGGCTCGTCGGAGGTGGCGACCACGACGATGGCCCGTTTCAGGCCCTCTTCGCCCAGGGTCTCCTCGATGAACTCGCGGACCTCACGGCCCCGTTCGCCGATCAGCCCCACCACGACCGCGTCGCAGTCGGCGTTCTTGGCCAGCATGGAGAGCAGTACCGACTTGCCGACGCCGGAGCCGGCAAAGACACCCAGGCGCTGGCCGCGGCAGCAGGTCGTGAAGACGTTCATCGCTCGCACACCCAGGTCCAACCGCTCGCCGACGCGGGCGCGGGCATGGGCGGCCGGCGGGGCGGCGCGCAGGGGATAGGCCGCTATGCCCTTGGGCAGCGGACCCTTGCCGTCGATGGGTTCTCCGAACGCGTCGACCACCCGGCCCAGCCAGGCCTTGGTGGGACGGACGGCCGAGCCGAGCGGCTCGATACGGATCTCTGCCCCGGGCGCCACGCCCTCTACGGGTCCGAAGGGCATCAGCAGTGCGCGGGTGTCCCGGAAGCCGACGACCTCGGCGGAGAGCGGCTTTTCGCCGAAGCGGGTGATCTCGGCCCGAGCCCCGACCGCCAGCCGGGTCAGCCCTCCGCGCGCCTCGATCAGGAGGCCGTTAACGGCCGCCACGCGGCCGGAAACAGTTAGCGGATCGAGCCGCTCGACGGCGGCCACCAGGCTCTGCAAGAAACGCCCCTCGGTTCAGGATGCAGAATCCCCTGATCGGGCTTAATTGCAGGTGAAGATCAGCGAAGTGCAGCGGCGAGCCTTAGCGCCCGCCGTGGATGCTTCACTGCAAGCACAGCCGCCTGTAGCGGCCGGCGGCGCGCGGCCTTGATCACCAGGGGTCGAACTGCCCGCGCAACATGCGGCCGGGCGGCGCCGGCGATACGCTTGCGGCCGACCCAGACCGCGATTCCAGCCAGGGCCAGGATCCCCACGCCGAGGATCAGCCCCTGATGCTTCCGCGCAAGAGTCGCGCCGGGCAGCTTGCCCTGCGCCGTGAGCGCGATCTGGCTCAACGGCTCGATTGCGGCGTAGAGCGCCGCAGCCGCCGCGCCGTCAAAGCTCTTCAGGCCGCGCGGCAGGGTCACCTGGGTCAGCTTCACCGCCCGGCCATAGGTCTTGAGCGCGCGCCGAACCTCGGGGCCCAGGACGCGCTCGGACATGTGAACCAGGACGCCGGTGCGGGCGCCCGCCTTCAGTTGGGCCGCAGCCTCCCGCGCGCCGTTCGCGCAGGCCGCCTCGTCGCCGCCAGCGGTGATCCAGGTGTCGAAGCCGCCGAACCGGGCGATGGCGGCGCGGGCAACTTTGGCGCAGGCCTCGCCGTCGGACAGGTCGCCCGCCACGGCATGGGCCCGCCCGCCAGTGGCGTTGATCTCCTCGGCAAGCTTGCGCACCGCAGGCTCGTCCACGGAGGTCAGCAGCAGGGAGGCGCCCGCCGCCGCCGCCCGTCTCGCGACCGCCAGGCCCAGGCCGGCGCTGGCCTCTGTGACGACGATCACCTGCTCGGCGAGCGGCTTGATTTTGGCGTTCATGAATCCCTCCGACGATCTACGGATATCGGGTCTCGAACGGGCGGGCTCAAGGGGTGTTCCGGCCTCGCTGTTCGCGCCGGCTGTCCAATCACAAAAGATTCAACACCCCTGCGACATGGTGGCCCCCATGCGACGCTTGAACGCGATTCCGCATCAGATTAACGATTCGCTTGGGACCGAAACCTGCCATTAACCAGTCTTAAATTAACTCGGCGGCAGGTTAACGGCGAGCTAGGGGCGGATTCACTGAATTCGCGGGGACTTGCGGCAACGCTTAGGAGAGGCTGATGCGCGTACTGTTGATTGAGGACGACAGCGCAACGGCGCAAAGCATCGAACTGATGCTGAAGTCCGAGGGCTTTAACGTCTATACTACCGACCTCGGTGAGGAAGGCGTCGATCTGGGCAAGATCTACGACTATGACCTCATCCTCCTGGATCTTAACCTCCCCGACATGAGCGGCATCGATGTGCTTCGCACTCTGCGCGTCGGGAAGATCAACACCCCGATCATGATCCTGTCAGGGTCCTCCGAGATCGATACGAAGGTGAAGACCTTCTCCGGCGGCGCCGACGACTACATGACCAAGCCGTTCCACAAGGACGAACTGGTCGCCCGCATCCACGCCGTGGTCCGCCGCTCAAAGGGCCACGCCCAGTCGGTGATCAAGACCGGCGACATCACCGTCAACCTCGACGCCAAGACCGTGGAAGTGAACGGGATGCGCGTGCATCTGACGGGCAAGGAATACCAGATGCTGGAGCTGCTCTCGCTCCGCAAGGGCACGACCCTGACCAAGGAAATGTTCCTGAACCACCTCTACGGCGGCATGGACGAGCCCGAGTTGAAGATCATCGACGTGTTCATCTGCAAGCTTCGCAAGAAGCTGGCGGCGGCCGCCGACGGCAAACACCACATCGAAACGGTATGGGGCCGCGGCTATGTGCTGCGCGACCCGCAGGAAGCCCAGGTCGCCGCCTGAGCCTGACGGCGACCTAATCCTAACCAGCTTCAAGCGCCCGCCGTCACCGGCGGGCGTTTTCGTTTGGGAGGCGCGTGGGACTGGCCCGGCGCCCTTACTTTCCGCGCCCATCGACGATCGGGGCCTGCGCACGGATCGCGCGCGCAGCCAAACCACGCCCATCATGTCGCACCCCGTGGACAACCTGTGGATAACCGCGTTCCACCACAGCGCGACAGACAGGCGAATCAACTCTGGGATGCGAGCAGCGGCGGTCACAGCCGGGCTTGTTTACGAATGAATCACCGGGCGGCGGAAATGCGGCGAGGTGGAATGCTCACCCGAGACCGCAAGCGTTGCCTGCTCGATATTAGCGCTCGACAAAAGCATGACTTATGATTCGCCTATTAGGAGGTGCGTATTTCTCCGGCTTTTGTTCTTTGCAATGAATCATAGTTCTGTCTGATCTTGCGGTATGACTCACAGATTCAAATATACAGCCTGCGACAACTCGGACCATTCCCAGCCCAATCAAGTATGGTTAATTTCAACTCATACGCGATCCGAGGGATGGAACGCGCTTAGGACGCAAAGCCGTCGCCAGAAGGCACGGCGACACGCCCTCCACCTCCATCCCTGAGACCGCCGACAGCCGCACGAACGCGGCCTGACGAATTCCTGGGAGAAGTGGGTGCCTGTCCTCGCCTTGCTGTCTGAGCCCCACGACGCCGACCTGGCGACGCTACAGGCCGCGGAGGCCATAGACCTGATGGCGTTCTGCCGCTGTGTGCTCCGCGGCGAGCTCGGTTCGGTCCTGACGCTGGGGCCATGCGGCGACGTCGACTTCGCCAGCCGCCCGGTGCTGGCCCACCTTGGCCTCGAGGCGTCCGAGGTCGCCGGCGTCAACTGGACCTCGCTCTGGCCGCTGGCTGAACGCGCCAGGGTCGCGGAGGCCACTGAGACCGCCCGGGCCGGCAAGGTTGCCCGGTTCCAGGCCCTTAGCCCCACGACCGACGGCGTCCCGCGCTGGTGGGACGTCGTGGTCTACCCGTTCTCGATCGACGCCGGCCAGTTGCCGGAAGGCCGGCGCATGCTGGCCGTATTCCGCAACATCACCGCCCTGCGCGAAGGCCAGGAAAAGCTGGCCCAGTCCATGCGGCTTGAAGCGCTGGGCCAACTCACCGGCGGTGTCGCGCACGATTTCAACAATCTGCTGACGGTCATCCTCGGCGCCACCGAGACCCTGGCCGCGGAGCTCGAGGCGGGCAGTGACCACCGGGGCCTGGCCGAGGTTACCCTGCAGGCCGCCGAGCGCGGCGCCGAACTGGTGCGCCGGCTGCTGACCTTCTGCCGCCACCAGTCACTCGAGCCACAGAACATCGACTGCGGCGGCATGGTCGCGTCGGTGCAGAGCCTGGCTCAGCACCTGATCCGCGAGGACATCACGCTCAAGGCCGCCCCGATGGATGCGCCGCGCTACTGCCGCGCCGACCGGTCCCAGCTCGAAGCAGCCCTGCTGAACCTCTGCATCAACGCCCGCGACGCCATGCCCAGCGGCGGGGTGCTTTCGCTCGGAGTGTCCAGCGAGACGCTGCGGGGCAAGGCGGCCCGGCAGGCGGGCGTGCCGCCGGGATCGTTCGTGGTTTTCACCGTAAGGGACACCGGCGTCGGCATGTCCCCGGAAGTCCTGCGCCGCGCCGTCGAGCCGTTCTTCACCACCAAGGGCCTGGCCGGGGGTAGCGGACTTGGTCTGAGCACGGTCTACGGGTTCGCCAAGCAATCCGGGGGTGGCCTGACCATCGTCTCCCGCCCCAAACGCGGCGCCGCCGTCAGCCTCTACCTGCCCCGCGCCGCCGGCGCGGCCCAGGGCCGGCTGGACCTGGCCGAAGCCGTGTCCCCGCCAGTGTCGGCCCATGTACTGCTGGTCGAGGATGACGCCATGGTGCGCGTCCAGGCCGCGCGCCTGCTCACCGGCCTTGGCCATCGGGTCACGGTGGCGGAAGACGGACCATCCGCCCTCGTCGCGCTTGGCGCGGCCCCGGATATCGATCTGCTGATGACCGATGTCGTCATGCCCGGCGGAATGAATGGACGCGAGCTCGCTGGCCGCGCCCGGGCGGAGAACGGCGGGCTGCAGGTCCTGCTCACCTCCGGCTACAGCGAAGAACCGGCGTCCGCGGCCGCAAGCTCAACCGTTGGGCCGGTCTTCCTGGCCAAACCCTACCGTCGCGCGCAGCTCGCCCATGCCGTCTCCACGGCGCTGTCACGGGCCGGCGCGGCGAACGGCCGCAACATCGTTCCCAGCGCTGGCGCCCGCCGCGCCGCGCCCTCCACGAGGCATGCCCCATGACCCCGCTACGGATTCCCCCCCGGCCGCCGAAAGTTCTGGTGATCGACGACGATGAGGCGGTGCGCGGCGTAATCGTCCGGGCCTTCGGCCGCGTCGGCTGCGACGTGCGCTCCGCCTCAGACGGCCGCTCAGGGATCAGACTGTTCGCCGCTCAGCCCGCCGACCTGGTGGTGACCGATATCCTGATGCCCAACCAGGAAGGCATCGAGACCATCATGGAGCTGAAGCGCAGCGTCCTGGCGCCCAAGGTTATCGCCATCTCTGGCGGCGGCGCCCGCGGCGGGCAGGACTTCCTGAAATGGGCGCGGAACCTTGGCGCCGACGCCACCCTGCCCAAGCCCTTCCGCACCTCCGAACTGATTCACGTGGCCCGCACCCTGCTCGAGGCCGAGGCCGAGGCCGGCGCCGAGGGCGAGGAGCCCGCCTGGGCGGAGTTCCGCCTTTCATCCGAGCGGGCTGCCTGATGCCCACCAACAGTTCTTGTTCAGACCGGGAGACACGTCTTGCGTACGCTGTTGATTGAAGACGACCGCGCCGCCGCGCGGGCGACCGAACTGCTGCTCAGCCAAGCGGGCTTCAACGTCTATGTCACCGACGAGGGAGAGGAGGGCGTTGAACTCGCCAAGGTCTATGACTACGACGTCATCCTGCTCGACCTCAACCTGCCGGACATGGATGGCATCGAGGTCCTCAAGACTCTGCGCAAGGCCAAGATCGAAACGCCGATCATTATCCTCTCCGGGTCGACCGCCATCGACTCCAAGGTGAAGACCTTCTCGGTCGGCGCCGACGACTATATCACCAAGCCCTTCCACAAGGATGAGCTGGTTTCGCGCATCCACGCCGTCGCCCGGCGCGCCCGCGGCCACGCCCAGTCGGTGATCCAGACCGGCGAACTCGCGGTCAACATCGACGCCCGCACAGTCGAAATGGCCGGCCAGCCGCTCCACGTGACCGCCCGGGAATTCCAGATCCTGGAACTGCTGTCGCTGCGCAAGGGCACGACCATCACCAAGCAGATGTTCATGAACCACCTCTACGGCGGCCTCGATGAGCCGGAGGTGAAAATCATCGACGTCTTCATCTGCAAGCTGCGCCGCAAGATGCAGGAAGCCGCCAGCTGCCAACGCCACATCGAGACCGTGTGGGGCGGCGGCTACATGCTCCGAGAGCCCGCGCCGGCGCCGAGCCTGGCCGCCGCCTAGTCATCGCCGCCGTCCGTTTCAGAGAGTTTCCATCTGAAACGGGAAGGCTCTAGGGTCCGACCAACGATCGTCGGGAGGACGACCCTTGGGACGACTGCTCGCGCTGGCCGCGGCCCTGATCGCGGCGACGCTGATCGCTTGGGCTTCCGAAAAGACGCCAGGGCCACGGGCCGCTGGCGCGCCGGCCGGCGCCTTCTCCGCCCAGCGGGCCATGGCCGACGTGCGCGGCATCGCTTCGGTCCCGCACCCGATCGGCTCAACGGCCAACCACGGGGCCCGCGACTATCTCCTGCGACGGATGGTGACGCTCGGTCTCTCCCCTGCCGTGCATCAAGGCGCGGGCTTCTTCAGTCGCGAAAGCGGCGGCAATCTCTATGTCAACGGCGGGGCGGTGGAGAACGTGATCGGCGTCCTGCCGGGGCGCGACCGCGCGGCTCCGGCCCTGGCGCTGATGGCCCACTACGACAGCGTCCCCGGCTCGCCCGGCGCGGCCGACGATGCGGCCGGCGTCGCGGCAATGCTGGAGACCGTGCGGGCGATCAAGGCGCGTGGGGTTCCGGCCCGCGACGTGATCGTGCTGATCACCGATGGCGAGGAAGCCGGGCTTCTGGGCGCCGACGCCTTCTTCAAGCGCGACCCCATGGCGAAGCGGGTGGGCTTCCTGATCAACGCCGAGGCGCGCGGCGGCGGCGGCCGGGCGCAGATGTTCCAGACCGGTCTCGCCAGCGGCGGCGCGGTGGCGATGGTCAAGGCCAACGGGCTCAACCCGCAGGCTTCCTCGCTCACCGGCTACATCTACGAGCGGATGCCCAACGACACGGACTTCACGATCTCCCGCAAGGCCGGGGTCGATGGCTTGAACTACGCCTTCATCGGCCGGCAGTTCGACTACCATTCCGCCAGTTCGACGCCCGAACACCTGGACCAGGGCACGCTTCAGGACATGGGCCAGCAGGTCCTCGCCAACGCCGCCACGGTAGCCTTCGCGGCCGCCCTGCCCGCAAAGACGCCGAACCCTGTATTCAGCCAGTTGCTGGGCGGAGTGACCCTCGCCTACCCGCCGACGATGGGCTGGGTGGTGCTGGCCGTCGCCGCCCTGCTCGCCGGCCTCGGCGTGAGCCGCGCACGGCGGATCGAGGCCTACCCCTTGACCGATGTGGCCCGCGGCGCAGGCGCGGCGGTGTTCGCGGTGATCGGGGCCGCGGCGGTCCTGCACTTCGCCCGGCGCGCGACAGGCGCGGACTATGGCTTCCTCGAACAGCGGTTCCTGCTGGCCCAGGTGACCCGCTGGGAGGCGGCGCTTGTCCTCCTTGGCCTCGGCTTCCTGATCTTCGCCGCCGCCGAGCTGGCGCGGGGCCGTCGCAGCGTTGCGATCCTGCCGCTGCTGGCCGGCCTCGGCAGCTGCGCCTTCGGCGGTCTGGACCGGGTCGGCCTTGGCCTTGGCGTCGCAGCCGCCGTCCTGGCCGTCATCGCCTATGGCCGACCGGTCAGCCGCGCGGGCGCATGGAGCGGCGTCCTGCTGCTGGGCTTCACCCTGGCCGTGGCCGCGCAGGTCCTGGCGCCGCCCGCCGCGTTCATCCTGGCCTGGCCCCTTGCGCTGGCCAGCCTGGCGGCCGCCGCCAGCGCTATGGGCGCGCGCAAGGACGTCGCGGCGCTGTCTCTCTTGGCCGTCCTCGCGGCCCTTGGCCTTGGCTGGGCCGGCGGCTTCGCGCACGCCACCTACCTGAGCCTCGACATCGTCGAACTCCTGGCCATGCCGATCCTGCTGGCGGCCTTCCTGATCTGGCCGCTGGCCCAGCCGGAGGAAGGCGCACCACCGGCTCGCCTGGTCGGGCCGCTGCTGCTGACCGCAGGCGTCGCCGGACTGCTGCTGGTGAGGTTCGCCCATCCCTACGACGCGCGCCATCCTGACCTGACCTACGTTGGCTACCAGGTTGACCAGGACGCCGGCCGCGCCTGGCGCATCAGCGCCTCACCCACGCTGCCGAAGTGGTCGGAAAGTGTGCTCAGGGACGGCGGCGGCGCCATCGTCAAGCTGACGCACTGGACGTTCCGCAACCCGGTCGACGCCGCGCCCGCGCCCTTCGTGCAGGAGGCTTCGCCGACACTGACCCTTGTCACCGAGCCGGACGGCCGCCTGCGCCTGCACGCGGTCCCGCCCCCGGGCGCCCGCGAACTTCGCCTGCAGCTCTCGGCCAACACCGCCGCCACCCTGGAAGAGATCTCCGGAATACCGACCCGGCTGCCCCTGAAGCCGGGCGGCGAGACACGGGTCGGCTGGACGGCCGCACCCGGCGGCGTCGACCTGGTGATCCGCCCCGGCGGTCCGGGAGCGATCGACGTTGGCTATGCGGCGACTCTCGAACGCTGGCCCGCCGGCGTCACGCCCTTGCCCCGGCGGCCGGCTGAGGTGATGGCCTTCGACACCTCGGGTTCGACCTTTGTGGTCGGGCGGCGCCGCTTTTCCTGGTGAACAGCTTCGGCTAAGCCCGCGCCATGAGCGACGTCACGATCTATCACAATCCCGCCTGCGGAACTTCGCGCAACACCCTGGCCCTACTGCGTGAAAAAGGCGTCGAGCCCACGGTCGTCGAATACCTCAAGGCCGGCTGGACCCGGGGCCAGCTCGAGGGCCTGTTCAGGACCATGGGCGTCTCGGCGCATGAAGCCCTGCGGGTGCGCGGGACCCAGGCCCACGAGCTCGGCCTTACCGATCCCGCCGCATCGGAAGCCGCGGTGATCGCCGCGATGATCCTCAATCCAGTCCTGGTTGAGCGGCCGATCGTGGTGACCGCAAAGGGCGCGGGGTTGTGCCGCCCCGCCGAGCGGGTGCTCTCGCTCCTCTGACCGTCCCCCCTTCTCGCGACACACCGCCCGGAAAAACCTCGGCCCGCGGGGCGATGCCTTAACCAAGGCGCGGCTAGTACGGGGCGTGATGCAAGCGATCGAGCCGCACAACCCGGCCCTTCCCGTCTCACGCCGCGTGCTTCTGGCCGCCGGCGCGATGGTGCTCATCGCGGTGGTCTGGAAGTTCGCGGTGGCCGACCGCACGCAGTCGCCGGCCCCGCTCGATCCCGCCGCAGGGGCGCTGCAGCACGCCGCCTTCACCGAGGCCGAGGCCCCGTCCGGCTTCAGCCGGCCCGAGAACATACCCGTCGAGGTCCAGCGCGGCGAAACGCTGCAGGAGGCCGTCGAGCGCGCAGGCGTGGCCCCCGAAGACGCCCGCCACGCCGTCGAGATCCTGACCCGGTCAATGGACACCGTGCACATCAAGGCCGGCATGGCCCTGGAGGCGGCCATCGCCCGTCCGCTGGCCGACGGCGGCGCGGTGCGCCTGATCGGCCTGTCCCTGCGCACTGGCCCAGCCAGCGCGCTGACTCTGTCCCGCAGCTTCGACGGTGCGCTCCGCCTGCGCGCACTGGACGAGAAAGTGCGCGACGAGACCGTCGTAGCCAACGGGGTGATCGCAGGCTCACTCTACGAGAGCGCCGAGCGGCTGGGCGCGACACCCGCCATCACCACCAGCGTCGTCCGCCTGTTCGCCCACAAGCTGGACTTCCAGCGCGACCTCGACACCGGAGACGCTCTTCGGCTGGTGTTCGACCGCAAGGTGACCGAGAGCGGCCGCACCATCGCCGCCGGCGACCTGGAATTCGCCGAATTGCGTGGCGCGAAGTTCTACCGCTTTGAGCGAGCCGGCGGGGACGCCGAGTATTTCGACGAATTCGGCAAGAATATCAAAGGTTTCCTCCTGCGCACGCCGGTCGATGGCGCCCGCATCACCTCACTGTTCGGTCTGCGGCGCCATCCGGTCCTCGGCTACACTCGCGCCCATCAGGGTATCGACTTCGGCGCCGGAACCGGCACGCCGATCGTGGCCGCCGGCGACGGAGTGGTGCTTGAGGCCGGGCGCTGGGGCGGCTACGGCAACTGGCTGCGGATTCGCCACGCCGGCGGCTGGGATACGGGCTACGGACACATCTCCCGCTACGCCGCCGGCCTGCGTCCGGGGATGCGCGTCCATCAGGGCCAGGTCGTGGCCTATGTCGGCTCAACCGGCCTCGCGACCGGCCCGCACCTGCACTACGAGGTCTGGAGGAACGGCCAGCGGATGAACCCGATCGGCGTCAAAGTCCCGCAGGGGACGGTGCTGGCTGGCGCCGAACTGGATCGTTTCGAGGCCCAAAAGGCGCGCGTAGACGACCTGTTGGCCAGCGCCCGCCAGCGCCAGCTCGCCACGGCCGCCCAGACCCGCCCGGGGGGCTAGGCGCCGTTGATCCGCATCAATGCCCCGTCGCGCCGCCGGGGTCTTGCTGCGGGGATGCAACCCGCCATTATCGCCACCGCCCTGCTGTTGATCGCCGGCCAGGCCGCCGCCGTCGAACCGGGCTCGACCCGCGGACACATCCTTGTCCAGCGATACTGCGCCGGCTGCCACGCCGTGAACCCGACCGGAAGCAGCCCCAACCGCGCGGCGCCGCCGTTCCGCAGCCTCAACGAACGCTACAAGCTGGACGACCTCGGCGAGGCGCTGGCCGAGGGGATCCTCACCGGCCACCCGGCGATGCCTGAATTCAGGTTCCCGCCCGAGGATGTCGACGCCGTCCTGCGTTATCTAAAGAGCATCCAGGCCCGCCAGGAAGCGTCCGCGGCCACGCCCGCAGCCCAGGCTTCCGCAGCCCGGTAGATGGCGCCACTATGATCGCCAGGGCGCGACAGACGCCCGATCAGGTGGAGGATTTCCCGTGGCGAATGATCTGGCCCTCGCGCCCGTGGCGCGCACCGAAATTGTGCAGACCGCCAACGGCCCGGTCCGGGGCTACCGCGACGACGGCCTGGAGGTCTTCAAGGGCCTCCGGTATGGCGCGGCCCCCATCGGCATGCTCCGTTTCAAGCCACCCGCAACGCCCGTAGCCTGGCGCGAGCCGGCCGACGCCGTCAGCTACGGCGCGCCGGCCATCCAGTCCGGCCTTGCGCCGGGTGAGCGACGATCTTCTCCCGGGGATCCCCCGGCCCCCGACGAGCCGGCGTCCTCGGAGGACTGCCTGTTCCTGAACGTCTGGACGCCGGGCCTCGACGATATGAAGCGGCCGGTGATGGTCTGGCTGCACGGGGGCGGCTTCGCAAACGGCTCTGGCGGGGCGGCGATGTATGACGGCGGCGCGCTGGCGCGGAAGGGCGACGTGGTCACTGTCACTGTGAACCACCGCCTGAACGTCTTCGGCTACCTGCACCTTGGAGAGGTGTTCGGCCCTGAGTATGCCCAGTCGGGCGTCGCCGGCATGCTGGACATCGTCCAGGCGCTGAAATGGGTGCGCGACACTATCGCGGCCTTCGGCGGCGATCCGGGCGACGTGACCATCTTCGGCGAGAGTGGCGGCGGCTGGAAGGTCAGCCTTCTAATGGCCATGCCCGGTGCGCGCGGCCTTTTCCACAAGGCGGTGATCCAGAGCGGCCCGGGCCTCTCGGGCAAGTCGGTCAAGGCGGCCGACAAGGTCGCCCGCCAGCTGCTGACCGACCTGAAGATCGACGGCCCGCATGGCCTGGCCAGCCTGTCGACCGAGCAGATCAGCTACGCCAGCGTCAAGATTCCCGGCGACGTGATGCGGCTCTACACCCCCGTCGTGGATGGGACTGCCCTGCCCCGCGATCCGTTCGAGCCCGACGCCTCGCCGCTCAACGCCGATGTCCCTGTGCTGATCGGCACCAACAAGGACGAGACGACCCTCTTCATGCTGGGCCATCCGAAGTTCGGGGCCTTCGATGACGCCGACCTGGAAAAGCACGCCAGGGCCGCCGCCGGCGACAAGGCCGACGCCCTGGTCGCCGCCCTGCGCGCCGCCTATCCACACTATGACCAGACCCACCTGGCCGCCGCGGCGGGCACCGCGACGGGCATGTGGAAGGATTCCCTGACCCTGGCCGAACGCAAGGCCGCCCAGAAGGCCGCGCCGGTCTGGATGTACATACTGACGTGGGAGACGCCGGTCAGCCGCGGCCGCCTGCGCTGCCCGCATGCTCTCGAAATCCCGCTGGTGTTCGACAATGTCGAAAGCGCCCGCAACTTCGTCGGCCGGGGCGAGGAGCCGCAGGTTGTGGCCGACCAGATGTCGGCGGCCTGGCTCGCCTTTGCCCGCACCGGCGATCCGGGCTGGCGGCCCTACGACGTCCAGACCCGCACCACCATGATCTTCGACCTCGACAGCGGTACGCTGGACGATCCGCTCAGCGACGTTCGGAAGGTGCTGCAGGGCTGAACCCTTCTCCCCTGCGGGAGAAGGCGCGAGGCGCAGGCTGACGGATGAGGGGTCGCGGAAACCTCCCATCTCCACGCAAGAAGAAGGGCCTACGGCGGAAACGCCGTGAGACCCCTCATCTGGCCTGTGGGCGCAGGCCACCTTCTCCCACAGGGGGAGAAGGAGCTGAGTGCAATCAGGCGTCGAAGACGATGACCGAGCGGGCGAGTTCGCCCTTCTTCATCTCGTCGAAGCCCTCGTTGACCTGCTCCAGCTTGATGCGCTGGGAGATCATGTGGTCGAGCTTCAGCTTGCCGGACATGTAGAAGTCGACGAACCGCGGCATGTCGACCGGGAAGCGGTTCGAGCCCATCAGCGAGCCCTGCAGCTTCTTCTCGCCGAGGAAGGCCGCGCCCATGATCGAGACCATCTGGCCAACCGGGATCATGCCGATGATATTGGCGGTGCCGCCGCGGCGCAGCATGTTGAACGCCTGCTCGGCGGTCTTGCCCAGGCCGATGGCTTCGAAGGCGTGGTGCACGCCGCCCTTGGTCATCTCGAGCACTTCCTTGACCGCGTCAGTCTCGGAAGCGTTGATGAAGTCGGTCGCGCCGAACTCCATGGCCAGGTTGCCCTTCGACGCGCTGGTGTCGATGGCGATGATCCGGCTGGCGCCGGCGATGGCTGCACCGTTGATCGCCGACAGGCCCACGCCGCCGCAGCCGATCACCGCCACGGTCTCGCCGGGCCGCACATTGGAAGTATGGATCGCGGCGCCGACGCCGGTGGTCACCGAACAGCCGATCAACGCGGCCACATCCAGCGGCATATCTTTGCGGATCGCCACGCAGGCATGCTCGTGAATCAGCATGTGCTCGGCGAAGGACGACAGGTTCAGAAACTGCATCATCGGGCCGTTGGGCGCCGACAGGCGGGGCTCGTCGTCCTTGCCGCGCTTGGTCTCGGGCGAGACGCACAGGCTCATGTGGCCGGTCAGGCAGAATTCGCAGTGACCGCAGAAGGCCGAGAGGCAGGTGATCACATGGTCGCCCGGCTTCACGGTGCGCACTTCCGAGCCCACCTGCTCGACGATGCCCGAGCTTTCGTGACCCAGCACCGCCGGCAGCGGGTGCGGATAGGAGCCCTGCATGAAGTGCAGGTCGGAGTGGCAAAGGCCGGCGGCGGCGGTGCGGATCAGCACCTCATGCGGGCCCGGCTTGTTGATCTGGACTTGCTCGATCAGAAGCGGCTTGCCCACTTCGCGCAGAACGGCGGCCTTCATGGCGTCTTCCCCGGGGTTTGAGCCCGCTGGCCGGGCCTTCAGGCAAAAGCCTTATCGCCGATCAGATGCGCGGGCCAAGGGCTTTCGCCGTGCTGGCGTCCAAAAGCTCCCGTCCGAGCCAAAAGGGTCGACAGCCCGCAGGCTTCACCGCAAGACAGGGTCTGATGGACGAAACGCCGCCGCAGCGCCGGGCCCTGGAGGTCTTTCTGGCCTTTCTGGTCCAGGGCCTGACCGCATTCGGCGGGCCGGTGGCGCACCTGGGCTACTTCCGCCGCGAATTCGTCGAACGCCGGGCGTGGCTGTCCGAAACCGCCTTCGCCGACCTCATGGCCCTGTCCCAGTTCCTGCCGGGGCCGGCGTCCAGCCAGCTGGGCATGGCCATCGGCCTGCGCCGGGCGGGCCTGGCGGGCCTGGTGGCCGCCTGGGTCGGCTTCACGCTTCCGGCCGGCGCCGCGATGATCGGCCTGGCCTACGCCGCGCCCTATATCAGTGGCGCGTGGGGCGCGGGCTGGCTGCATGGTCTGAAGATCGCCGCGGCCGCCGTGGTTCTGCGGGCGCTGGTCGCCATGGCCCGCACCCTGGCGATCGGCCCGATCCGCGCCGGCATGGCGATCGGCGCGGCGGTGGGGCTGGTGATCGCCCAGGGGCCGGTGGCGCAGATCCTGGCGCTGTCCGCCGGCGCCTTGTTCGGCCTGGTCATGCTGCGCAACGAGCCCGTGCCCGACGTGCCGGACGACCCCCACGCCCGCACCGTTCCGGTCGTGGTCTCCGTGGGCGCGCTCGTCGCCTTCGCGGTGATCCTCGGACTCCTGCCGCTGCTGGCCGCCGGGCTGCAGAGCCCGACGCTGGGCCTGGCCAGCGTCTTCTACCGCACTGGGGCGCTGGTCTTCGGCGGCGGCCATGTTGTGCTGCCTCTGCTCCAAAGCGAGATCGTCGGCCGCGGCTGGATGGAGACCGATCCATTCCTGGCCGGCTATGGCGCGGTGCAGGCCCTTCCCGGCCCGCTGTTCAGCTTCGCCGGCTTCGTCGGCGCGGCCCAGACCGGCGCGCAGGGCGGCTGGACGGGCGGGCTGGTCGCGCTCCTCGCCATATTCCTGCCGAGCCTGCTGCTGGTGCTGGGCGTCGCGCCATTCTGGGATCGACTGAAGACCCGCACCGCCGCTCGCGGCGCCCTGGCCGGTGTCAACGCCGTGGTGGTCGGCGTGCTTGCCGCGGCGCTGTGGAACCCGGTGCTCAGCTCCGCGGTGAGGAACCCCGCGGACCTCGCCCTGGTGGTCGCAGCCTTCGTGTTCCTGGCGGTGGCCAGGCTGCCGCCGTGGCTGGTGGTGATCGGCTTCTCCGCGGCCACCGGCCTGCTGCTGCACTAAGCGGCGGCGGGCGCGCCCAGGCGAAGCAGCCGGCCAAGATCCAGCTTCGGCAGCGTCGACCAGCCGAACCTCCAGCCCTTGCGGGCCGGAATGCACGCTTCGAGGGCCGCGATCAGCTGTTCGGCCGGCCCGTCGTTAAGGAAGTGGTTGGCGCCCTCGGTCCGAATGAACCTGATCGGGCTGCGCGTTATTGTCTCGGCGGCGAGCCGCTCGGCGACCTCGATGGGCGCAAAGTCGTCCTTGTCGCCATGCACCATGTGGATCGGGATCCTCAGCGTCGCCAGCGCGCGCCGGGCGTGGGCCAGTTGCGGCCGTTGGCCGGACGCCTCGATCACCGCGTGGCGTAGATCCTTCGGAATCACCTTTAGCGCCTTGCCGCCCAGGTCCAGCAGCCAACGCGAGGTTGGTCCGGTCTCGCCGAAGAACCCGGAGAGCAGGACAAGGCTCGAAACCTGGCCGGGACTGGCTTCGGCCATCAGACTGGCGATGGCCGCGCCATAGCTCTGGCCGACCAGCATGACCCTCTGGCCCCGCGCAGCCACCAGCAACGGCGCCAGCGCCTGCGCCTGCACCCGGATGTCGGTGATGGGTTCAGCGGGCTCGGAGGCGCCGTAGCCCGGCCGGTCGACGACGATCATTTCCCGGTCGGCCGGCAGCTCGGCCATGGTCTCGGCCCAGTACTCGGCCCAGGATGGCGCGCCGGTGATGACCACGATCTTCCAGGGTGTGACCGTTTTGCGCGGCGTGGTCAGGGCCGAGATCCGCCAGCCGTGGCCACCGCCGGCGACGAAGCTCGTACGCCGTACGACGGTGTCGGGATAGGCGGCGTGCGTCGGGGCGTGCTCGGTCCGGCCCTGCAACGACGCTTCCAGCGCCGCCCAGCCCATCTGCAACACGCCTTTGGGCCGTTTCCGCGCCACGCTAAGCCTCACCTGAAATCACGGCCATCACCTGACGACGCCAACGCGGCAAACAAGGCCTGGTTCGATGACCTTTTCGCAACGAAACAAGAAGGTCCCGCGGCTGTGGCCCAGGCGCCTCAGCGGATCAGCCGTCGCCTGCCGTCGCCTTCGCCACGGCGTCCCTCAGCTCGCGCTTCAACACCTTGCCGGTGGGGCCGATGGGCAGGGCGTCGACGATGCGCACCTCGTCCGGCGTCCACCATCTGGCGACACGCTCGGCGACATGGGCCTTCAGCAGCTCCGGGTCGGCGGTCTGGCCGGGGCGGAGCGTCACCAGCAGCAGTGGACGCTCATCCCACTTCGGGTGCGGCACGCCGATCGCCGCGGCCATGGCGACTGCCGGATGCGAGCAGACCGCTTCCTCCAGGTCGAGGGTCGATATCCACTCCCCGCCCGACTTGATCACGTCCTTGGCCCGGTCGGTTAGGCGCAGATAGCCCTCGGCGTCGATCGTCGCGATATCGCCGGTGTCGAACCAGCCATCGTCTGTGAACACCTGCGCTCCGTCGTGCTTGAAATAGGCCGAGGCGACCCACGGCCCCCGCACCTGCAACGGGCCCGCGCTCTTGCCGTCGCGGGGCAGCTCTTCGCCAGCCTCGCTGACGATCCGCAGGTCTACGCCCCAAAGGCCCCGCCCCTGCTTCAGCTTGCGTTGCAGGGTGGCCGCCGCGTCCTCGCCCGCGTGGGCGGGCAGCGCGGTGTTGATCACGCCCATCGGGCTAGTCTCGGTCATGCCCCAGATCTGGCGCACCTGACCGCCCAGCCGGTCCTCGATCCGGCTGACCAGCGCCGCCGTCGGCGCGGAGCCGCCCACCGCGATGGTCTTCACCGAGGTGAGCTGCTTGCCCGTGGCGTCCAGGTGATCGGCTACGCCCACCCAGATGGTCGGTACGCCCAGAAGGAAGGTCACGCCCTCGGCCTCGATCAGCTCGGCGATGCTGGGCCCGTCGAGCGCGCGGCCCGGCAGCACCAGGCTCGCCCCCACCAGCGGGGCGGCGTATGGCGTGCACCAGGCGTTGGCGTGGTACATCTGGGCGCAGGGCATCACCACATCGCGCGCCGAGAAGTTGAAGGCGTCCGGCAGGCCCAGCGCCATGGCGTGCAGCACCGTCGAGCGGTGCGAATAGAGCACCCCCTTGGGATTGCCCGTGGTGCCGGAGGTGTAGCAGAGCCCGGAGGCCTGCCGCTCGTCGATGTCCGGCCATGCGAACGCCGGCGAGTTGGCGGCGATCAGGTCCTCATAGATCAGCGCCCCGGGCAGGGTGTCGCCGGGCAGGTTCGCGGCGTCGGTCATCGCGACAAAGGTCTTCACCAGCGGCATCCGGCCAGCCAGCTCCGCCACCTGACCCGAGAAGGTGTTGTCGAAGAAGAGCACGCTGTCCTCCGCGTGATTCGCCACCCAGACGATCTGGTCTGAGTGCAGCCGCGGATTGATCGTGTGCAGCACCGCCCCGATCCCGGTGACCGCGAAATAGAGCTCGAAGTGGCGATGCGTCGACCAGGCCAGCGTCGCCACCCGGTCACCCGGCTTCACGCCCATGGCGGTCAGCGCATTGGCCATCCGCTTGGTTCGCTTGAGCGCCTCGGCATAGCCGTAGCGATGGATCGGCCCTTCCACCGTGCGGTCCACCACCTGGCGGTCCGGATGGTATTGGGCGGCATATTCCAGGATCGAGGGCAGCGTCAGCGGTCGGTCCATCATCAATGCGAGCATCGGGCTCCTCGGAATTCGTGAACCATGGAAAACAGGAGACTACACCGAAGCGATCGGGGAAGCTGGGGTGCACGGGCTTCACCGGGTTTTTCGTGCTCAACGGCGTCCGTCGTCGCCACCCCGCCGGCGCTGCGCGCCGGTCAGCCCCAACGCCCGGTGATCTGGATCAAGGCGCGGCGGGCGGCAGGCGCTCAGACTATCATTGGGATGGGTTTGTGGCCGGCAGCGGGCGGTCGCCCCTGATCCTGAAGCGGCCTCGAACCTGAGGGCGAGCTGGAACGCTTGTGCGCCATACCGGAACGTCACCATCGCGGTTCAACGGCCCAGCTTGGTCGCAGTCACGGGAATCTGAGCGGCGCGCGGACAGGGCCTGCTCCGTACGCCCGGGCGGCATGGCGCTGGCCCCATGAAGCCGGGCCTCCTCCTCCGCGAGGTTCTGCCATTTTTCCTGTCCCTGGTGGCGCTGATCGCGGCCGCGCTGCTGGTGGATGCGGGGCTGCACCTGCTCAACGCCGTTTGGATCGGGCGTTACCTCGGGATTCCGGGGGTCCTGCTGATCTTAGCCTCGTTCGGGCACTCCCTGCGCAAGCGGGGTGTTTTCGAGGGCGGCGACCCGATGTTCCTGCTGCGCCTGCACGAGTGGATGGCCTGGGCGGGTTCCTTGCTTGTGCTGGTTCACGCCGGGGTCCACTTCAACGCCGTTCTGGCCTGGCTCGCGCTCGGCGCGATGCTGTTCAACGTCGCGAGCGGTCTCACCGGCAAGTTTCTGCTTCGACGCGCACAGGTCTGGCTCAAACAGGCCCGCGCCGACCTCAAGGCAGAAGGAGTCTCCGACACCGACGCCAAGCTGCGGCTGCATCTCGACAGCCTGACCTTCGATCTGGTCAAGCAGTGGCGGAAGGTCCACCTGCCCATCTCGCTCGCGTTCGCTGTGCTGGCCCTGGCCCACATCGTGGCGGTGTTCATGTTCTGGGGCTGGAAATGACGCCGAGATGGGTCTGGATCGCCCTGAGCACGGCGCTGGTCGCGATCGTGACGCTGGCCTTTATGGTTCCGCACCAGATGGCCAGTCCAGGAAACCTGCGGTCCGGCCACGCAGGCCTGCAGCAGGACTGTTTCGCCTGTCACAGCCCCTTCCGCGGCGCAACGGCCGACCGATGCCTGGGCTGCCACCGACTGGCCGACATCGGTCGCCGCACGACGAAGGGCGCCACAATCTTCTGGTCGCGCATCCCCCCCTTCCATGAGTCGCTGGCGCAACAGGATTGCATGGCCTGTCACACAGACCATCCGCGCCCCCGGCTCACGCGCAATGTGGTGCCGTCGTTCGCCCACGCGCTGCTGAGGTCCGACCTGCGCGGTCGGTGCGCGACCTGCCACAGCCCGCCAAAGAACGACCTGCACCCGGGCGTCGACCTGCCTTGTGGCCAATGCCATGGCGATAAGGCCTGGAAGCCCGCCAGGTTCGAGCACAGCGGCTATTTCAGCCTGGCGCCGCCACATGACGCGTCCTGCGCGACCTGCCACGTCGACGGGAATTTCCGTAGCTACACCTGCTACGGCTGCCATGCGCACAGCAAGGCCCGCACGGAGGCTAAGCACCTCAAGGAAGGTCTGCGCAACATCCAGGACTGCGCGCGCTGCCACCGCGGAGCCGAGGGCGGACATGGCGAGGGCGGTCGAGACTCGGGTGGGGATCGCGAGAACTGAATTCAGCGGGAATTGAGGCGGCGCGCTTGCCCGACCCATCGCCGAACGGCACGGTGTGCGGCGGACCGTGCATCGGACGGCGGCGAGGGAGAGACGAGTTATGGCGACCCTGAAACGCTGGGTGCTGCGACGCCGGCCCACGGGCGAGATCCAGCCGGGGGACCTCGAATTCATCGAGGAGCCGATCCGCGACCTGGCCGACGGCGAGGTTCTGGTGCGCACGCTCTACCTGTCGCTCGACCCGACCAACCGCATTTGGATGAGCGACCAGGACCAGTACATGCCGCCGGTGGCGATCGGCGACACCATGCGCGGCGGGTCGCTGGGCGTAGTTGAGCGTTCGCGATCGGACCGCTTCAAACAGGGCGATGTGGTCAACACAGGGCTGGGCGGCTGGACCACCCACGTGGTCGCCAACGGCGCGGCGCTGATGCCAGCGCTGCAGCTGCCTGGCGTGCCGCTGACCGCCTACATGAGCGTGCTGGGCGCCACCGGCCTGACGGCCTGGTTCGGCATGTGCGACATCGGCCGGCCACAGCCGGGCGAGACGGTGGTCGTCTCCGCCGCCGCGGGCGCAGTGGGCTCGATCGCTGGCCAGATCGCCAGACTGAAGGGCGCCCACGTCGTCGGCATCGCCGGTGGCCGGGCCAAGTGCGACTGGCTGACCGGCGAACTCGGGTTCGATGGGGCCGTCGACTACAAGAACGAGGACGTCGGGGCGGCGCTGGACCGGCTGTGTCCCAAAGGGATCGACGTCAACTTCGAGAACGTCGGCGGCGACACCATGGACGCCGTGGTCTCACGGATGAACAACTTCGGCCGCATGCCGCTCTGCGGCATGATCTCGACCTACAACGACGACAGCCGACCGGCCGGCCCCACCGATTTCGTCCGTGTACTGATGCATCGACTGACCATCCGTGGCTTTATCATCACCGACTTTCTGCCCCGCGCCGGCGAGGCGATGGCCGAGCTGATCCCGTGGGTCATGGAGGGCAAGCTCAAATGGAAGGTGCATGTGGACCAGGGGCTGGAAGGCGCCATGGACTCCCTGCAGCGCCTGTTCACCGGCGCCCACGACGGCAAGCTGCTGATCCAGGTCTCGCCCGAGCCGTAGGAGGCGACCGCCCTCTCGCCGAGCGCCCCTCATCCCGCCCAGGAGGACTTCCTGATGAGTGAGACGGTTGTTTATGTCCGCTACATGGTCGGCGACGTCCAGCAGTCCGTGGACTGGTACGTCGGCAACCTCGGCTTCAGCGTTCACATGAACGCGGCGCCGGCTTTTGCCTCCGTCGGGCTCGGGCCGCTCAGGCTGCTCCTGAGCGGCAGGACCGCCTCTGCAGGCCGGCCGATGCCAGACGGCCGACAGCCCGAGCCCGGCGGCTGGAACCGCTTCCAGGTCATCGTCGGGGATATTGCCGCCGAGGTCGAACGCCTGCGCGCCCGGGGCGTCGTATTCCGCAACGACATCCTCAAAGGACCGGGCGGCGCGCAGATCCTGGCCGAGGACCCCTCGGGCAATCTGGTCGAGCTGTTTCAGCCCGCCGTTCGTCCCTAGGCCGCCATCCGGGCCTTGAACACGCCGTCGGGCAGGCGCGCGGCCCGGCTGGGGTGGATGAAGAAGTAGTCCTTCCAGGGCAGGTCATCGACCACCGCTGTGCGCTCCTCCAGCCGATCGCCGTTGAGCGCGAACATGCGATAGCCGCGGTCGTGGAAGAGGCTGACCACCGCCTCGGCCGAGCCGCCGAACCGGGCGTTCAACATCACCGGATGGATTTCCAACAGAACGTGCGGGCGGTCACGGTCGAGGATGCCGGACGCGCCCTTGAGCGCCATCTGCTCGGCGCCCTCGATATCCATGCGGATGAAGTCGACGCGGTCGATCCCGTGCTCGGCGCAGTAGCCGTCCAGCGTCACCACCGGGGTCTTCTGGAGTTCTGATCCCTTGTCCTGCAGATCCGGCCTCGCGGCGCCGTTTGGCGGCGTCTCGGAAACATAGGCGTAGGCCCGGCCCATCCGGCCGGACATCTTGCGCGGCGTCACCAGCAGGAGCTCGCCCGGCGCATCGCCCACCGCGGCGTGGATCGCCGTCACCCGGTCGCCGATACGGTGCCAGGCGATGGTGGTCTTCAGGACCTGATAGGAAAAAGCCGAGGGCTCGAAGGCGTAGATCCGCGCCTTTGGGGCCACCTGGGTCATCACATAGGAGTGGCGCCCGTCGCTGGCGCCCACGTGCAGGCACACCGGCGCGCCCGACAACAGGTCAGCGAGATAGGGCGTCTCGGGCTCATGTTTGGACCAGCGCAGGTTGCGCCGCCAGGCCCGGAAGGCGTGACCCAGCACGCGTAACGAAGGCATCGACTTTTCCTTAATTCCCCGCAGCCTTGCGGGTCTTAGTCCGCGTCGCGCGCGACCGTCATCATGTAGTTCACGTCCGTGTCATGGCTCTGGGACCAGCGACCGCTCAGCGGAGCGAACACCACGCCATACGGGCCGTCAACGACCAGCGGTTCCCGCGCCAGAAAGCCTCGGATCTCGTCGGGCTTGAGGAACTTCGACCAGTCGTGAGTGCCCGCCGGCAGCCAGCGCAGCACATATTCCGCCCCGACCTTGGCGAGCGCGAAGGCTTTCAGGGTGCGGTTCAGCGTGGCCACGATCATCAGGCCGCCGGGCGCCAGCAACTGGGCGCAGGAGCGCAGGAAGTCGCCCGGGTCGGCCACGTGCTCGATGACCTCCATGTTGAGGATCAGGTCGAAACCGGGCTCACCTGCCTCTACTAGGGCCTCGGCGGTAGAGGCGCGATAGTCGATGGCAAGCCCCTGCTCGGCGGCGTGGGCCGAGGCCGTTCCGATGTTGCGCTCCGAGGCGTCTACGCCGACCACATGAAAGCCCAGCCGGCTCATGGGCTCGCTGAGCAGGCCCCCACCGCAGCCGATGTCCAGCAGGCGCAGGCCCTCGAACGGCCGCCGCGCCTTCGGATCTCGTCCGAAGCGGTAGAGCGCCTGGTCCCTGATAAAGGCCAGACGTACCGGGTTAAATTTGTGCAGGGGCGCGAATTTGCCCCTGGGGTCCCACCACTCGGCGGCGATCCGCGAGAACCGCTCGACCTCGGCAGGATCGATGCTCGAACGCGGTTGGGTTTGCGAAGCCATGCCTCTCAATAGCGCGCCTGGGCGGCGAAACGAAGGCTTGAGGGCGTTGCAGCGCTCTCGCGGCGCCGCTATTAGGCGCACCGCCATTCGGCGGCGCAGCAACTGGATCGACGTAAAAGACCTCATGTCCCGGCTGGTGATGAAATTCGGCGGCACGTCCGTGGCCGACCTCGAACGCATCCGCCGCGTGGCAAGGCTGGTGAACGCCGAGGTGCAGGCGGGCCACAGGGTCGCCGTCGTGGTCTCCGCCATGGCCGGCAAGACCAACGAGCTGGTCGCCTGGACCGACGGCTCCGGGGCGGCGGCGGCGGGCCTGCCCCCGTCCGACGACGAGTATGACGTGGTGGTGGCCTCCGGCGAGCAGGTGACCGCGGGGTTGCTGGCCATGACTCTTCGCAACATGGGCGTTCCTGCGCGCTCGTGGATGGGCTGGCAGATCCCGATCATCGCCGACGACGCCCACGGCCGCGCGCGCATCGACGACGTCGAGCCCGAAAAACTGATGGCGGCCATGGACACCGGCGAGGTCGCGGTGATCGCGGGCTTCCAGGGCGTCACCCGCGACGGGCGCATCGCCACGCTCGGCCGCGGCGGCTCCGACACCAGCGCGGTGGCCATCGCCGCGGCGCTGAAGGCGATCCGTTGCGACATCTAC